>JBJMQD010000292.1:0-5918 GCA_045802855.1 Myxococcales bacterium | reverse complement strand
CCGGTGACTACCCGTCCGGCAAGGCGGGCGACGTGCTGACCGTCGAATTCACAGTCGTGGGCGTCGCCTGTTTCGGCCTCAACGGCGGTCCGGCGTTCAAGCATAACGAAGCCTTCTCGTTCCAGATCGCCACCGACGATCAGCAGGAGACGGACCGGTACTGGAACGCCATCGTCGGTAATGGCGGCCAGGAGAGCGCGTGCGGCTGGTGCAAAGACAAGTGGGGCGTCTCCTGGCAAATCACGCCGCGCGTGCTGACCGAGGCCCTGGCGGCCGGCGGCCATGAAGCAAAGCGCGCGTTTGACGCGATGATGGGCATGAAGAAGATCGACGTCGCCGCGATCAAGGCGGCGCGACGCGGCTGACGTCTATCGCGTTCTTCACGGTAAGAGTGAGTATCTTTGAAGCGGTACGGAAGCCGTACCACGCGAGAGCCCGCTCCGCGGTATCTTGCGCGAATGAAGAGCTATGGCCAGTTCTGCTCGATCGCCCGCGCCCTCGATCTGCTCGGCGAGCGCTGGACTCTGCTCATCGTCCGCGAGCTCCTCTGTGGGAGCAGCCGCTTCGGCGATCTGCGCCGCGGCCTCCCTCGGATCTCCCGCACCATGCTCGCGGCCCGGCTGCGCGAGCTGCTCGACGCGCGCGTGATCGAGCGCGCAGATCCGGGACCCCGCTACAAGCTGACCGAGGCCGGGCTGGAGCTGGCCGCGGCCGTCCGCGAGCTGGGCGCCTGGGGGCAGCGCTGGCTGCCGCGGGACCTTCCAGCGGAGGAGCTCGACGCCGACGCTCTCGTCTGGGACATGCAGCGGCAGGTGAACCTGGAGGCGCTGCCCTCTGCGCCCGTGCTCACGCGGATCGATTTCTCCGGCAAAGACGGGCGCTCCGGCACGCGCTACCTGCTGCTGCGCCGGAGCGAGGTCTCGCTCTGCTCGGTCAATCCGGGCTTTCCCGAGATGCTGCGCGTCCGCGCTCCGCTGCGCGCGCTGGTGGGCTGGTGGCGCGGCGACTTCTCGCTTGCGGACGCAAGGCATGCGGGCCTCGTAGTCGACGGCCGGCGCGAGTGGGTGCGGGCTTTCCCCAGCTGGTTCCGGAGGTACGCCTTCGCGGCGGTGGCTCCCGCCCGCGCCGGTACGGATTTCGTACCGCCCCCGCGGAGGCGGGCTGGCTAGAACCTCCTGGCGCCGCCGACACGGCGCAGGAGGAACGCAAAATGGCCCAAGCCCACCTGCTCATCATCTACCCGAACCCCAAGGACCCGAAGGCCTTCGACCGCGCGTACCGTGAGGAACATCTCCCCTTCGCCGGCCCCCGGCTCATCGGCGCTTCGAGCGTGGTCAGCAAGCGCGTCAAGTCGCCGGGTAGCGCCTGGTACGCCGTTTCGGACGTGACCTTCCCGTCGCTGGCCGCACTACAGGACTGCGCCGGGTCGGACGCGGCGAAGGAAGCGCTCGATCACGCGGCGTCCATCTCCAGCGGCGGCGCGCCGACCATCGTGGTGATGACCGACGACCTGGCGGCCTGAATCGAGGTGCCCGGGAAAGGAAAGGCCCCGCCGCGCCGAGGCGGGGCCTTGATTTTTCGAGATACTTCGCCACATCTCACGGCGCGCCGGCGATTTGACAGCGGGATGTTCGTCGCGGACAGTCGGCGCGCCGGCCCGTGACGTCCCTGCTCCCCGCTCTCGGAGTGACTCGCGTTGCGCGCGTGACCGGGCTCGATCGCGCGGGCGTCGAGGTGGCCTGCGCGGTGCGGCCGGGTGGGCACGTACTCCAGATCTCGAACGGAAAGGGAGAGAGCTGGGAGGAGGCCCGGGCGTCGGCGCTCTCCGAGGCGGCCGAGCTATGGGCGGCGGAGCGCGTTCCGTCGGAGCTCCTGTTCGCCTCGGCGCGCGAGCTGGGGCAAAGGGCATGGCTCGATTCGGCGGAGGTGGCGGCGCCGCGGCTCTTCTCGAGCGCGCTGCGCATTGCCTGGATCGAGGCGCGCGATCTGATCTCCGGCACCACTGTGCTGGTCCCGGCGCAGGCCGTGCACTGCCCGCCGCCGGGGAGCGCCTCCCTCGGGCCCGCGCCGTTTCGGTGGAGCTCAAACGGAATGGGTGCGCACCCGCGAAGGTCGCAGGCGCTCTTGCACGCGGTGCTCGAGGCGGCCGAGCGGGATCGGTTGGCGGCCGCCCTGCCGGAGGGCTGGAGCCCCGCGGCGATCCGGACCCGCAAGATCGCGACGGGGACATTGCCTGCGAGAGTCTCGGCGATGTGCGAGCGGCTGGGCGCCCAGGGGCTCGAGGCGCATTGCTTCGATCTGTCGGGTGCGCTGCCGGTCGCCGCCGCGATCCTGATCGATCTCGAGGAGGGGCCCGTGCCCGCGACCGCAGGATACGCCTGTGCGATGCGGCCCGACGACGCGCTCCTTGCGGCGCTGCTCGAGGCGGCGCAGTCGCGTCTCACCGACGTCCACGGCGCCCGCGAAGACGTGACCCGTCCCGACCGGACGGCGGCGCGGCTTCTCCGGCGCGCCTGCGCTCGCGCCCCGGGAAAGCGGGACGCCGCGCGAATGCCGACGGCCCGGGGCGGCGTCGAAGGAGCGTTGCGCGCGCTCGGCTGGCGGCGTGCCGCAGCGGTCGAGCTGGCCGGCCCGCTGCCTGTCTTCAAGGTGCTGGTCCCGGGCCTGCGCGTGTCGGAGCTGCTGTGAAGCTGGTGGCATTTCTGGGCCCCTCGCTTCCCCGGGCCGAGGCGCGTTGCACCGTCCTGCCTCCGGCGCGAAAGGGCGACGTATGGCGCGCTCTCACCCGCCATCGGCCCGACGCGATCGCGCTCATCGACGGGGTTTTCGAATCGGAGCCCAGCGTCTGGCACCACGAGATCCTCGATGCGATCGACGCCGGCGTCGCGGTCTACGGAGGCGCGAGCATGGGCGCCTTGCGCGCGGCCGAGTTGCACGCGCGCGGCATGATCGGCGTCGGCCGGATCTTCGAGTGGTACCGCGAGGGGCGGATCACCGACGACTCCGAGGTCGCGCTCCTGCATGCCGGCGCCGAGCACGCCTTCCGTCCGCTCACCGTGCCGCTCGTCAACGTGCGCTGGGCCGCGGAGTGCGCGCAGCGCCAGAAGGTGCTGCGCCCCGCGCAGGCCCAGGCGCTGGTGGCGGCGGCGGCGCGGATCTTCTACCAGGATCGCACCTGGTCCCGGGTGCTGGAGGCGCTTGCGGCGCCGGTACGCGCGCGCTGGAAAACATTCGAGGTCCCTGATCTGAAGGCGGAGGACGCGCGCGAGACGCTGCGTGCGGCGGCGCGGCCGCGATCGCGCTGGGCGGCGAGCCCGCGCAAGCCTGCGCCATCGTCGCTCGTCCGCAGGGCGCGTCTCGATCCGGCGAAGATTGCGCGCTTGCAGAGGCGGCCCGACGCTCGAGAGCTGTCCGATGCCGGCCTGCGCCGCGCGCTCCTCGCCGGCTGGGCACGCGAGTGCGGCCTCGAGCCCCTGCCGGGGGAAGTGCGCGCGGCGGAGCTTTCCTGGCGGAAGCGGCTCCGCGCCCGCACTCGCGCCGCGCTTTGCACCCGCACCGGGCTTACCGAATCCGAGCTCTTGCGCGCCTGCGAGGAGCTTGCGCTGGAGAGGCTCGCACTCGATCACGCGCAGCGCATGATCGCCGATGGCCCCGGGGCCGACGAGGGCCTCGCCGCCGAGGCGCGTCTGCGCGGGCTATGGAACGGGTAGCCCATCGTCTACAATTTCGCCATGGACTTGCATGCGCTCGCGGAGGAGCGAAGCCTCGCGTACCACCGCGAGGTCGCGGCGCGGCTCGCCCGTCGTCCCGAGTTGATCTCGGTGGCCAAGCGGCGCGCGGAGGAGTGGGCTTCGCAGGGCGAGGGACACGCTCCGTATGCGAAGGAATGGCTCCGGGTGCTCGCCGGGACGATCGACGAGATCGCGGCGCAGCTCATCGACCCTTCCGAGCGCGGACGCGCCCTGCGCCAAGCGAGCCCCTTCTCGGGGGCACTCGACCCGCGAGAGCGCTGGAAGCTCTGGCGTGACGTCCGCGCCCGCTGGGAGTCCGGATGAACCGCGCCCAGCTCGAGCATCTCATCCGCGCGGCCGCGACAATCGCCGACGACGACGAGATCGTCGTCGTTGGCAGCCAGTCAGTCCTGGGACAGCATCCCAACGCACCGGCCGCGCTGCTCGTCTCGATGGAAGCCGACGTATATCCGCGCAACCATCCTGAGAGATGGGATCTCATCGACGGTTCCATCGGTGAGGGGTCGCCGTTTCACTCGACCTTTGGGTACTACGCTCAGGGCGTGGGTCCTGAGACCGCGATCCTGCCTGCGGGCTGGGAATCGAGGGCGATCCGGATCAACACTCCTGGCACGCGCGGGGCGACCGGGATCGCGCTGGAGATCCACGATCTGTTGGTTGCCAAGTACGCTGCGGGCCGCGAGAAAGATCGGGCGTTCGGGCGTACGGCGTTCCAGAGCGGTCTCGCGGTCCCCGAGCAGGTCCTCGAGCGCGCCGCGGCTGCGCCGCTCGACGAGGAACACCGCAAGCGGATTGGGGCGATGATCCGCGCTGACGCGCGGAGATGACCACATCCCCACGAGCGGCGCGCCGCGAAGTCTACACCCTCGAGCTCACGCGACGAGAACGCCGCTCGCCGCGCGGAGGGTTACGGTCCCATCCCCGGATCGAACATCGGCCGGAGCTCCGATTCCCCTTCGAACCCGGGCCAGTGCTTGCGGTGCAGCTCCATGAACTCGGTCGCGATCCGGACCGCCTCGGCCTTCGAATCGGTTTGCAGGATCGCCCAGCCTCCGATGACCTCCTTGCTCTCGGTGAACGGGCCGTCCGTCACGGTGATCTTCCCGTTCTTGAGGCGCACGCGAACGCCGTCCTTGCTCGGCAAGAGGCCGCCCGTGTCGACGAGCGTGCCGTCCTTGAGGGACGTCTCCACGAACTTGCCCATCGCCTCCATCAGGGCCGCCGGGGGAGGGGACTCGCGATACGACTCGGAATGGCGCACGAACGTGAGGTATTTCATGGTTCCTCCTGTGGGTTCCGATCAGGCGACGAACGAGCCTGCCCCAAATCGACACGACCGACACGACCGGAAACCCACCGGGGAGAACGTCATCGCGGCGTGAGCAGGAAGGCGTGCCCTTTGCCGTCGAGCCTGCCCGTTCCGACGATCTGTCCCGCGTCGTTGATCGCCCGGGCGATGTCGAACTGCCAGCCCGGGGCGTCTTGCACGAGGTCGGCGAGACGGTAGAAGACGCCGTCGCGATGAAGGAAGGCGACGTCGCCCGCGGTGATCGAGACCAGCGCCTCTCCTACGATGTCGCCGCGGGCGTTGATGGCGAACGTCTCGCAATGGATGGTCCCGGAGGGGCAGCCGAGCGCGTGCATCTGTCCGTCCCAGCGGAAAGCGATGCTGACGCCCGAGGTGGGACTCGTCGCTCCCCAGCCCGTGACGACGCCGGAATCGTTGATGGCGGTCGCCATGGTACTCGCCCCGGACACCGTCCCGAGATCGCGCACCGTCCCGTGGTCCCAGAGGAACGCGTGCTGCTCGGGTCCCACCTGCATCCAGCCGACTACCTGGTCGTGCGAGTTGATCGCGAGCGCCTCGCTTCGGTTCATCGTCGGCGCCTGCAGGATCCGGGTGACCGCGCCGTCGTAGAAATACGAGCCGGTCGACTCGTTGGGCCCGAACGCGTTCTCGTAGAACGTGCCGACCAGATGTCCCGTCGGATTGACGGCGTTCAGGTGCGAGCCGTGGGTCAAGTCGTGCGCGTCCGTGGCGAGGATGGGCACGAGCTCGAGGGGCGACGACCGGTACGGCAGCGAGTACGTCGATCGCATCGTGCCCGGAAACTCCGCGTTCATGGCGAGCCGCCCGGCGGCGTCGATTCCCGTCACCAGCACCCA
>JBJMQD010000208.1:0-4207 GCA_045802855.1 Myxococcales bacterium | reverse complement strand
AGCAGCGCCAGATCGTGGCGGCGCGCATCGCGCGGTTCCTCGCGGAGCTGTGATGGAACGCTTCGAACCCGCGGTCTGGCTGCGCGGGCGGCATGCGCAGACGGTGTTCGCCACCCTCTTCCGTCCGGGGCCGCGCGTTCCGGTGCGGCGCGAGCGGTGGGAGCTTTCGGACGGCGATTTCCTCGACGTGGATCGGATGGATGGGCCGCTCGAGGCGCCGCTCCTCGTCGTCCTCCACGGCCTCGAAGGAAGCTCGAGCTCCCATTACGTCCGCGGGCTCCTCGGGGAGGCCCGCGCCCGGGGGTGGCGCGGGCTGGCGTTGAACTTCCGGTCCTGCTCGGGCGAGCCGAACCGGCTGCTGCGGTCGTACCACTCGGGGGAGACGGGCGACGCGGGGGAGGCCATCCGGCGGGCGCGCGAGGAGTCGCCGCGAGCGCCGCTTCTCTGCGCGGGGTGCTCCCTGGGCGGGAACGTGCTCGTGAAGTGGCTGGGAGAGCAGGGCGACAGAGCGCCGGTTCGCGCCGCGGCGGCGCTCTCGGTGCCGTTCGATCTGGCGCTCTGCGCCGACGCGCTCGACGGACCGGGCGCCATGGCGTGGGTGTACCGGACCAGGTTCTTGCGCGGCCTCAAGGCGAAGGCGCTGGAGAAGGCGGCACGGTTCCCTGGTCTCGATCCGGCGAAGGTGCGCCGGGCGCGAACGCTGCGGGAGTTCGACGACGCCATCACCGGACCTGTGCACGGATTCGCGGGCGCCACGGACTACTACGCGCAAAGCTCGAGCGGCCAGTACGTTGACCGGGTGCGGGTTCCGTTGCTCCTCCTCAGCGCCGAGGACGACCCGTTCATTCCGCCGCGCTGCCTGCCACGGGCTGCCGCTGCCCGGAACGACTTCGTGACGCTCGAGACGTTCGCGAAGGGTGGCCACCTCGGGTTCGTCGGCGGACGGTGGCTGCCGCGGTTCTACGCCGAAGAGCGAGCGATCGAGTTCCTCGCCTCGCACGTTTGAAAAGGCGCACTCTTCCTCCGGCTGCGGTACCGTTCTCGCGATGGCCTGGCACGTGTACCTGTTGCGATGCGGCGACGGCACGCTGTACGCGGGAGCGACGACCGACCTCGCGCGCCGATTCGCCGCGCACGCCGCCGGGAAGGGCGCCCGCTACACGCGCGGGCGCGGCCCGCTGGTCCTCGCGTGGTCGGAGGAAGTGGCCGACCGCGCCGCGGCCCTTCGCCGGGAGAACCAGATCAAGCGGCTCGCGCGCGCGGAGAAGCTGCGCCTCGTCAGGCGCCATCCTCCAGCTTGAATCGGCGGAATTCTGCAAGGGCGCGGAAGCAGGACCGTTGAAATGGCGCGGTCGATGCTTTGGCAACGCGCGTGCCGATCCGGCAATGCAGGAACCGTGCTCTGCGGCCGGCTGACATGGAGATTATGCTTCGCGCGTAAAGCAGCGCGGTGATCGAGATGAGCTTCTGGCAATTCCTCAACCAGTGGTGGAACCTCCCGTACCTCGTGGCTTTGGGGCTGGTGGGCGTTTTCTTCGTTTTGCAACTGTTCGGATTCGCGGCGCACGCCTTTGCGGGAGATCACGAGATCGACCTGGATGGAGACGGAGTTCCCGATGACCTGGCAACGGAGCACGACATCGACGGCGACGCGGATCACGACGTGGACGTGCAGGAGCACGGTGCGTTCAGCATCGGCGCGTTTCTCGGCGTCGGCCGCGTCCCGTTCCTGGTGGTCTGGCTCACGCTCTTCATCTTCGCCGGGTTCACCGGGCTGTTTCTGAACCGCGTGCTCCTCGGCGCCGCGGGCGTCTACCGGGGTTGGTTCTTCCCGCTCTCGGTAGCGGGGGCGCTCGGGACCGGCGTCGTCGCCGTGCGATTCGCCGCCAGGCTCGTCGCGAAGCTCGTCGACGTGGGCGGGCGCGGGGCGAGCGCGCGCAAGGATCTACGCGGCCGGATCGGCGTGGTCGCGAGCGCGACGCTCGACGCGCAGTTCGGAGAGATCCGCGTCCGGGACGCGCGGGGAGAGGAACTGATCGTGCACGGCCGCCTCGACGGAACCGAGAAGGTCCTCGAGCGCGGCGCGCAGGTGGTGCTCGTCGATCTGCAAGACGAAGGCGTCTTCACGGTGACGGGCATCCAATGAAGGAGGTAGGTCGCAATGTTGTTCGGCATCGAAGTATGGCAATTCGCGGCAGGTCTCGTCCTCGCCGTCTTCCTCGCGGTCCTCGCCTTCGTGGCGGCGATGTCGCGCTTCCTCAAGCGCCCGTCGCCGAGCGAGGCGATCATCCGCATCGGACGCGCTTCCACGGACGTGTTCATCGGGCGCGCGACCTGGATCGTGCCCATGCTGCACCGGGCCGCGACCCTGTCGCTCTCCACCATCGGATTGACCATCCGGCGGGCGGGACACGACGCGCTGGTGACGAAGGACTTCATCAGCACGAACCTCTGCGCGGAGTTCTACATCCGCGTCGAGCCGGCGGAAGACGACGTCAAGAAGGCCGCGCGCACCCTCGGCATCGACGAGGGGCACGCGACGCCGGAGGCGATCCGCAAGACGGGCCAGGAGCTGCTCGAGCCGAAGCTCGTCGGCGCCCTGCGCGCCGTGGCGGCGCAGAACGACTTTCTCGCATTGCACATGAACCGCGAGCACTTCGCGCAGGAGGTGAGCAAGGCGCTCCGTGAGGATCTCGGCCGCAACGGGTTCACCCTCGAATCGGTGACCATCACCGAGCTGGCGCAGACTCCGCTCTCGGACATGCGCGCCGACGACATCTTCGGCGCGAGCGGCCGGCAGACGGTGACGCAGACCGTGGTGGAGAAGAACATCGCGGTGAAGCGCAAGGTGCAGGAGGAGGCCGAGCGCACCGCCGAGATCGCGCGCGAGCAGCAGATCAACGTCGCCACCCAGGACCGCATCATGCGTGAGGGCAAGGCGCGCGAAGAAGAAGCGGCCGTGAAGGCCGAGATCGCGCAGAAGGAGGCGATCGAGGCCCGCGACCTGCAGCGGCAGGCGTTCATCGCGCTGGAGAAGGCGAAGAAGGAGAAGACCGAGCAGTCCGCCGAGATCGATCGCCAGAAGGCCGTCGAGGCGGCGCTCGTCGACAAGCAGAAGTCGATCGAGGCCGCCAAGGTGGACAAGGAGATCACGCTCACGCTCAAGGCGAAGGAAAGCGCGGAAGCCGACGCCAAGAGGGCGGCTGCCCAGGCCCTCAAGACCCAGGCCGAGCAGCAGGTCGTCACGGTTGCGCAAGTGGCCGAGGCAGAGCGCGAGAAGCAGGTCGCCGTGGTGGCGGCGCAGAAGGCCGCGGAGCAGGAGCGGATCGCGGCGGAGATCGAGGCCTACAAGCGGAAGCTGCGCGCGCAGGCCGAGGCGGATGCCGCGGAGAAGCAGGCGCAGTCCATCACCCGGCTCGCGGAGGCGAATCGCGAGGCGGGTCTCAAGGAGGCGGAAGTGCAGCGGCAGAAGCTCGCGGCCATGAACAGCAAGTCTCGCGAGCTGCTGCTTCAAGAAACAGCGCTGAAGCTCCTCGAGATCGCCCCGGCGGTCGTGCGCGAGCTCGTCAAGCCCGCGGAGCGGATCAGCGAGATCAAGGTGCTGCAGCTCGGCGGAGCCGGTGGTGGTCCCGGTACGGGAACGCAGCCACAGGCTTCCGTCCTGGGAAATGCCCTGGGGCCGATGATGCAGACGATGCTGCAGACGAGCGCGCTGATGCCGGCGCTGAAGGAGATGATGAGGTTCGTCGACACCGAGAAAATGACTGCCGCGCTCGAGCGTACGGTGAAGGCGGTCGATCCGCAGAGGATCGCTCCGCCGGCGCTTCCGGCGACGGAAAACGGAGTACCCCAGGCATCCGTAAGGAGGGACTGACATCATGACCCGCGCCGAAGAACTTGCCGATTTCGTCTCCGCGGCCGCGGTCCTCTTCTTCTGCGCGGAAGAGGGGCACAACCCTTCGGTGAGGACGTACGTGGATGCCGTCCACTACATCAGCACCTCGCTCTCGGTGGGCTACGCGAACATCTTCCCCGTCACGCAGGCGGGGAAGGCCATCGGCGCGCTGGTGCAGATGGTGGGGCCGGCGCTGTCCGCGAAGGCGCTGGATTCGGAGGTCCCCGCGTTGACGGCAGCGAAGTCGTGAGGAGCGGGCTTCGCCCGCGACGGACGCAGCGCGAAAGCGCGTAGTAGACGATCGGGCGCGGG
>JBJMQD010000196.1:0-4463 GCA_045802855.1 Myxococcales bacterium | reverse complement strand
AGCCTGGAGCACGTGGCCAGCCTGATCCTCGGGCAGGTGAAGACCATCGCCGAGCAGTTCATGGGCGGGCCCATCCAGGAAGCCGTCATCTCCGTCCCCGCCTACTACAACGACAACCAGCGCAACGCGGTGAAGCAAGCGGGATCGCTCGCCGGCTTCAAGGTGCGGCGCATCGTGAACGAGCCGACCGCCGCGGCGCTCGCCTACGGGCTCAACCGGGGCTTCGATCACAAGGTGCTGGTCTACGATCTGGGCGGCGGCACCTTCGACGTCTCCGTGCTGCAACTGCACGGCAACGTGATGGAGGTGTTGGCGACTGGCGGCGACACCTTCCTCGGCGGCGTCGATTTCGACAACCGGATCATCGACTACGTGCTCGAGGAGTTCCGCAACGAGACGAAGATCGACCTGACGCAAAGTCCGGTGGCGATGCAGCGGATCAAGAACGCCGCCGAGGCGGCGAAGATCGATCTGTCGCTGCTCTCCAACGTGGTGATCGAGCTCCCCTACGTCGCCGACCGGCGGGGAAAGCCCGTGGACCTGCGCATTCCGCTTTCGCGGGAGCGGCTCAATACCCTGGTGATGGACCTCGTCGATCGCAGCTTCGCCCTCGTCGACAAGGTGATGGGCGAGAAGAACTTGAACAAGGCGGAGATCCAGGAAGTGCTGCTCGTCGGTGGCCAGACGCGGATGCCGCTCGTGCAGGGCAAGACGCACCAGTATTTCGGCAAGCCGCCGCGCAAGGGTGTCCACCCGGACGAGTCGGTCGCCCTCGGGGCGGCGCTGCTCGCGGAGTCGATGCAGGAGATCGACTCGGTGACGCTGGTCGACGCGCTCTCGATGCCGATTGGCTTCGCCATGCCGGGCGGCCGCTTCCGGAAGGTGATCGAGAAGAACACGCAGATTCCCGCCCAGCGCAGCTTCCGCCTGCCGCAGGCGAAGGAAGGGAAGATGCAAGACCTGGACATCTTCCAGGGCGACAGCGATCGGATCGTGGAGAACGAGTACCTGGGGACGCTGCGCTTTCCGGCGGAGGCGTCGGGACAGCGGGTGAATTTCAACCTCGACGAGGAGTGCCTGCTCCACATCACGGTCGAGGGGCTCGACGGCGACGCGAAGCCGCGAGAGCTCCTGCTCGCGACGCAGGACACTCCCGAGGCGCTGAAGGCCGCCTGGCAGGAAGAGAGCGAGCGGCGGCAGAAGGCCGCCGAGAGTGCTCCAGCCGAGCGGCCGAAGGGACTCTTCGCTTCGATCAAGAAGGTTTTCGGAAGCGAGTAGATCCCGTCTTCGTGGTAGGACGCGCCTGCATGGCGCTGGTGTTCCCCTCGCGCGAATGGTGCGAAGCCGCGGCTGCCGCGCTGCTCGGCGACGAGCAGGTGCAGCGCGCGCTGCTGGAGTTCGGCCCAGTCACCGCGGGAGTGGTGGTCGAGCGGGGAGACGGGCTCGAGAGCGACTTCTGCACGCTCGCGCGGCTACGGCCGGGAGCGGCTGCCGATCTGAGCTTCCCGGACGACGAGGACGAACTCGAGGAGCACGAGCCCGACTACATCGCCTGGGCGCCGTACTCGCTCTGCAAGGAGTTGCTCCAGGCCGCGCTAGCGGGCTCTCGACCCGATCCGCTGAGGGCGGTGCTGGAGCGGAAGGTGCGGCTGCGCGGCGACCTGGAGCGGCTCGTGAAACACGCCGGGCGCCACCGCGGCGCCGGATTGGACGCGATTCGCACCGTGCAGACCAGGTTTCACGGAGAGTGAGGACGACGGTGGCTTCTCGGACGCTGCGCGAGCGCGCGACCAACCTGGGGATGAAGGCTGTCGGGAAGCTGTTCGAGGACCCGAAGCGCGCGGAGGCCATCGCTTCGGCGATCGGCTCCCTGCAGCGGGCGAAGGCGGCAATCGACGAGGCGCAGCGGAAGGCGATGCAGGCGGCGGGCCTCGTGACCCGCGACGATTTCAAGGCCGCCGGCAAGCGGCTGTCGCACTTGAAACGGCGGGTAAAGGACCTGACCGAGGAGCTCGACGAGCTCCTCGGGCCTCGCTGAAACGCTTACGCCGCGGCGCGGACGAGCTGCTCGAAGATGACGTGCCCGTCGTCGTGCTGGTGCACGAGGGAGTGGCTGACGAATCCGCAGCTGCGGCAGAGGCCGGTCGCCCGCCTGCCCGTGAAGCGAACGGCCACGTCGCCGCCGCAGGCCACGCAGCTTCCCGTCACGTCGATGTCGGGCGGGGTGGTCGAAGCGGTTTCGATTTTCGAAGTGGTGTCGCTCATGCCCGGAACCGTAACGCACGTTCAGGGCTTGGCAAGGGCACCCGCCTGGCTGCTCGGTACGAATCTCGAGACCGCCCCGCCGAGGTCGACGACGTAGACCTCGCCGCGCTGATCCTCGCCGAAGGACGAGATGTTGGCGGCGTGGGCCAACACCTGCGCCTGCGCGGGGCCATCGGCGGCGAGGCTCCAGATGCGACCGGAACCGAAGTCGCCGTACACGAACCTACCCTGGAGCGCCGGGACGTCGGAGCCGCGGTAGACGAACCCCGCGGTAACGGAGAGGCCCTGGTCGTGGGGATAGTCGACGACCGGATGGGTGAAGTCGCCCGCGCAGGTCGAGGACCGGTAGCAGCTCTTGCCCTCCTTCCGGTTCCAGCCGAAGTTCTGGCCCGCCTCGACGGTGTCGATCTCCTCGAAGGCGTCCTGGCCCACGTCCCCCAGCCAGAGCTTTCGGGTCTGCCGATCGAAGCTGAATCGCCAGGGGTTGCGCAGGCCGTAGGCGTAGATCTCGGGCCTTGCGCCGGGCCTGTTCACGAATGGATTCGTGATCGGCGCCTTGCCCGTCGCGGGATCGAGGCGGAGGAGCTTGCCGAGGAGGACGCCGAGGTTCTGCGCGTTGCCCATCGGGTCGCCCCCGCTCCCGCCGTCGCCGAGGCCGAAGTAGAGGTAGCCGTCCGGCCCGAAGACGACATGGCCGCCGTTGTGGTTCGCGAACGGTTGCTCGACGGTGAGGAGGATCGTCTCGGTGGATGGATCGAGGGTCGCGCCGCCGTCGCGGCTGGTGAAGCGCGAGAGGGTGGATCGGAGATTGGCGGGGCTCTGGGGGCTCGGAGCCGTGTACGAGACGTACGCCGTGGGATCGGCGGGCCAGCCCGGAGAGAGTGCGAGGCCGAGCAGGCCGGCTTCGCCGGGTGTGGAGTTGACCTTGGCGCGGTGGTCGAGGAATGGGGTCGCGGTGTTGGATTTCCCGACCGCCTGGATGGTGCCGCGCTTCTCGACGACGAGGAAGCGCCCGGTCGGACCCGGCTCCTGCAGGACGAGGAGGGGCTCCGTGAACCGGAGTCCACCAAACGCCTCCGCGAGCGCGACGCCGTTCTGGAGCGCGGCGCCGGTGTTGCCGCAGGCGGCGAGCAGGACGAGGAGGAGGAGACGGCGCATGGGGCGGCTTGTAACGGGCGCGTTTCGGCTGCGCCGGCATTCGCCCCGGAGCGAGCCCGACCGCGGCTTGACTGCGCTCCCGGCCCATGCGAGACGGTCCGGCCCGACCGGGGCGCTTAGCTCAGCGGTAGAGCACTGCCTTCACACGGCAGGGGTCGCAGGTTCGAATCCTGCAGCGCCCACCAGCCAAATAGAGGAAATTGCAACGGATTCAGGCGATCCGTGGCGGACATGTCTGGGCCGCGAGAAAGGCTCGGTGTCAGTGCCGTGCCTGCGCGTGCGGCCCGCCCGCGGAGGCCGGAAAGGGCCCTGCCGGGCGAGCGCAGCGTGGCGGCCGTGGCGGGCTTGAGCGTCACGTGTCCCGGCGCTCGTCGCGCCGCCGCTCGAGGTCGATCACGTTCGCCAGATCGTCACGGATCGTCTTCGCTGGCGCCGAACCGCCCTTCACCTCGCACAGCTCCCGCGTCCAGTCCGCGAGCCAGTGGAGCTTGCTCCACAGGTCGCCAGCGGCGTGGCTCAGGTCGTTGGCCGCGTCGATCGTGACCTGAGAAGGTCCCGCCGGCAGCGCAGCGAAGGCGCGCGCCAGCCTGAGCACCTCTCCGCGCGCTTCGACGCATTCTTCCTTTCGCTCCGGCAGACGCTCCGCAGCCACGCTGATCGAGCTGCGGGATGGTTCCGGCGCCGCGTCTCTGCCGCTCGCTGCGCGGGCGTCAGTTGCGGCTTCTGTGCTTGCCCCGCCGCAGGGTCCAGCGGGGAGAGAAACTCCTTGCCGCAGATGGCGCACGCCGCGAGCATGACGTCGCGACCGAGGTCAATACGGATGGCGTTCGATCGGCGGTTGCAACAAGGAGAAGGACGGTGCGCGCGGCTCACGGTGCACATCCGGCCCGGCGCTGCGCGAGGTCGATCACCTTCGCCAGATCGTCGTGGATCGTCGTCACCCTCCCGGGAGGGATGCGCGGCCGACGCTCCCTGCTCGGATCGGGCGGAGGCGGCACGTCGAAGCCGGCGACGAGGGGGGGGGGGGGGGGGGGGGGGGG
>JBJMQD010000142.1:0-11468 GCA_045802855.1 Myxococcales bacterium | reverse complement strand
ATGGGCGGCGTCGGGACGAAGCCCTGGAGGGTCCCGGAAGCCGAGCAGGCGCTCATAGGGAAGCCGGCGGAACGCGCGTCGTTCCAGCGAGCCGCGGAGGTCCTGCTCGCCGGAGCGAAGACGGAGAAGGACAACGCGTTCAAGGTGGAGCTGGGCAAGCGGACCGTGGTGCGGGCACTGTCGCTCGCGGCGGAGGTCTCGTGAACAGCGCCGGACAAGCTGCTAGTAGTATGAAAACGCTGTTCAATTGAAACGAGATCGCAATCAAATCGCCGTTGCGCTTCTCTCGAAGCAGCGGTTACTTGTCCGCCGAGCGATGTCCCCGGGACGCATCATCGTCGGGTGGAAAACGGTTGCCGTGATTTGTCTCGCAGCGCTGGGCGCCGCGGCGCAGATGCCCCGCGTCCTCTCGCTCGACGAGGCGCTCCGCATCGCCCGCGAGCGCCAGCCGCAGCTTCGCGAGGCCCGGGCGGCGGTGGAGGCGGCGCAAGCGCGGGTCGATCAGTCGCGCGCCCCGTTCCTGCCCCAGGTGGGTGGTCTCGTCACCTACCAGCACAACCTGCGGCCGAGCGCGTCCGCGAGCAGCGTGACCGCACCGGCGCCGGGGGGCGGGACCGCACCGGCGCCGAGCGGCGTGACCACCAGCCGTTCGGCGAACTTCTACAACGCCGCCATCACCTTGAATCAGCTGATCTGGGATTTCGGGAAGACCGCGGGCCAGTACGAAGCCTCGAAGCTGCTCGCGAGCGCGCAGCAGAACGCGGAGCGGACGGTGGCGTTGCAGATCGACAACAACGTGCGCGCGGCGTTCTTCCAGGCGCGAGCCACCCGGGCGCTCGTCGGCGTGGCGCGCGAGGCGGTCGACAACTTCGGTAAGCACCTCGATCAAACCCAGGGGTTCGTCGAGGCGGGGACGAGACCGGAAATCGATCTCGCCCAGGCGCGCGCCGATCTGGCGAACGCCAAGGCCCAGCTCATCGACGCGCAGAACAACTACCTCATCTCCAAGGCGCAGCTGAACCAGGCGATGGGCGTCGTGGGAGCGAGCGATTACGACGTCGCCGACGAGTCGCTCGCGCCCGTCCCGGACGAGGATGCCGCTCTGGAGTCCGTCGCGCAGCAGGCGCTCACGAACCGTCCGGAGCTTCTGTCGATCGAAAATCAGGTACGCGCGCAACTGGAGACGGTCCGCGCGTTCAAGGGCGGGTACTGGCCCACCATCTCGGGAAACGTGGGCGCCACGGAAGGCGGCGCGAATCCGGACGACCTCACCTGGAACGCGACCCTGGGCCTCACGCTCAGCTGGCAGCTGTTCCAGGGCGGCGAGACGAGGGCGCAGGTCCACGAGGCCGAGGCGGTCACCGGCCAGCTCTCCGCGCAACTCGATTTGCAACGGCTCCAGGTGAGGCTCGACGTCGAGCAGGCCTTGCTCGCCATCCGGGCGGCCAAGTCGGTGCTCGAAGCGCAGCGCGAGACTGTGTTGAACGCGCGCGATAGGCTCCGTCTCGCGGAGGGCCGGTACGAGACTGGAGTCGGCAACGCCATCGAGCTCGGCGATGCCCAGGTGGCGCTCACCACGGCGGAGGCGCAAACCGTGCAGGCTGACGATCGACTCTCGACCGCGCGCGCGCAGCTCCTCCGCGCCCTGGGGCAGAAATGAACGCCGGGCGAATCGCTGCTTTCCTGCTCGCGCTGGCAGCCGCCTGCGGCCAGAAGAACGAGGCGGCCCAGCGTGGTGCTCAGGCGGGCGAGCGCGTCATCCCCGTGAGCGTCGCGAAGGTGCAGCAGAAGGACTTCCCCGTCTTTCTCGACGGCCTCGGGACGGTGACCGCCTACAAGACGGTGACGGTGCGCTCCCAGGTGGACGGCAGGCTCGACGAGGTGGTGTTCCGCGAGGGGCAGGAAGTGAAGAAGGGCGACGTCCTCGCGCAGATCGATCCGCGCCCGTTCCAGATCCAGCTCCACACGGCGGAAGGCGCCCTCGCCCGCGACCAGGCCCAGCTCTTCGCGGCGAAGAAGAACCTGTCCCGCTTCGAGGATCTCTCCAAGCGCAAGCTCATCGCCGTCCAGCAGGCGGACGATCAGCGGGCGGTGGTCGGGCAGTTCGAGGGAGCGGTGCGCATCGACCGCGCCTCCATCGAGACGGCGAGGCTCAACCTCACCTACGCGCGGATCACCTCGCCCATCGACGGCGTCGCCGGCATCCGCAACGTCGATCCCGGAAACCTCGTCCACGCGAACGACACGACCGGCATCGTCACCGTCGCGCAGCTCGATCCCATCGCGGTCATCTTCACCCTCCCGCAAGACATCCTGCCGCAGCTCGCCGGGGAGTTCCGGCAGGGCTCGCTCGAGGTCCGGGTACTCGCGCGCGACGGCAACGCGGAGCTGGGCCGGGGAAAGCTCGAAGTCATCGACAACGCCATCAACCCCACCACCGCGACGCTGCGCCTGAAGGCGGTGCTGCCGAACCCGCAGCACGCCTTGTGGCCGAACCAGTTCGTCAAGGCGCGGCTCCTCCTCAACACGCGGACGGGTGCGATCGTGATGCCGCTCGCCGCCGTGCAGCGCGGACCCGACGGTGCCTTCGCCTACGTCGTGCAAAACGATCAAACGGTGCAGCCTCGTCCCGTGCAGATCGATCTGCAGCAGGGCGAGGAGGCGGTGGTGGGAAAGGGCGTGAACGTCGGCGACACCGTCGTCACCGAGGGGCAGAGCCAGCTTCGCCCTGGCAGCAAGGTCGCGGCCCGCCAGCCAGGCCAGGGCCGCGACGGCGGACAGCCGCCGCCGCGCGAAGGATCGATGCCGGCGGCGAACGGCCAGCAGCAGGGACAGCCGCGCCGGGGCAGTCCTTGAGCATCTCCGAGCCGTTCATCCGCAGGCCGGTCGCGACGACCCTCCTCACCGTCGGGCTGCTCCTCGCGGGGCTCACCGGATACAAGCAACTCGCGGTCTCCGCGTTACCACAAGTAGACTACCCGACCATCCAGGTATCGACGACGCTGCCGGGAGCGAGCGCGGACACGATGGCCTCGGCGGTGACGACGCCCCTCGAGCGCCAGTTCGGGCAGATGCCGTCGCTCACGCAGATGACGTCGGTCTCGAGCTTCGGCAGCTCGCAGATCACCCTCCAGTTCTCGCTCGAGCGCAGCATCGACGCCGCGGAGCAGGACGTGCAGGCGGCGATCAACGCCTCCTCCAACCTGCTCCCGCGCACGCTTCCCGCGCCGCCGACCTACAGCAAGAGCAATCCCGCCGACACGCCCATCCTCACCCTGGCGGTCACTTCCGATTCGCTTCCGCTCGACGTGGTGGACGACCAGGCGGATTCGATCCTGGCGCAGAAGATCTCGCAGGTCTCGGGAGTCGGGCTGGTCGCCATCAACGGCGGGCAGAAACCCGCGGTGCGGGTGCAGATCGATCCCGCCGCGCTCGCCGGCGCGGGGCTCACCCTCGAGGACGTCCGCGCGGTGCTGGTCGCCGCGAACGTGAACCAGCCCAAGGGCAACCTCGACGGCCCGCGCCTCGATTACGCCATCGCGATGGACGATCAGCTCTACAAGGCCGAATCGTTCCGGCCGCTGATCCTCGCTTATCGAAACGGCTCGCCCATCCGGCTGCGGGAAGTGGGCGACGTCATCGACGGCGTCGAGAACTCGCAGCTTGCGGGCTGGGCGGGGCGCAAGCGGGCCATCATCCTCAACGTCCAGCGGCAGCCGGGCGCGAACGTCATCCAGGTCGCCGATCGGGTGAAGGCGCTGCTCCCCCAGCTCAAGGCGACCCTGCCGCAGGGGCTCACGGTCAGCATCCTCAGCGACCGCACCGAGACGGTGCGCGCGTCCGTCGAGGACGTGCAGTTCACGCTCGTCCTCACCATCCTCCTCGTGGTCGCGGTGATCTACCTGTTCCTGCGCAGCTTTCGCGCCACGATCATTCCCGGCGTCGCGGTGCCCCTCTCGCTCGTCGGCACGTTCGGGGTCATGTACCTGTGCGGGTACAGCCTGAACAACCTCTCGCTGATGGCGCTCACCATCTCGACCGGATTCGTGGTCGACGACGCCATCGTCATGATCGAGAACATCTCCCGGTTCATCGAGCACGGGGACAAGCCTTTCGAGGCGGCGCTCAAGGGCTCGAAGCAAATCGGCTTCACCATCGTCTCGTTGACGGTCTCGCTGGTGGCGGTGCTCATCCCGCTGCTCTTCATGGGCGGCCTCATCGGGCGCCTCTTCCGCGAGTTCGCGATGACGCTCGCCATCGCCATCGGCGTCTCGGCGGTGCTCTCGCTCACCCTCACCGCCATGATGTGCGCGCATCTCTTGAAGCCGCACGGTGAAGAGAAGCACTCGCGGCTTACCCAGGCGTCGGAGCGTGGCTTCGAGTGGATGATCGAGAAGTACTCCGTGGGCGTCGACTGGGTGCTGCGCCACCAGTTCTTCACGCTCGTCGTCACCATCGCGACGCTCGCGCTCACCGCCTTTCTCGCCGTCGTCATTCCCAAGGGCTTCTTCCCGCTACAGGACACGGGGCTCCTCGTCGGCGTCACTGAGGCGGGCCCCGATGTCTCCTTCCCGCGCATGCTGGGATTGCAGCAGCAACTCGCGGAGGTGGCGCTTTCCGATCCGGACGTCGCCAGCGTCGCCTCGTTCATCGGTGCCGACGGGACCAATCCGACCTCGAACAGCGGGCGGCTCTCGATCACCCTGAAGCCGCGCAAGGAGCGCAGCGCGAGCGCGCAGGAGATCATCGACCGCCTGCGCCCGAAGTTCCACGACGTGGAAGGGATGCAAGTGTTCTTGCAACCCGTCCAGGATTTGCAAATCGAGAGCCGGCAGAGCCGCACGCAGTTCCAGTACACGCTCGAGGATGCCGATCCCGACGAGCTTGCGGAATGGGCGCCGAAGATGGCGGAGAAGATGCGCTCGCTTCCGGAGCTTCGCGACGTGGCGAGCGACCTCCAGACCTCGGGTCTGCAGCTCAAGCTCACCATCGACCGCGACACCGCCGCGCGGCTAGGCGTGCTTCCGCAGGCCATCGACGACGCGCTCTACGACGCGTTCGGGCAGCGGCAGGTCTCGACCATCTTCACCCAGCTCAACCAGTACCGCGTGATCCTCGAGCTCAAGCCCGAGTACCAGCAGGATCCCGGGACCCTCGACAAGCTCTACGTGCGCACGCTGGGCGGCGATCAGGTGCCGCTCTCCTCGATTGCGAGCGGCAAGATCGAGTCCACCGCGCTGGCGGTGAACCACCAGGGACAGTTCCCTGCCGTCACGCTCTCGTTCGACACGGCGCAGGGCGTCGCGCTCGGCCAGGCCGTCGACGCGATCCGCACGGCCGAGGCGCAGATCGGCCTTCCCCCGAGCGTGCGCCCCGAGTTCGCCGGCAGCGCGCAGGCCTTCGGAGAGTCGCTGCAGAGCGAGCCGATCTTGATCGTGGCCGCGCTCCTCACCGTCTACATCGTGCTGGGCGTCCTCTACGAGAGCTACATCCACCCGGTGACGATTCTCTCCACGCTCCCTTCCGCTGGAGTGGGCGCGCTCCTCGCCCTGATGATCTGCCGTATCGAGTTCAGCGTCATCGCGCTCATCGGGATCATCCTCCTCATCGGCATCGTGAAGAAGAACGCGATCATGATGATCGACTTCGCGCTCGAGGCGGAGCGCGATCAGGGCATGACTCCGCAAGAGGCGATCCGGCAGGCGTGCCTGCTCCGCTTCCGGCCCATCATGATGACCACGATGGCGGCGCTCCTCGGCGGGATTCCGCTCGCGCTCGGGCAGGGCACCGGGTCCGAGCTGCGCCGGCCGCTCGGCATCAGCATCGTCGGAGGGCTTCTCGTCTCGCAGGTTCTCACGCTCTACACCACACCTGTCGTCTATCTCTACATGGAGCGGCTCTCGCGCGCGCTCAGGCGGCGGCCGAAGACCGCCGAGGTGGTGCCGTCGCCGTGAACATCTCCGAGCCCTTCATCCGCCGCCCGATCGCTACGTCGCTCCTCGCGGCGGCGGTGCTGGTCTCGGGGCTCGGAGCGTACACGCTGCTTCCGGTGGCGCCGCTGCCGCGCGTCGATTTTCCCACCATCAACGTCTCCTCCGGGCTGCCCGGGGCGAGCCCGGAGACGATGGCCTCGGCGGTGGCGACGCCGCTCGAGCGCCGGTTCGGCCGGATTGCCGGGATCAACGAGATCACCTCGACCAGCTCGCTCGGGTCGACATCCCTGACGCTGCAGTTCGATCTCGATCGCGACGTCGAGGCGGCGGCGCGCGACGTGCAGGCGGCGATCAACGCCGCGGGCGGCGATCTGCCCGCGAACCTTCCCAGCCGGCCCAATTACCGGAAGGTGAACCCGGCCGACGCGCCGATCTTGATCCTCTCGCTCACCTCTCCGACGCTGACCCTCGCCCAGGTCTTCGAGACGGCGAACAGCGTCCTCGCGCAGAAGATCGCGCAGGTACCTGGTGTCGGGCAGGTGTTCGTGGGCGGCGGGCAGCAGCCGGCGGTGCGCGTGCAGGTCGATCCGGTGGCGCTCGCCGGGCTGGGGTTGTCGCTCGAGGACGTCCGCATCGCTCTCACGCAGGCTTCGATCGACCAGCCGAAAGGCGCCCTCAACGGTCCGCAGCAAGCGCTCGTCCTGGCGGCAAACGATCAGCTCTTCGATGCCGCCCACTACAAAGACATCCCCATCGTCGTGCGCGGCAACACGATCGTCCGGCTCTCGGACATCGCCAAGGTGCTCGACAGCGTCGAGAACGAGAGGGTCGCCGCCTGGGCCGACGGCAAGCGCAACGTCTCCATCATCATCCGGCGGCAGCCCGGGGCGAACATCATCGACGTGATCGAGCGGGTGAAAGCGCTCCTGCCGACCCTCACGAACGCCATCTCGCCCGCCATCGACATCAAGGTCGCGCTCGACCGGTCGACGACCATCCGCGCCTCGGTCAAGGACGTGCAGATGACGCTCGTCCTCAGCGTGGTGCTGGTGGTGCTCGTCGTCTTCGTCTTCCTGCGCAGCGGCCGGGCCACGGTGATCCCGAGCGTCGCGGTACCGCTCTCCCTCGTCGGCACCTTCGGAGTCATGTACCTGTGCGGGTACAGCCTCGACAATCTCTCGCTGATGGCGCTCACCATCTCCACCGGGTTCGTGGTGGACGATGCCATCGTCGTCACCGAGAACATCGCCCGCTACATCGAGCACGGCGAGAAGCCGATAGAGGCAGCGCTCAAGGGCGCCAAGCAGATCGGTTTCACCATCGTCTCGATCACGGCCTCGCTCCTCGCCGTCTTCATTCCACTCCTGCTCATGGGAGGCGTCGTCGGGCGCCTCTTCCGCGAATTCGCGGTCACGCTCAGCGTCTCGATCTTCGTCTCCATGATCGTCTCGCTCACGCTCACGCCGATGATGGCGTCGCGGCTCTTCAAGGCGCGCAGCGAAGAGAAGTCTTCGCGGTTCGGCCGCATCTCGGAAGGGTTCTTCGCCTGGCTCTTGCGCGGTTACGACAAGGCCCTCACGGGCGTCCTGCGCCATCCCGTGCTGACGCTGATCGCGCTCGCGCTCACCATCGCGCTCAACGTCTATCTCTACATCGTGGTCCCGAAGGGGCTCTTCCCGCAGCAGGACACCGGGTTCATCACCGGCATCTCCGACGGGCCGCAGGACATCTCGTTCCCGGCGATGAAGGCGAAGCAGGAGCAGCTGAACGCGATCCTCGCCGCGAATCCCTCGATCAACCACTTCGTCTCGTTCCTGGGAGGGAGCACCCTCAACACCGGCAACTCGTTCATCGATCTCAAGCCGCTCAACGTGCGGAAGAAGACCGCGGATCAGATCATCCAGGAGCTGCGCCCGCAGCTCGCGCGGGTTTCCGGAATCCAGCTCTACCTGCAAGCGGTGCAGGACGTCCGGATGGGCGGCCGCTCGACGCGGACGCAGTACCAGTACTCGCTGCAGGACGCGAACCTCGAGGAGCTTTCCGAGTGGGCGCCGAAGATGGTGGAGAAGCTGCGCACGCTGAAGGAGCTTCGCGACGTCGCCAGCGACCAGCAGACGAACGGGCTCCAGCTCGCCGGAACGATCGATCGGGACACCGCGTCGCGGCTCGGGATCAGTCCGAGCCTCGTGGACCAGACGCTCTACGACGCCTTCGGACAGCGCCAGGTGGCGACGCTCTTCACCCCGACCAAGCAGTACCGGGTGGTGCTGGAAGCGCTTCCGGAGATGGCCGGACATCCGGAAGCGATCTCCAATATCTACGTGAGGCCGCCGAACGGCGATCCCGTTCCCATCACCACTTTCACGCGGTTCTCGCCGCACAAGACGCTGCTGTCGGTGAACCACCAGGGCCAGTTCCCCGCCGTGACGCTTTCCTTCAACCTGGCGCCGGGGGTCGCCTTGGGCGAGGCCTCGCAGGCGATCCGCCGCGCCGAGGCGCAGATCGGCCTGCCGGGAAGCATCAAGGCGGAATTCCAGGGGACCGCGCAGATCTTCTCGGAGTCGCTCAAGAGCCAGCCGCTCCTCGTCCTCGCCGCGCTCGTCGCGGTCTACATCGTCCTCGGCGTGCTCTACGAGAGCTACGTGCACCCGGTGACGATCCTCTCGACGCTTCCGTCCGCCGGCGTCGGGGCGCTCCTCGCGCTGCTCGTCTGCAAGACGGAGTTCAGCATCATCGCGCTCATCGGGATCATCCTTCTCATCGGCATCGTGAAGAAGAACGCCATCCTCATGATCGACTTCGCCATCGAGGCCGAGCGCGACGAGGGGCTCGACACGAAAGCGGCGATCCACAAGGCGTGCCTGCTTCGCTTCCGGCCAATCCTGATGACGACTCTCGCGGCGATGCTCGGCGGACTCCCCCTCGCCCTCGGGCACGGCGTCGGATCCGAGCTGCGCCGGCCGCTCGGCATCGCCATCGTCGGGGGGCTGCTCCTCTCGCAGCTATTGACGCTCTTCACGACTCCGGTCGTTTATCTGGAGATGGACAAGCTCACGAGCCGCAAGCGCCACGCCGCGGAGAGCGCGCCCGAACCCGCGCCCGCCGCTTGACGATCGGCCGCGTTGCGGCTTGAAAGGGTCCGTATGCCTTTCCACGATGCGGCGATGAGCACCAGTTCTCCCACCCGGCGAGACCCTTCGAAGTTGCTCGTCGCCATGGGCGCTGCGCTGGCGACGGCCGGCGTTCTTCCCTGGCTTCTCTTTGCCCTCGGGCTGCACAGCCTGTACGAGCCGATCTTCCGCTCCGTCGGGTTCCGCTCGAGCTTCCACCCGCTCGTGCAGGTCGAAGGCTTTCTCGCCTGCTTCGCGATCGCGTTCCTGTTCGCGTACATCCCGCGGCGCACCGGTACCGCTCCTGCGGCGCGCTGGCAGGTAGCGATCGCCGTGGCGGCGCCCGTCGCCATCGCGGTCCTCGCCTTCCTGGACAAGTGGGTCTGGGCGCAGGTCGTCTGGCTCGTGCTGCTCGCCATGGCGGCGGAGTTCTCGCTCCGGCGAATGCGTCGCGCGCGGCTCCCGGCGAGTTTCGTCTGGGTACCGATCGGCATCCTGATGGGCGTCTGCGGCGCGGTGCTCGCCGGAGCGGGCGTGATGCTCGGCGCACGGCAGTATTTCCTGCACGAGATCGGGCGCGGGCTCCTTTTGCAGGGCATGTTCACGGCGCTCGTGCTGGGGACATTCGACCTGATCGTTCCCGCCGTCGCGGAAGAGGTCGACGAGGTCGCGGACCGCAAGCTCGTCCTGGAAGCCGTCCTGCACTCGGTGTGCGCGGTCGCCTTCTTCGCCAGCTTCTTCGCGAGCGAGATGGTGTCGGCGCAGCTCGGATTCGCGATCCGCGCTCTCGTGACCCTCATCGTCGTCTCCGGTCCGCTGCAGAGCGCACCGATGCCGCTCTATCCCGGGATGTCCGATCGCATGCTGCGGGTCTGCATCTGGATGCTGCCGCTCGGCTATTCGTGGGTAGCGATCGCGCCTCTTTACCGGCGGGCCGGATTGCACGTCGTGTATCTCGGCTGCTTCACCGCGCTCGTCCTGGCGGTGGCGGCGCACCTTTCGCTCTCGCGACATCCGGTGACGGAGCGGCAGCGAGCGCGTCCGTGGCAGCTCGCCCTCGGCGGCGGGCTCCTCGCGGTGGCCCTCACGGCGCGAACGCTCCTCGAGCTCGATCCGCCCAACTTCCATCTCTGGCTCGGAATGGCGGCGGCCTCCTTCCTCACCGCCACTGTCCCGTGGGCCGCGCTCCGCCGCCGGAAGGCGTGAGCGGCTCGTCCGCGGCGCCGGCGATGAGAGCCGCATTGCTTGCTGCCGGCGTGGCGCTTCTGACCGGGTGCGCGTTTCCCGACGTTCAGGTCCGGAAGCGGGCGGCCACGGATTTCCGCTGCCCGGAGGAGGACGTCTGGGTCGAGTCGCTGGGGTGGACCGGCTACGTCGCCCACGGGTGCCGGCAGGAGGCGGAGTACTCGGTCGGGGATGGCCGAATCCAGCGCACCTCCCAGATCAGGCCGACAGGGGAAACGCGGCCACCGCTTCCCATCGACCGGGTCGTGAACAGCAGCCCTGTCGGCATCGACTGAGCGGCGTTCACAAGGCGTAGTTCTTGAACCGCTCCCGGAGCGCCGACTTGAGGAACTTCCCCGTGGTGGTGCGCGGGATCGCGTCGACGAAGACGATCGCGTCGGGGACGCTGAACTTGGCGACGCGGGCGAGGAGATACTCGCGCAGCTCTTCCTGCGTCGCCTTGGCCCCCTCGCGAAGCACCACCGCCGCGAGCGGGCGCTCCGCCCACTTCGGATGAGGAACCGCGACCACGGCGGCCTCCTTCACCGCCGGGTGGCCCATCAATTCGTTCTCCAGCGCCACGGAGCTGATCCACTCGCCTCCCGACTTGATCAGGTCCTTCGTGCGATCGGTAATCTGTAGATAACCCTCCGAATCGATGGTGACGACGTCTCCGGTCTTGAACCAGCCGTCGCGCGTCCAGCGGTCCAGAGACCCTTCCATGTCGGTATAGGAAGACGCCACCGCCGGACCCCGGACCTGCAGCTCGCCCTGCGTCTTGCCGTCCCAGGGCGCCTCGCGGCCCGATTCGTCGACGGCGCGGACGTCGACGATCGGAGCGGGCAGGCCTTGCTTGGCCCGTACCGTCACCTGCTTGTCGTAGTCCCAGTCGAGCATCTTCGGCTTGAGCGAGGCGTAAGAACCGATGGGCGACATCTCCGTCATGCCCCAGGCGTGCAGGATGTGCAGCCCATGCTTGTCGAATCCGCGAATGAGCCCCTCTGGCGCCGCCGACCCGCCCACCACCATGCGGACGTCTTTCTCCAGCTTGTACCGCCCGGGCTCCTTTTCCAGCGCCTCGAGAATCGCGATCCAGATGGTAGGCACGCCCGCGGCGATGGTGACCTTCTCGGTCTCCATCAACTGTAAGAGGGAGTGCGCGTCGAGGTGCGGCCCGGGGAAGACGAGCTTCGCGCCCACC
>JBJMQD010000462.1:0-2738 GCA_045802855.1 Myxococcales bacterium | reverse complement strand
CTGCGCGATCGGCGCGAGGACATCCGGGAGCTCGCGCACCATTTCCTCTCCCGGTCGGGGGTGCAGATGGGGCGCCTCGCGCAGGTGCTCTCCGACGGTGCCGCGCAGCTCCTCGAGAGCTATCCATGGCCGGGGAACATCCGCGAGCTGCAAAATCTGATGGAGCGCCTCGCGACGCTCTGCGAGGCCCAGGTCATCGAGGAGAGCGATCTGCCCCTCGAGTTCGTCGTCGCCGGAGGCCTGAAGAGAGAAGCGGAGCGGGAGACCAGTCTCGCCGCCGCGGTGGTGGCCTTCGAGAAGGGATACCTGCGCAAGGTGCTGGCCCAGAACGGCTGGAACCGGCGCCTCGCCGCGCAGCAGCTGGGCATCGGTTACTCCACCCTCAAGGGAAAATTAAAGAGCTACGGCATCGGCGCCGACGACGAGGACTAACCGAACGTCCGCCGGCGCTGGTTCCAGCGGGCGCGCGCCTCGCGCTTGACCGGCTCGGGCAGGGTCGCGTGGCGGTCGCAGACCCAGCCGAACCGCGGTCCCCGGGAGCGCTGGGTACATCCCGCGATGCGGCATTTCATGTCGGCGCGCATTCCCTTGTTGGCGCCACCCCGGTGCGGCGCGGCGCGCTTTCCGTTGAGCTTGTGCTTGAGGGTGCTGTAACCGATCCCGAGTGACGCCGCGGCCTTGCGGCGATTTCCGCCGTGCTCGGCGATGACCCGCTCGATGTAAGCCCGCTCGAAGTCCGCCACGGCTTCCTTCAACCCCTGGCCGCCGTCGAAGGCCGGATCCCGGGCGTGAGACAGACCGGCCCGCACATGGGCATCAATCAACTTACCGATATACGCGAGCAGCGATTCAGTGGAGCGTAGCTGCGGCCGGGGCATCGCGCCGAACATAACAGAACTGTGACGGCTCGATATCGGGCCAACGGGGCCAGTCTTGAAGCCTTCCCGAAACCGCGACCAAAGGCGAACCGATTCCCGGGCTGGCGGCTGCTCGGGGATGGGTGGTATGGCCAATCCGGGGAGGATTCCAATGGTTCGCGTGTTCGCCTGCGCCGTCCTCCTCGCGCCGCTTGCCGCTTCGGCGCAGGCCCGGAATTCCAAGGACAAACCTGTCCCACTGCCGCTTCCGGCGGAGAAGACGGCGCCACCGCTGCCGGGCGGCGCGCCAGCCCGTCACCCTCCTTCGGACGGGCCGCACCTCGGGCTGTATCGGCTGGTCCGGAGCAATGAGACGGACACGCTGCTTCGCGTCGTCGACGACTCCTTTCGCGCGGTTGCGGAGGCTTCCAAGCGGTACCGATCGGTCGCCGCGCTCCCCGAGCCGTCGTCCGGAAAGCAAGGCTGCGGCGTGAGCGCGCCCTGCCTCGCCGCGCTCGGCGGGGCCCAGAACGTCGACGAGGTCTTCGCCGGCGAGCTCAAGCCCTACAAGAACGGGCTCACGCTGAAGGTCGTGCTCGTCGACACCCATACCGACAAGGTGCTGGGGAGCGACGACCAGGTGATCGAGTCGCAGACCGACCAGGAAGTGCGCGCGCGGGCCGAGTCGCTCGCGTGCCGGCTCCTCGCCGGGGGCGACTGCATGGGCGAGGCACTGGTCGACGTCGACCTGCCCGAGATGAAGATCGTGGTGAACGACAGCCCCATCGAGCGGGACGGACACAATCCCGCGCGGCTGCGGCTTCCGGTCGGCGCCCACAGCGTGCGCGTGACGGTCGGGGATCGCACGAGCGTGCAGAAGCCCCTCCTCGTCACCCGGGCGCCGGCGACAGCGCCCGTGCTCTACGCCCGCGAGCGGGAGGAATCGATCGTGCTCTCGAGCGCGCGCGACCTGCCGGTCGGGATCGACGGCCATCCAACGGTCGCCCCGAGCATGAGGCCTCGCCCGCCCGGGAAATGGACCAAGACCGCGGGCCTCGCGGCGGTGGCCCTTGGCGTCGTTGCGGGGTCGGTGGGCGTGTACGAGGGCCTTCACGGCCGGTCGCTCATCAACACGGCGAACTCCTCGTACGACCAGCGGGGAGCGTACCTGCCCGGAGATCTGGACTCGATCCACTCGGGCAAGAATGCCGCCACGACGGGGAACGTCTTGCTCCTCGCGGGCGGCGTGCTGGCCGCGGCGGGACTCACCCTCTATTTCGCGTTCTGACGGGAGCGCCGGATGACCCGGATTGTCGCTGTAGCAGTTGCTGTCCTCGCCAGCGCGACCTCCGTCGCCTGCTTCCACCCGCAGAACGACCTGCGCGGCCAGTGCTCGAGCGACACCGACTGCGGTCCCGCGGCCCGCTGCGACAAGACGGTGAGCCCGCCGGTCTGCGTCGCCTCGACCTGCTCTCCGGCCTGCGACTCGTCCTCCATCTGCGACACCCAGACCGTGACCTGCAAGCCAGTCACGACCCCGTCCATCGTCGTCACCACCCCGGCAGCGAACGCATTCGTCGGAGGGAAGGTCCAGGTAACCGCCACCGCCCGTGCGCCAGGCGGTGCTCAGGGAGTCACCTTCCAGGTGAAGAACGGTGCGGGCACCGTGATCGGAACTGGAAGCGGGACAGCGACCCCGGGCTCGTCCGATTTCTCCGCCACGCTCACCCTCGGTCCTACGGGGCTGAGCGACGGCCCGGCGACGGTCGCCGCGACGCTGACATATCCGGGAGGAACGCTCCCGAGCGAAATCGTCCCGGTGACGATCGACGTCACTCCGCCGGCGGTGACCTCGTTGCAGGTGTTTCTCGAGGGAGAGCC
>JBJMQD010000115.1:0-11570 GCA_045802855.1 Myxococcales bacterium | reverse complement strand
ACCCGGGGCGGAGCGCGTGCAGACGGCCGCGGGTCCGGGAATCGACGATCTACGGTTGCACGGTCCCGTCGTGGCGCTCTCGCGCGCCCTGCGCAGTCTGCTGAAGAACGCGCTGCAGGCCTCGCCCGCACCGTCGCCCGTCGTGCTCCGCGTCGCCGCGGCGGCGGACGCGATTCACCTCGAGGTGACGGACCAGGGCCCCGGCATTCCGGCGGAGATCCTGGCCCGCATCGGGGAGCCGTTTTTCACTACCAAGGATCCGGGAGAAGGGATGGGACTCGGGCTCTTCCTCGCGCGGATGCTCGCCGAAGAGCTGGGCGGCGAGCTCGTCTTGCGCTCCGAGCCTGGAAAGGGAACCGTCGCGTCGCTGCATCTGCCGGCGCGGCGGGTGGAGGGCAGGACGACACAATCGAGGAGAGGCGAGGAAGTGTCGTCGAGTCTGACTTGATCGTTCGCGTTCACGTTCACGATGGCCATGTGAACGTGCACGTGAACCTGAACGTGAACGAAAATCCCCGGCGGCCGGAGGCGCCGAGATGTAGCTTCTGCGAAGAAGCCTCCGGCCACCGGGGTTACGACTGATCAAAACCTCGTGACGGTTACTTCTGGAAAGGATTCAGGTTGAGGAACCGCTTCACGGGCGTTGTCGAGCCCCCGGCTCCGACCGCCGGGATGGAGGTGCTGAGGTCCGCGCCGCTGCCGTCCTGACCCGCCGGAACGACCAGCTCCGGATGATCGAACGGCGCCTTCTCGAGGCGGACCCGATCGTCGGTGAAGGAGACGAGGAACGCCACCAGCGCGTTCTTCTGATCCTCGGTCAGCGCGAGCGGCCGGATGAGCGGATTCTGCGTCTCGTTCGCGAAATCGCCGCCGTGATCGTAGAACTCGACCACCTGCCGCAGCGTCGCCTTGCCTCCGCTGTGGAAGTACGGTCCGTTCAGCTCCACGTTGCGCAGCTGCGGCGTCTTGAAGCTACCCGCGTTCGCGGTCGACTCGTCCTTGAGCAGCGGGCCGCTGATGATCGGCTGGTTCGTGTTCGGGTCGAGCACCTCGCCGACGAACACCGACGTCGCCGGAGCGGCCGGCGGAGTGACGGGGTTGCCGTTCGCGTCGACGCAGGTGAGCCCGCCGCCAGGAACCTTGATGAAAGACGGGTCGGCAAAGGTCTTCTGGTAGTACTCCGTCCAGGCGAGCGGGTTACCGAACGGGTCCAGCCCGCCGACGCCCGGATCCTCGGCGATCGGGCGGATGCCGAGGTCGTACCAGCCGTTGTCGTAGGTCGCGATCGGCACCTGCTGGGGCGTCGCGAGCGGAACGCCGTCCATGCTGGTGACGCTCACGTTGTAGGTGTTCGTGTCGTAGGTGATGCCGTCGGTCCCGAGCGGCACGGGCGGGAACGGCTGCGGAGCCTGCGGAGCCGGAGTGCGGACGCCCATGAACATGCGCTCCATGCGCAAGTCGAATCCGGCGTTCTTGAATCCGACGTCCCCTACCTCGACGCCGCCGCCGATGTTGGTGATCGACGCGCTGGTGGTCTCCGCGCCGATGTGGCACAGCGCGCAGCCCACGCCCGACCCGGCCGGGAGGCCAGCCACCGTCGGAGGCGGAACGGGCTTCTCGAACAGGTCGAGGCCGAGGAGGATGTCCTGGCGCGTGATCGCGCGCGATCCGCCGCCGGGCACCGCAACGACGACGCCTTCGGCCGCGAGACGGCTCACGACCGGATCGAGCAGCGCCGGGTTGTCCGCGACGACGTTACCGGTGGCGGTATCGAACGTGCGCGAGGCCAGGTACTGATCCATCGGGCTGTTGTCCGCGACCAGCGTCGACTCGTACGCCATGATGGCGACACCCCAGAAGAAGGAGAAGTTCGCCTCCGTCAGCGAGTAGGACTTCCCGTCGACGGTGACCGTCCCGGTCGAGCTCCACAGCGACGGCACGAACGCCTTCTGGATCATCGCCGCGTACGTCGTCTTGAGTCCCTTCGCCGCCTTTCCTGCCGTGGCGAGGCTGCCGAGCACGCTGTCCTTGCCGTCGACCGCCTGCAGCGCGAGCGGCTTGACCGCGAGCAGCTTCCTGCCCACCTCGGGCAGGGTCCGGCCCTGCGCCGACATCTCGACGTTGTTGACGATCGGCGCCACCGCTTGCGAGGCAAGCGCGGCGTTCGGGATCGTCACCGCCATCGGATTGATGTTGCCGGCGCCGTCGGCGTACCAGATGTGGGCGCTGGGGTCGCGGTTGCCCCACGGGTTCACGCCGTTGAAATCGTTCTGGGCGCGGCCGTTGAAGAAGTTGCGGTGGTTGTAGACCGCGTTGATGGTCGAGGGCGCGTTGACGCTCGTGACCTGGCGCACGTTCCCGAAGACGGGATCGCTGTCCGAAAGGTCCGTCTCGACGCCGGTCGAGCTCACGCCGACGTAGGTGCTCTTGCGAACGCCCTGCGAGCCCGTGATGTTGTCGGTGTCGAGCCCGAGCGCCTTGTCCACGAACGGGTAGTTCGTGGCCACGAGCGTCGCGTTCCGGGCGGAGAGGTCGAAGCTGCCGTTGGCGCCCGGGTTGAGCTGGTTCTGGCTACGCGTGTCCTGTCCGCCGTTGAAATGGCAGGTGGCGCACGAGGTCTTGCCGTCGCTGCCCGCCTGCATCTCCCAGAAGAACGCCTTGCCGAGCTGGATGGCGGCCTGGGTGTCGGCGACGTAGCTCGTCAGATCGGCGCGGACGACCGGCGTGCCCCTCTTGGGGTCGACGCCGAGGACCGGGTTCGCGATCGTCTTCAGCGAAGTGACCGGGGTGAAGGGGAGCGCGCCCGCAGGAGGCGGTCCGAGGAACTTGTTGAATCCCGGCGTGCAGGTGATGTTGCTGACCGGATTGGCGACCAGGTTCGTCGAGGCGGTGTCCGCCTTGGCCATCGCGGTGTTGGTGGTGTCGTTATTGACTTTCGAGGACTGGGTTCCGCAAGCGAGTGCACTAGCGAGCGCCAATACCGGCGCCCGGGTCCAGACTAGCTTCATGTAGTATTCCCCCAATTTCCTGCCGGGGGGCAGGAATTCGCGGCCTCATGCCCTGGCGAGAGCATGAGGCCGCGCTGTTCGAACGATTTTACCGAATCAGGCTGCGTTTTCCAAACTGTCAGGAATCGCGGGAGTGGCCGCTTCGTCAGCGGTCACCTGGTGCTTGGCTTGGAAATTCCACTTCCAGATTTGATAGATAGGCGGGTAGACGACCAGCTCGAGCAAGAACGAGGTGAGGATTCCGCCCACCATGGGCGCGGCGATCCGCTTCATCACGTCCGAGCCGGTGCCCGTCGACCAGAGGATGGGCGCGAGGCCCACGAAGGCCGTGGCCACCGTCATGAACTTGGGCCGCAGCCGCTTCACCGCGCCCTCGCGGATGGCGGCCTGCAGGTCCGCGAGCGACGTCATGCGGCCCTCCTTCTTCGCCTGATCGTAGGCGAGGTCGAGGTAGAGCAGCATGTACACGCCGGTTCCCGCGTCTACCCCGAGCAGGGCGATCATTCCCACCCACACTCCGACGCTCAGGTTGTAGCCGAGGATCCAGAGGAAGGCGAAGGCGCCCACCGCGGAGAACGGCACCGCGAGCAGCACGATGGCCGTCTTCGCCGCCGAGCGGGTGTTCAGGTAGAGGAGGAAAACGATGAGGAACAGCGTCAGCGGCAGCACCGCCGAGAGCCGCTCCTTGGCCCGAGCCATCGCCTCGTACTGGCCGCTCCACGTCATCGCATATCCGGCGGGCAGCTTCACCGTGTCGCGCAAGAGCGCGCTCGCCTCGTTGACGTAGGTCTGCGGATCGCGGCCGGCGACGTCGACATAGACGTAGCCGGTGAGGAGGCCGTCCTCGTTGCGAATCATCGAGGGGCCCGTGGCCGCCTTGACGGTGGCCAGCTCTCCGAGCGGAATCTGCCGCTTCCCGCCCTCCGCGGAGATGAGGACCTTCCCGAGCGAACCGAGGTCGCTACGGAAGTCGCGCAGGTAGCGCACGTTGACCGGATACCGCTCCCGGCCCTCGACGGTGGTGGTGACGTTCTCGCCGCCGATGGCCTGCTGCACCGCCATCTGCGCCTCGTCGATGGAGATGCCGTAGCGCGCGAGCGCCTGGCGGTTCCAGTCGACGTCGATGAAGTACCCGGCCGCGGTGCGCTCGGCGAAGACGTTACGCGTACCGTGGACTTGCGGCAGCACCTTCTCGATCTGCGCGCCGATGGAGTCGATGGTCTTGAGGTCGGCGCCGGAGATCTTCAGGCCGACCGGCGTCTTCATGCCCGTCGTGAGCATGTCGATGCGGCCGCGGACCGGCTGCGTCCAGGCGTTCGACACGCCGGGAAGCTGCAGCGCCTTGTCGAGCTCGGCGACGAGCTCTTCCTGCGACATGTGGTCCGCCGTGATGCGGCGGAAGAGCGGCTTCACGAACTCGGGAGCCCACGACGAGTACCAGGTCGGGACCTTGCGCCACTCGGACTTCGGCTTCAGCGTGATCACCGTCTCCAGCATGGAGAGAGGAGCCGGATCCGTCGGCGTCTCCGCGCGCCCGGCCTTCCCGAGCACGCGATCGACCTCGGGGAACTGCTTCATCACCGCGTCGGTGCCCTGGAGGAGCTTCTGCGCCTGGGCGATGGAGATGCCCGGCATCGTCGTCGGCATGTAGAGGATCGAGCCCTCGTCGAGCGGGGGCATGAACTCCGAGCCGAGCTTCTGGTAGACGGGAATGGTGAGAGCGACGAGGGCAGCGGCGCTGCCGATGACCCACCAGCGGCGGCGGAGCGCCCAGATGACGACCGGCTCGTAGATCCGCATGAGGAAGCGGCTGATCGGGTGCTTCTCCTCGGGCTGGATCTCGCCCACGGCCACCGCGTTCACCACGCGGGTCGCGAGCTTCGACTTGAACTTGAACGGCTTCGTCCGGGTGAAGAAGAGCCGCAGGGCCGGATCGAGCGTGATCGCCAGGACGGCCGCGATCAGCATGGTGAGCGACTTGGTGTAGGCGAGCGGCTTGAAGAGCCGGCCTTCCTGCGCCTCGAGGGCGAGGATGGGCAGGAACGACACGCCGATGACGAGGAGGGCGAAGAAGCCGGGACCGCCGACCTCCTTGACCGCCTCGATGATGACTTCCTTGGGGTCGCCCTTGCTGCCGTTCTTCTGCCAGATCTCGAGCTTCTTGTGGGTCTGCTCGACCACCACGATCGCCGCGTCGACCAGGGCGCCGATGGCGATGGCGATGCCGCCGAGCGACATGATGTTGGCGCTCAGGCCCATCATCCGGAAGGGAATGAAGGCGAGGAGCACGGCGACCGGGATGGTGACGAGCGGCACGATCGCGCTCGGGATGTGCCAGAGGAAGGCGAGGATGACGAGGGCCACCGTGATCATGATCTCGGTGACCGTCACCTTCAGGTTGTCGATCGACTTCAGGATCAGGTCGGAGCGGTCGTAGATCGGGACGATCTTCATGCCCGCGGGCATGCCGGGCTCGATCTCCTTGATCTTGGCCTTCACGCGCTCGATCACGTCGAGGGCGTTCTCGCCTTCGCGCATGATGACGATGCCGGAGACGCTCTCACCCTTGCCGTCGAGATCCGAGACGCCGCGGCGCAGGTCCGGGCCGAGAGCGACGGTGCCGACGTCCTTCACCCGGATGGGCGTGCCGTTGTCGGTGTTGGCGAGGACGATCGACTCGAGGTCCTGGACGGACTTCGCGTAGCCGTGGCCGCGCACCATGTACTCCGCGCCGCCCGACTCGATGAGCCTGCCGCCGACGTCGTTGTTGCCGGCGCGCACCGCCTCGCTCACCTTGGCGATGGAGAGGCCGTAGGCCTGGAGACGGGCCGGATCGACGTTGACCTGGTACTGCCGCACGTAGCCGCCGATGGGGGCCACGTCCGACACGCCCTTCACCGACTTCAGGTAGTAGCGCAGCGTCCAGTCCTGGTACGAGCGCATCTCCGCGAGGTCGCGCTTGCCGGTCTCGTCGACGAGCACGTACTGGAACACCCAGCCGAGGCCGGTCGCGTCAGGCCCCAGCTCGGTCTTCACGCCCTGCGGAAGGCGGGGCATGACCGAGGAGAGGTACTCGAGCGTCCGCGAGCGCGCCCAGTAGATGTCCGTGCCGTCCTCGAAGACGACGTACACGTACGAGTAACCGAAATCCGAGTACCCGCGGACTGCCTTCACCTTGGGCGCGCCGAGCAGGCTCGACACGATCGGGTAGGTGACCTGGTCCTCGACGATGTCCGGGCTACGGTCCCACTTGGAGTAGATGATGACCTGGGTGTCGCTCAGGTCGGGCGTGGCGTCGAGCGCCACGTGCTTCATCGACCAGAACCCCGCCACTACGGCGACGGCGGTCAGGGCGACGACGGTCAGCCGGTGCTTCGCGCACCACTCGATGATGCGGCCGATCATTACTGCATCTCCGCAGCGCTGGCCTGCGAGTCATGGCCGTGCATGTGGTGAGATCCGGCGCCGCCGCTCGAAGCCTCTTTGTGCCCGGTGGGGACGGGAACAGCTGCATGTTGAGCGGCGGCGCCGGAAACGGGAGCCCTCATCCGGGTCTCGGAATCGAGAAAGAAAGCACCGGACGTGGCGATTTTCTGTCCTTCGGTAAGTCCGGAGGCGATCTCGATGCGATCGCCGTTGCGGAAACCGGTCTCGACCTTGCGGGCCTCGAACATGCCCGGCGCGGTCTCGACGTAGACGGTCTGGGTGACGCCGGAGTCGACGACGGCGTCGGCCGGGACGGTGAGCGCCTCGGGCATGGACGCCGAGAGCTGCACGTCGACGAACATGTCGGGACGGAGCACGAGCTTCGGGTTCTCGACCGCGATGCGGACCTTGAGGGTGCGCGAGAGCGAGTCGAACTGCGGCAGCACCTCGGTGACGGTGCCGGTCATCTTGCCGCGGCCGGGGACCGAGATCTGCGCCTTCATGCCGGGCTGCACGTCGCCGGCGTCCTGGGCGAACACGTCCGCCACCACCCACACGCGCTTCAGGTCGGCGATGCGGAAGAACTCGTAGCCGCGGTCGAACTTCTGGCCGAAGGTGATGTTCCGCGAGAGCACGAAGCCGTCGGCGGGAGAGACGATCTTGATGGTGTCCGGGACGACGCGCGTCTTGTACATCTCCTCGCGCTGGAGCTTCGAGACGCCCATGTTCTCGAGCTGCACGAGCCGCTGCTGCAGGTTCAGGTTGACGGCCGAGATGGGCTCGTTCTGCCCGCCGTCCTCCTTCTGCCGCACCGCCCTGTCGTAGCCGGAGAGGTTCACCAGGTAGATCTGCATCGTCGACATGGCCGACGGGGCGTAGAAGCCGCCCAGGATCTGGTCCTTGTGCACGCGGCTGCCGGTGGTGATGGGCGGGAGCTCGCGGATCGAGCCGTCGATGCCGGCGTTGATGTGGTACACGCGCGTCTCGTCGGGCGTCACGCGACCCGGAACGCGGATGGTCCGGCTTCCGGCGGAACGCTCCACGGAGCCGACGGCAATGCCGAGCAGGCTCTGCTTGTCCGCCGGCACCGCGACCGCGCCCTGCGCGTTCTTCGGCTCGGGCTTCACTTCCACGAGCTTCATGTTGCAGATCGGGCAGATGCCCTCGTGGTCCTGGACCACGTCCGTGTGCATCGGGCAGCGGTACTTCGCCGCCGCGTGGATCTCTTTGGCCGCCGCAGCCGGAACCGCGCCGCGCGGGAGGAAGGAGAAGGCGAGAGCAGCGCAGAGCGCGCCTGCCGCTACGAGGACAGATCGGTAGTGTCGGTAGTTCATGTATGGGACCCCCACGATCCCGGTTGAACTGCGCAAAAGCCGCTCCGAAGAGCGGGTCATGTTGTTTTTGGTAGGGGCACCCCGGCGTCCCGCGTCCTTCAGACGCCGGGGTGCTCCTATCCACAGCGGTACTGCCGGTCTCCTCTGCCCCGCGTCCCTCAGGCTCGGGAGGCCGCCAACTTCCGCCGTCGTGATCACGGGCGCAACGACGTCTCGCGCCGGCGTGCCCCTGATCACTGCAACGGGTGTCGGAAGTGCAAGGTACTGCGGGGCACCCCGGCGAGAAAAGGGGCCGGGGTGCCCCAATTACCTACAGAAAGAATTACGTCTTACGGATGGTCCAGCCGAACATCATGTTGTGGTCCTCGTGCGCCAGGTTGTGGCAGTGGGCCACGTAGTTGCCGAGGAACGTGCGGAACCGCCGGAAGACGCGGGTCTGCTCGCTGGGCGAGAGCGAAACGAGGTCTTCCTTGCCGGTGTCGCCCTGGTGATCGAGCTCCTTACCCTGACGGCCGAGGAAGTCGCGCGAGCGGTACGTGACGTGATGCTCTTCCATGTGGAGGTGCATCGGGTGCGTCCAGCCACCACCGCCGTTGTTGATGCCCCAGGTCTCGGCGGCGCCGACGAACACGGTCGCGAGCGGCTTGGTCGGGTCGAACTGCGCCCCGTTGATCAACCACTCGGTCTCGCCACCCAGGCCACCGCGCTCGAGCGTGAAGTCCTTGCCAGGAGCCACGGCCTCGGTGCGGTAGTCAGGCTGCACGCGGAGGGTCTTCTCCGGCGTCGGCATGAGGCTGTTGTCCACCGTCGGGTTCCCGATGACGATCTTCACCATCGGCACCGCGAAGTTGGCATCGAACCCGATGTCGCCCTTCTCGGTCTGCTTGCGGCCCGTGAGCATCTGGGCGACGTTCGTCAGGTACACCACGGTGCCGGGAGCAACCGGCCGGCCGTTGATGTCCTTCGAGAAGTCGACCACGATTTCGCGGCGCTTCGCCGGCCAGACCTCGATCGTGTTCTTGAGGATCGAGTTCGGGAGAACGCCGCCGCCGCTGGCGATCTGGTAGCACTGCAACGCCAGCGTGCCCTTGTCGGTCACCTGCTTGCCAGCGACGACCTTGCCGAAATTCCACTGGCCCTGCTGGCCCGGGAACGGCATCGGGGTGCCGGTGCGGAACTCCAGCTTGTACTGACGGGAGACCGAGGCGCCGAGGAAGCGGAAGCGGTACCTACGGGCCTCGGCGTACAGGGTCGGGAAGGCAGCGCCGTTGACCGTGAAGATGTCGCCGACGAAGCCGTGGTTCGGGTAGTGGCGGTGGAACAGCTTGCCCCAGTTCTCGGGGTGCACGTCGCCGCAGACGATGCCCGGGAGGCGGGGATCCGCAGTGACGGGCGTGTGGTTGTCCGAGTGGGCCACCACGCCGTCATCGGCGGCGAAGTCGTAGAGCGCCATCGGGATGTCGTACTTCACGTCGAACGACCCGTCGTAGTTGCCCTGGGCGTCGACGTGGTTCACGCGGACGCCGGGGAGGCGCCAGCCGTCGGCCTTGGTCTCGTCGCCGTTGTCGAGCTTGGCATCGTAGTGCGGCGCGGTTCCGACCATGCCCTTGTACACGTTCGGGCCCGTGTGGTGCATGCGGTGGTCGTGGTACCAGAGGAACGCCTGCTTCTCGCGGTCGTCGCCGCCGGCGGGGTAGGCCATCCAGAGGTTGTCGACCCACTCCATCGGACGGTAGCCGCCTTCGTTGTCGATCATGTGGTGCGGCTGGCCGTCGGACTCAGGAGCGTGGTGGCCGTTGTGGCAGTGCGTGAGGAACGCCCAGTCCGGAGCGCCGAAGTCGCCGCGGTCGAGGCAGCCCGGGTTCAGGTCGAGGTCGTTCTCGAACCGGACGAGGACCGGCTGGCCGTACTCGATGTTGACCATCGGGCCGGGGAACTGTCCGTTGAAGCCGTAGATGGTGCTCTGCGGCAGGAAGTACGCCGGAACCTGCGCTCCGTTGAAGCTGGCCGTGCCGGCCGCCGTCGCGCTGGCTCCCACGGGCAGCGTGGTCGCATTGCCCTGCGCGTCGATCGGAACGACAGGCGAGTTGGTGAACGAGTGACCGGTCACCTGCAGGCGGATGTGGTACAGGATCGGATCCGGCATATCGAGCGTGACGCCGCCGGCGCCCGTGCCGCGAACCCACTGCTGGTGCGTTCCGGCGTTCGGAATGCCCCAGCCGAGCTCCGCGTGATTGCCCGGACGATCGCCGAACGAGTCCTGATGACCCGCCTCGGGACCCGGAAGGACCTTGCCGGCGCCCGCCACCTGCGACTTACGAACGGTCCACGCCCGCGGATCGCTCTTGTCGGTGATGAGGCCGCCCTGGCCGTCGTTCCAGCCCGGACGCAGAGCCTGAGGAATCGGCATCTCCTGCGTGAACGGCTCGGTGATGAAGGGGCTGGTCGCGAACGCCTCGGCGCCCACGCCACAGCCCGTGAAGGCGACCTCTTCGATCGGAATCGGCGTCTGATCGATGCAGGCCGCGGTCTGCGCGCGCGCACCCTTGCCGATCAACGTCGCAGCGCCGCCCATGGCGCCGAACTTGATCAAGTCTCGCCGGGTAAAACGGTTCTTGTCTCCCATTTCGGTACTCCCCCCTAGATTTCACCGCACCGTCAGAGCTTGCTGGATGCTTACTCAGGTGCGGCGTGTGCGGCGGACAGTTGCAGTCTGCGTGCCGCATCTAACCACGCGTAATTGCTGCGCAGGCATGTAGGAGGGTTGTTCGAAATCCGTCCTGAGCGGTAGTGCAACCAGTCTCTTGTTCCTGCAATTGCCTAGTAACATCAACGCATTAAATAGTACGCAACGAAACGAAACCCGCTCAAGTCCAGTTTCCGTACGCCGTTGCAGGCCTGCTGGAAGGAACTCCGCGAAAAGCTGACAAAGTTGTAAAAATCAGGCATTGCCGGTTGTGCGCGGCGTTCGCATCCCCACCTACATTATCGATTCGGTAATGGCGTCGGTAAGGTGATCTCCGCGCCCACATCGGCGGCGCGCGGTCCTTCCGCTATTGTCTAGCCTCGCTGCGCCCTTCGCCGGGGGAATGGGGGTCCCCGCGTGCTGCGTTGAAGGGAAAGGTCGACCTACCTCCGGGAACCCTTCCTTCTTAGATGACCGACTGCCAACTCAATCCCTCGCTCGAGGGGCTGCCTCGCCCTGTCTCCCGCGCCGAGCGTCCGTCCGAGACGCCCGTGCGCTCTGCCGCCGTCCCTGCGTCGATGGGCACCCTCGCTGCCGCCACCCGTGAGCTCGCTTCCTTGGGAGATCACGATGCGATCGTCGCGGCGGTCGCCCGCCTGGCCGGGGTCCTCTGCGCCGCGAGCGGCGCCGAGGTGGTCCGGGCCCGGGAAAAAGGAGCCGTCGAGACGCTGGCCGCCAACGGCTCGCCCCTCTCGTCGGGGCGCACGGCGCTCGCCGAGCGCATCCACGGGTGCCTCTCCGGCAACCAGCAGCGACCGGACGGCGGATCGCTCGCCGTCCTTCCTCTCGGATCCCCGGACTCCGGGCTTGCTCTGATCGTCGAGCGTTCCACTGCCTTCCGCGAGCGGGAGCTCGAGGAGCTTTCCGTCCTCGCCTCGTTCGCCGCGCTGTCGCTCGTCCACGCCACCTCCCGCGCCGCTCTCCGGGAGGCTGACGCCCGCGACGACGCGACGCTGGCCGCCATCGGAGACGGCATCGTCGCAACCGACCGGACGGGTATCGTGCGGGCGCTCAACCAGGCCGCCGCCACCGCGATGGGAGTCGCGCGCGAGGAGG
>JBJMQD010000111.1:0-9215 GCA_045802855.1 Myxococcales bacterium | reverse complement strand
CTACCGGGACGAGACGGGGGCGCCGAGGAAGCTAGAGTCCGGGATGGTGTTCACCGTCGAGCCGGGGCTGTACGTGGCGCCCGACGACGAGAAGGCGCCGGCGCAGCTACGCGGGATCGGGATCCGGATCGAGGACGACATCCTGGTGACGGAGGGCGGGCACGAGAACCTGACCGCCGCGATCCCGCGAACCGTAGAGGAGGTGGAGCGGACCGCGCGGCGGTAGCCTACGACGACGTGAACGCGCAGGTGGACGTGAACGTGGACGGCTTTGGAAAGCGGCGTTCACGTTCGGGTTCACGTTCACGAGACGAACGTGAGGTCTTCACTTCTTCTTCTCTTCCTTGACCTTCTGGGTCTTCTTCCCGGGCGGCTCGTACGGCTCGATGAGCTCGCCGTAGCGGACGAGGTCGCCCGTTTCCTTGAACTCGGAGATCGAAATGAGGACCTCGGTATCCGCTCCCTCGAATCCGACGCCGAGAAGCCTGTTCTCCGGATCGTCGGCGCGGTACATGGGGAGGCCCTTCTGCAGCAAGGGTCCGATCTCGGCCACGTACTGCTCGACGGAATGGACGCGGATGCGCTTCAAGAATCCCCCAGCTCGTTACATGTCGCGGCCTGCGGGCCTTCGCGACTGGCGACGCGGGCAAAGCCCGCCTCCTCGATGAACCCGAGCGCATTTCCTAGCACGGCCACGAGCGCGCTGCTCGATTGGTTCAAGGCGTCGCGGCGCCCGCTGCCCTGGAGGCGGGAGCCGCGCGATCCGTACCGCGTCTGGTTGAGCGAGGTGATGCTCCAGCAGACCCGGGTCGCGGCGATGCTGCCTCGATACGTGGCGTTCGTGGCCCGCTTTCCCACCCTCGAGGCGCTGGCGCGGGCATCGCTCGACGAGGTGGTCGCGCTCTTCAGCGGCCTTGGCTACTACGCCCGGGCGCGCAACCTGCATGCCGCGGCCCGCGCGGCGGCTGCACTCGGAGGCCTGCCGAGGTCGGCGGCGGAGCTGGAGAAGCTGCCGGGCTTCGGGCCTTATACGGCGGCCGCGGTCGCGAGCCTCGCCTTCGGCGAGCAGGCGGCGCTCGTCGACGGAAACGTCGCCCGCGTCCTATCGCGGGTGCTGCGCATCGCGGGGAACGCCGCAGAGGTGCGGGCCCGCGCGTGGGAGCTTGCGCCGTCGCTCCTTCCCGAGGGCAGGGCAGGCGAGTTCAACGAGGCGATGATGGAGCTGGGCGCGACCGTCTGCACGCCCCGCTCTCCTTCCTGCGGCGCGTGTCCCCTGGAGGGGCATTGCGAGACCCGTTCGCAGGGCGACGCGCACGCGTTCCCCGCGCCGAAGGCGGAGCGCGTCCGGCCCGTGCTCGAATGGGCCGCCGCGGCGCTCACCCACAGCGACGGTTCCGTGCTCTTGCGGCGGCATTGCGACGGGGAGCTGTTCGCGGGGACGTGGGGACTCCCATTCCAGGAGACCGCGGGCCACACCCCGCGAAGGTCGGCGCGCGTCGCGCTCGACTCGTGCGGCGCGCAGGCCATCGCACTGCAGAAGCGGGGCGAAGTCCACCAGACGCTCACGCACCGTGAGCTGCACGTGACGCTCTTTGCCGGGCCGGGGGACGCGACGGAACGCGAAGATCTCCGCTTCGTCGCACCGGGAGCGCTGCGGTCGCTGGGGGTCAGTTCCCTCGCCCGCAAGTGCCTTCGGGCCTGCGGCATCGAAGAACCCGCTCCCGGAGCCGGTTGACACCGCGGCGACCTTCCCTGACGTTTGCCGTCCGCCGATGCCTCTCATCCTGCTTCTCGCGCCCGTTGCCCTGCTCGCTGCGCCGGCACAGGCGCCGACTACCGTCATCGCGCCCCGCGCGCAGGCGCTCGTCGCCGACCTGCCGCCGGCCCCGACCCCGCCTCTCGCGGAAGGGCCGCCGCTTTCCCTCGCGGAGGCGCTCACCCGGGCGCGGGCGGCGGCTCCCGATCTCGGCATCCTGCGCGAGCGTGTGGTGCAGGCGAGCCTCGACGTCGGCCGGGCCTGGGCGCAGGTGAAGCCGAGGCTGGATCTGACGGCGAGCTATACCCGCACCCAGGATCCGGTTCCGGCGCCTCCCACATTCCTCCGCGGGAGTGCGGATTCCGTCCTGGGCGCGTTGGTGCTCGAGGTGCCGCTGTTCAACGGCCGCGCGTTTCCGGCGATCGCCACCGCGAATCAGCTCGTCGACGTCGCCCGGCTGACGGAAACCCAGCAGCGCATCGATCTGCTCCTCCTGGTCGCGGCCACGTACTACTCGGGAGTGCAGCTGCGCGAGCTATACCGTGTCGCGTTCCGGCTTTCCGGGACGACGCGCGACCATGCCATCGAGGCGCAGGCCCGCTTCGAGGCCGGACAGATCCAGCGGTCGGCCGCGGTGCGCGCGCGGATCGACGTGCTCCGCGCCGACGAGGAAGCGCGCCGGGCGGTGAACGCCTACCGCTCGACGAAGAGCCAGCTCGCCCAGCTTCTCGATCGCCGCGACACGGCTTTCGAGCTTACGACTCCTCCCGATCCTCCGGAGGAGGTGCGCGGGGCGTTTCCCGATCTGATCCGCCGCGCGCTCCGCGACAGGCCCGAGATGGCCGCCGCGAAGGTGAACGAGGAGATCGCCGCGCGGCTGCACACCGACGCGGTGCTGCAGTTCTTCCCCACCGTCTCGGCCAACGCCGCCTACCGCTACAACAACGTCGAGGATTTTTCCGGCCGCACCCTGACCTGGGCCGTGACCCTCGCGCTCACTTTGCCGCTCTACGATGGTGGGCTGCGCTACGTCGCATTGAAGGATGCCGACAGCAAGGAGCGCGAGGCGCGGCTTTCGACGCGCTCGCAGGTCGCCCGCATCGAGGACGAGCTACGCCGCGGACAGCTCGACCTCGAATCCGCCCGCGCCTTGCGTGAAGAAGCCGAGCACGCCCTCGTCTATGCCAGGGAGAACGAGGAACTGGTGCGCGCCCAGTTCGAGGCCGGTACCGCGACGCAAGTCGAGGTATCCGACGCGCAGGCGGCGCTCTTCCAGAGCGAGGCGACGGCGCTCGAGGAGACGCTCGCCGTGCAGCTCGCCGCGCTCCGCGTCGCGAGAGCGGTGGGCGCCTTCGAACGTCAGGCAAGGTCCACCAAGGGCTCGCAGGAGGATCCGTGATCGTCGCTCGCCTTCTCGCTTTCACCCTGCGCGTCGGCGCCGCGTGGGTGCTCTGGCTCCTCATCGGCCTTTCGGTGATGAGCGTGATGGTGATGCTGGATCGGTGGCTCTATTTCGCCCGCCGGCGGATGTCGCGGCGGTTTCCCGAGCTCCTCCGGCTTTGCCAGGGAGGCGAATTGCCGCAGGCCGCGCGGATCGCCGGCGGAGACGCGATGGAGGCCGAAGTCGTCCGGGTCGCGCTCAGCGCGTCTGTCGGCGGGCAGGAAGCCGTGGAGAAGGCCGTGGCCTCGACGATCGATCGGCGGCGACTGGAATACGAGCAGTGGCTGTTCGTCCTCGGCACGCTCGGGAACAACGCTCCGTTCATCGGCCTTTTCGGCACCGTGCTGGGAATCATCCGCGCTTTCGCGGACCTGGCCTCGAACGCGAGCCGGGCGGCCGGGGCCTCCAACCCGTCCGCGGTGATGGCCGGCATTTCCGAGGCGCTCGTCGCCACGGCGGTGGGCCTTTTCGTCGCCATCCCGGCGGTGCTCGCGTTCAACATCTTTCAAAGGCTGCTGAAGCGCGTGATCGGCCGTTCCAATTCGCTCGGCAACGCCATCGTGGCCGGTTTGCACGTGGCGCGCTCCGGGAAGGGGTAGCGATGGCGGGCGGCGCGGATCAGCAAGACGAGGAGAGCATCACCGGCATCAACGTGACGCCGCTCGTGGACATCACGCTCGTGCTGCTCATCATCTTCATGGTTACAGCGACCTACATCGTGAAGGAGACGATCGAGGTGGAGTTGCCCCGCGCCGCGCACGGCGGAGAGACTGTCGAGCGCACCCTCGCGGTGGTGCTCAATCGCGAAGGGCGGCTCTACGTGAACGGCGTTGCGACCGACGATGCCGGACTCGTCCGGACGGTGCAGGACGTGCGCGGCAAAGGGGAAGACGTGCAGGCGATCATCGGGGCGGACAAGAACGCCACCCACGGCGCCGTCACCCACATCCTCGACGTGCTCAAGGGCGCGGGGGTGGTCAAGTTCGCGATTCAAATAGAGGCGGAGAAGTAGCTGGAAGCGACGCTGCCAGGGCGGGCGGGTCATGCGGCCGCGATCCTCGCGGGCTCGCTCGTCGTCCATCTGGCGATCATCATCGCCGTGGCGAACAGCAAGCCCTCGACCTACGCGGCCCCCCACCAGGTGCCCCTCGAGGTGGCGGTCATCTCGAAGCCCTTGGAGAAACCCGCTCCGCCTCCTCCTCCGCCGCCCTTGCCTCCGCAGAAGCTGCGGCCCCAGCCGCTGCGGCGTCTCGCGCGGAGGACGCCGGTTTCGCCCCCCGCCGAGCCGCGGCCGGCGCCGCCCCCGCCGCAGAACGCGCCTCCTCCTCCGAGCGTCGAAGCGAAGGAGATCTCGCAGACGCCGCCGGTCGTGCTTCCCGGCATCACGCTCGAGAGCACCACCCAGGGGGGAACGTTCGCGGCCCCGACCGGCAACACGCTCTACGGCGAGCCGCCGCGAAAGGCGGTCGAGCCCGGAACGGCAAAGCCCTACAAAGCGGAGAAATACGTCGCCGCCGCGCAAGTGACCGAATTGCCGAACATCGATTTCACGCCGAATCTAAAGTCCTTCTATCCGCCGGAGGCGCAGCAACGAGGTTTCGAGGCAGACGTCGTGCTGCGAGTCCTGGTGGATTCGGATGGGTCGGTAGCAAAGGTGGATGTGCTGAGCGATCCCGGACAAGGGCTCGGCGCGGCTGGAGCGAGGGCCATGCGCGCCTTCCGGTTCCGCCCCGGCAAGCTCGGCGGGACCCCCGTTGCCACGACTATCACGTTCACCCTGCACTTCAGGATCATCGAGTAGCTCGCCCGATCGACGGCGCGCGGTGCGCTCGCCTTCCGGGACGCCTCTTGTGGGCGCGGGCGCCGATTGCCACGGTTTGATGCCGGAGGCGTCCATGAACTTCATCCTGTATCTCGTCGCCGGTCTCGCTCTCGTGGCTGCGCCGGCGAAGGCGGACGACACGGCGAAGTCGAGCGCCCAGGTCCAGTCGGATACCTCGCCGAGGTCACCGGATCGCCGCGCCAAGGCCGACCGCCACTGGGCTCCGGACCACGTCGAAGCGAACGAGCGAAGCAGCGCGCAGGTCGGCGCGGCCTCGAAGAAGAAGGCGGGTCGCAACGAGACCACCGACGTGCATCGCAAGGTCGAGAAGCGCAGCGACGGATCGACCCACTCCGAAATCGAGAAGACGCACGTCTACGATCCCGGATCGGGCGAGGTTACCGACCATGAAAAGACGGTCGTCGATTCCAAATCGAACGACTCGGGCGGCCGTACCATCACTCGCGACGTCACCCGCGAGCACGACGCGCCGGGATCGGCGAACGACCACAAGACGCACACGAAGGAGAAGATCGAGAAGGACGCGAACGGGAACGTGGTGAACCGCGAGAAGAGCGAGTAGCGATTCCGGCCGCTACGCTCTGGCCGCTTCGGACGCGATCATCGCGGCGCCGATGAGCACCGCCTCCTCGCCGAGGGAAGATTCGCAGACTTCCAGGGCCGCGGACGCGGCCTTCGAGACGTGCTGGCCGATCGATTCGCGCACGCCGCTCCGCATCCGCGGCGATTGGGCGAGGAGCGTTCCGCCGAGGAGCAGGCGGGCCGGGTTCAGCGCGTTGACGAGATTCGCCACCGCGAGGCCGACGAGCCGGGCCGCCTCGTCGAGCAGGTGCGCGGAGAGGTCCTCTCCGTCGGCGGCCGCGCGCTCCATCGCCGCGACCGTGATCCGTTCCGGGTCGGCGGCGACGAACTCGAGGAGCCTGCGACCGGCGCTGGAATGCTTTCCCATCGCCTTCGCAGCCGCCGCCGCGATGCGCAGATCGTCGCGCGCCCAGGCGGCGAGGCTCGCCGAAGTCGCGTAGGCTTCGAGACAGCCCCGCTGTCCGCAGACGCAGGTGCGGCCACCCGGATGCACGTTGACGTGGGCCAGATCGCCGGCCGCTCCGGAGGCGCCCTCGTGGAGCTTTCCCGCGAGGACGATGCCGGCGCCCACGGTGGGGCCGACGGACACGAGGACGAGATCGTCGGCGCCCTTCCCAGCTCCGGTCGCCCGCTCGGCCCACGCCGCGGCGGCCAGATCCGACGTGAGCTTCACGAAGGCCTTGGGGGCTTTCGCCTGGATGAGCTTCACCAGATCGACGTCGTGCCAGCCAAGCCCCGGCGCGCTCGTGACCGTGCCGTTGCCTCTCGCCACCTGACCCGCGACTCCGACGCCGAGCGCGCGCATCTCGGCAAAGGGAAATCCCGCCGCCCCGCACGCCGTCTTCGCGGCGCGGACGATGGCTTCCACGACCTGCGGCGGTTCCTTGCTGACGAGACGGTGCTTGTCCTCGCCCAGGATGCGCCCGCCGGGGTCGACGACGGCGGCGCGCACGGTGGTAGCGCCGACGTCGATTCCTACGATCACCTCGTCGCGGGGTTTCACGGGCGCGAGAGTATCAGGCGGACAGCTCGCGCCGCACCTCTTCGACCACGCCTTCGACGAGTTTCTGCAGCTCGCGCAGCCCCGCCTCGCTCTGCGACTCCCAGCGCAGGACGAGGAGCGGCTGCGTGTTCGAGGCGCGGATGAGCCCCCAGCCTCCCGGAACGACCACCCGCACCCCGTCCACCTCGATGGTGCGGCCGTGCTTGCGCAGCTTCTCTCTAGCGCGCTCGACGGCGGCGAACTTCTTGTCGTCGGGAAAGTCCTTGCGGATCTCGGGCGAGCTGTAGGTGCGCGGCACGTCCGCGAGAAGCTGCGAGAACGGAACGCCCTTGCGCGCGATCAGCTCGAGAAGCCGCGCGGCGGAATAGATGCCGTCGTCGAACCCGTAGTAGCGATGGCGGAAGAAGAGATGCCCGCTCATCTCGCCGGCGAGGAGCGCGCCCTCCTCTTTCATCTTGGACTTGATGAGCGAATGGCCCGCCTTCCACATGATGGCGCGGCCGCCGCGGCGCTCGATGTCGTCGTAGAGGGTCTGCGAGCACTTCACCTCGCTGACGATGGCGGCGCCGGGATGGTCCTCGAGCACGTCGCGGGCGAAGAGGAGCAGGATCTGATCGCCCCACAGGATCCTCCCCTGCTCGTCGACCGCGCCCAGGCGATCGGAGTCCCCGTCGAAAGCGACGCCCAGGTCCGCGCGCTCGGCACGCACCTTCTCCTGGAGGTCCCGCAGGTTTTCCGCGACGGTGGGATCCGGATGGTGGTTCGGAAAGGTGCCGTCCAGATCGCAGAAGAGCTCGATCACCTCATGCCCGAGAGCGCGCAGAAGCCGGGGAGCGACGATGGCGCCGGTGCCGTTGCCGGGATCGACGACCACTTTCAGCTTGCGGGCGGCCTTGCCGAGCGTCTGCGTGACGAAGTGCAGGTAGGGAGTCTGGATGTCGTACTCGGACTCGCGGCCTTTGCGCGTCCGCGGCGCCGGCCGGGCGAGCACGTGGGCCTTGAGCGCCTGCACTTCCGGGCCGGCCATCGTCGCCTTGCCGATTCCGACCTTGAAGCCGTTGTACTCGGGCGGATTGTGCGAGCCCGTGATCATGCAGAGCCCGTCCACCGGCAAGGTGTTCGCGGCGAAGTAGGTGAGCGGAGTAGGGACGGTTCCGATCACGACGACGTCGATTCCCTGCTCGCGCACGCCTGCTGAAAAACCGCGCGCCAGCTGCGGGCTCGAAGTGCGGTGGTCGCGTCCGAGGACCACCGCCTGCGCCGCGGGGTTGCGCTCGAGCAGATATCTGCCGAATCCACGGCCCAGCGACTCGGCGAAGGAGGCAGTCAGCTCCGAGGCGGTGAGGCCGCGAACGTCGTATTCGCGAAAGACGTGCTCCGGGATGGACATGGAGCCGGATACTACGCCTTACCGGCTCGATGCCGTCTGGACGGGACCGAGCCCGAGCTTTTCCAGGTCGCCGCGGGCGCTGCCCACCGGGCCGACGATCACCACCGGCCACTCCTTGGGCTTGATCCATTTCTCGACGACGGCGATCACCTGCTCGCGGGTGAGGGCGCGGGCCTTCTCCGGCAGCGTGCGATAGAAGTCGAGCGGACGCCCGAGCACGACCAGATTCGCGATCGCGCTCGCCACGGCGTCGTTCGTCTCCAAAGTCGACGGTAACGTCCGGATGTACGTGTCGCGCGCGCGGCGAAGCTCGTCCTCGGTCATGTCGCCCGAGGCGAACGCGGCGATCTCCTTCTGGTACTCCGCCGCCGCCGGAGCGGTGCTCTTCGCGACGATCCCGCCCTGGGCGAAGAAGGCTCCGAACGAGCGGCCGAGTTGCAGGCCGGAGAAGACCCCGTAGCTGTACCCGTGCTTCTCGCGCAGGTTCAGGTTCAAGCGGCTGGTGAAGACGCCGCCGAGCACGTTGTTCGCGATCTCGAGCGGCACGGCGTCCTTGTCGCGCGCCGGGAAGAGCGGCCCGACGACCCACACCTGCGACTGGGTCGCCGACGGCTTCTCCACGACGGAGATGAAGCGTTTGCGGACGGGCTGGGGGCGCGGAACGTCGAGCTTCGGCGCGGGCCTCGCCTGCCACTTGGCGAAGGCGAGGTCGAGGAGGTTCAACGCCTCGTCCGGCTCCACGTCCCCGGCGACAGCGATGACTGCGTTGCCCGGGACCCAGAATTTCTTGTGATACGCCACGATGTCGTCGCGCGTGACCTTCCGGACCGTATCCGGAGTGCCCGACGCGGGCTGACCGAGGGGATGCTTCGGACCGTAGACGAGTCGCCGTGCTTCGTCGGCGGCGAGTTGTCCGATGCTGGCCTGCTTCTGCGCGAGCCGCGCGAGCCGAAGCGTGCGGACGCGCTCGAGGTCTTCGGATTTGAACGACGGCTCGCTCACCACGTCGCCGAGGATGTCCAGGCCCTTGGGCAACCTCTCGCGCAGTACGTTGAGGTGCACCGAAGTGCTTTCGTTGCCGGCGATGGACGTCAAATTCGCGCCGATGTCCTCGACGTCGCTCGCGACGAGGTCGGCGGTGCGCCTGCGGGTGCCCTCGATGGCGGCGTCCGCGACCAGCTCGGCAAGGCCCGCCTTGGC
>JBJMQD010000069.1:0-19193 GCA_045802855.1 Myxococcales bacterium | reverse complement strand
GCCGCGATCTCAGCGGCGGCGGCGGCGGACCCGGCGCGCCGGTACCAGCTCGTCAACCTCGATGCCGCGATCGGCATCAGCGGCACGCCTGTCTCGATCAACAACCACGGCATCGTCGCGTTCGTGACCCTCGGGGGCTTTTCCTTGCTGTATGACAGCAACTCGGGGCAGATCGTCCAGCCGCCCCCGATCCAGCAAGCCGGCATCGCCGCGATCAGCAACAACGACAACACCGCGGGGACCAATGGACGCACCGGATGGTTCGTGGTCGATGGCGCCGCGGGGACGATCCCGTTCCCCCTCGGGTTCGGGAGCGGCGGGCTGGCGGTGAGCGATAGCGGCCTGGTTGCCGGATTCATCACACTGCCGGGCGGGGCCTTTGGGTTCGGGAAGGACCATGCGGTGATCTATTCGCCGAAAACGCAGGAGTTGACGGACCTCGGAACGTTCGGCGGCGACAGCAGCTTCGCCCGCGCGATCAACGACCGCGGGCAGGTGGCCGGGTCCGCCGACTTTCCGTCGCCGCGGTTGTTCGACAAACCGGCGCACGCCTTCCGCTTCTCCGACGGGGTGATGGAGGACCTCGGAACGTTCGGTGGGACGAACAGCAATGCCTTTGCCATCGACGCTCACGGGCGGGTTGCCGGTTACGCCGAATTGCCCGGGCCCTTCTTCGATCAGCCCCGGCACGCGTTCCTTCTGGACGACGACGGAATGCACGATCTGGGCACCCTGCCGGGAATGACGAGTAGCGAGGCCCAGGCCATGAACAACCATGGCGATCTCGTCGGCCAGTCGTCGCTCGGCGCGCTCAACACGGCGCACGCGGTCCTCTTCAGCCGCGGCGAAATCATCGATCTGAACGATCTCGCTCCCGGAACAGACGGCTTCGTCCACCGGCTCGCGGTCGGGATCAACGACCACGGCGCGATCATCGGGTTTTCGCAGGCCCCCAATTTCGCCCGCCGGTCGTTCCTCCTGTTGCCGGTCGACTGAACGACATCGTGCCGCGCCGCGGGCATCCGTTGCCCGCCGCGCGCGCCGGGCTACTTTTCCTTCGGCTCGTCGGGGAGCCGCGGCAGCGACCTCAAGTAAGCGATCAGCGCGTCCAGATCCTGGGCCGTCAACTGGCTGGTGGTGTTGCGGATGACCTCCGCCATCGCCTCGGCGGGCAGGTCACCGTCGGGGTAGATGCCGGAGGTCAAGAGGTCCTTCAAGTCCCCGTCACTCAACTTCTCCAGCCGCGTCGGGGTGAGGTTCGGGACATTCTTGGCGTCCGGTCCCTTCCCGCCGGCGAGCTGGCGATCCTTCTTCGACGCGCCGAAGAAGTTGCGCGGCGTATGGCACTCGCCGCAATGTCCCAGAGCTTGCACGAGGTAGGCGCCGCGATTGAGAACTTCCGTCGCGCCCGCCGCGCCGGCGAACCGTCCCGGCGTGAAGAAGAGCCACTTCCATGGGAACACGAGGATGCGAAAGCGGAACGGGAAGCGCAGTTCGTGCGGATGGTTCGCGCGCGTGCTCGGCGGCAGCGAGCGCAAGTAGGCCCACAGATCGCGAAGGTCGTTGTCCGTGATCTTCGTGAAGGAAGGATAGGGGAAGGCGGGAAAGTAGGGCCACCCGTCCGGGCGCACCCCTTTCTGCATCGCGCGGAAGAAATCGGCCTCGGTCCAGCCGCCGATGCCGTTCTTCGGATCTGGCGTGATGTTCGTCCCGTAGAAAGTCCCGAATGGCGTCGTCAGCGCCCGCCCGCCAGCGTAGGGGATCGCGTCGGGCTTTTGTTCCGTATGGCAGCCGATGCAATCGCCCACCTTCGCGAGGTAGGCGCCGCGCCGAGCGTCCTGCGCGTTCGCGCCGCCCGTGCAGGCGAGCAGAAGTAGCGCGCAGAAGATCCGCTGGTACATCATGGCGCGATCAGAAAGACGAAAGCCCCGCCGGAGCGGGGCTTCCTCCGCTCGATCTTCGTTATTGCTGCTTTTCGCGGAAGTCCTGATGACAGCCGCCGCAAGCCTTGCCGGTCGCGCCGATCTGCGCCTTGACGGCCGCTTCGTCACCGTTCTTGCTGACCTGCGCCAGCTTCGAGGCTTCCTCCTCGAAGTGCTGCTGGGCCTGCTTGAACTTGTCGGTATCTTTCCAGATCGCGGGCAGGGCTGCGGTCTTGACGGTCTTCTCGTCCTTGGTGCTTTCGGCGAAGCCGTCCCAGGGCATCTTCGAGAGCGCCCCTAGAAATTCGGCGTTTCGCACCACGGTGTCCTTGTTGTATGGCGCCTTGCCTTGCGCCATGGCCGCGAGCGGGCCGAAGTACTTGCCCTGCAGCGTCATTGCCGCCTGGCGCTGCTTGACCAGCACCTCGGGTTTCGCCTGCGCGAACGCGGCGGCGACATAGCCGACGCCGATGGCAAGCGGAATGCCCGCCAACCAGACGTTCTTGGTCATCATTCCTCCCGGCTTGAGTGGAACTGCGATTCGCAATTCGAGATGGAGCCCCTCCCTGCCAACTTCGCGAAACTAGCAGGCGCCGTGACGTTGTTCCAGTTCACGTACTGACGGAATCGCCGTTCCGAAGTATCACCAGCCCGGAGGCCCCTGATGAGCACGTCGCGAAACAAGGAGATCGCCGCCGAGCTGTTCGCGCGCTTCACGAAGAGCGACATCCCGGGCGTCCTGGCCCTCATGACCGACGACGTGGTCTGGCGGATTCCGGGTAAGAAGGACCTTTCCCCCGCGGCCGGCGACTACGGCAAGGAGCGCATCGGCCGGCTCTTCAACCGCATGCTCTCGCAACTGGAGAACGGCCTCTCGATGACGGTGCTCGGATCGATCGGCGAGGGAGATGCGGTGGCGGTGGAGGTGGAGTCGAGCGGCGATCTGAAGAACGGCCGCCGGTACCGGCAGCAGTACCACTTCCACATCGAATTCCGCGACGGGCAGATCGTGCGCGTGCACGAGTACCTCGACACGCAGCACGCATTCGAAGTGTGGATGCGGCCCTGACGTCATCGTCGCCGATCCGGCGCGCGACCGGATGTTCGATTCCGCACCAAAACGGAGAATCGAACCGGCAATGCGCAAATTGGCGGGGGTGCAGCGGAACCTCTTCTTCGTGATTGTCAGCCTGTTCGCCGTGGCCGGATGCGGCGGGTCCGGTTCTCCGGCCCATTCGAGCGCGGCCGCGTCGCCGCAGGGGGCTGATCCGTCGATCGGCACCGGCGCCGATGCCGGTCAGCCCGATGCCGGCCCGACGGCGGACGCGCCGGACGCGGGCCCCGCGGTCGACTGCTCCGCGAATGCGCCGTTCGACGCGCGTTGCTTCGATCCCGGAACACCCGTCGTCGCCGTGACGCAATCCGATGCGGCGCAGTGCGCTCCCTTTCTACCCATCGCGGTCCCAAAGCCCGTGCTCTTCACGAAAACGTTCCTCGGCCCCGCAATCGGGACGGGCAACTGCGGCGCCGTCGCGGACGGCGACGGGCATCTCGGCGTCTGCATGTACAGCGATCCTGGATATCCTGCCGACGGCACCCGCACGGAGGTGATGGCCGCCGATGGAACCACCATCGTGACGCTTCCGGGAGCGGTCCGCTTGGCCGGGCCCCACGGGTTCCTCACCGAGCACACTCCCATCGACTACGGGCAGCTCGACACCCTCTCCGGCTGGAGCAGCGGTGCGGCAGGTTCGCTCCTGCTCGGCGTCATCCCATATCCATTGCAGCCGGACCCGCCGTTCTGCTCCTGGGCAGCGGCTCCGGATTCGACCGTGACCGCGGCATGCTGGTCTCCGCAAGACGGCGCTTCGTTACGGCACTTCGGCGCCGCGCTCGACGAAATCGCGCCTCCCGTGCCACTTGCGCAAAAGATCCGTGTTGCCGCTATCGACGAGCAGGGCCGTCTCCTCGCTTCGGAGGCGACGGACACGGTGCGCTGGCGGAATCCCGACGGCAGCATCTTCTCCGAACCCATCGCCGGCACCGTCATGGGGCGGTTCCGTCCGCTCGTAGGCGGCGGATACGACACTTCGAGCGGCGTGCTGCCCTCCGGATCGACGCAATTTGTCGCCAGGCCGCAATGGCTCGCGGAACGCGCGGACGGCGAGCTCACGCTGGTGCGCGGACGACGCGCGTATGCCTACGTCCCACCGGGTTCGACCGGCGAATGCGCGCAGCGCCTGGAGGTGCTGGGCCCCGATGGAACGGTCTGCGCCACCGTCGCTTTCGCCGAGCCGCAATGCGTGCCGGGCACGCCCGCGAGTGGTCCCATGCTGCAAGTCGGCGCCGAAGGATCCGTCGCCGAACGCGCCGGCTGGTACTGCCACGACGGCACGTGCCTCGTCGCATTCCGGGTCTGGAACCATCTCCTACAATAGCCGCGCCGCCGGCGCTCAACCGGGGCTAGATGCTCGCGAGATACGTGTACCCGCGCATCGCCTGCTCGTAGAAGTCCGTGAGCGAGACGCTTTCTTTTGGCTTCACCGCGCCCTCGCGGACGCGAGCGTCGAGCGCCTGCTTCACGCGCTTTGCCAGATCGCTAGGCTCGTATTGCACGCGGACGAGGACCCGCTCCATGGTATCGCCGGGGATCACTTCCTCGATGTAGTAGTCCTCGGGATCCTCGTCGTCCACGAAGACGTGCACCTCGTGCACGCGCCCGAAGAGGTTGTGCATGTCGCCCATGATGTCCTGGTAGGCGCCGGTCAGGAACATGCCGAGATAATACGGCTCGCCCTCGCGCAGGGGATGCAGCGCGATGGTCTCGTCCACCGTCTCGTTCTCGATGAAGGTGTCGATCTTCCCGTCCGAGTCGCAGGTGATGTCGACGATGGTGGAGTCGCGCGTGGGCGGCTCGTTGAGCCGGTGCAGCGGCGCGATGGGGAAGAGCTGGTCGATCGCCCAGTGATCGGGGGCACTCTGGAAGACGGAGAAGTTCGCCATGTACTGGTCGGCGAGCTTGTCCTCGAGGTCGCGGGTCTGCCCCGGAATGCGCTTGCGCCGCTTGTTGATCTCGACGAGCTTGCGGCAGAGGCGCCAGAAGAGGCCCTCGATCTGCGCCCGCTCCTCGAGCCCGAGGATGCCGAGCTTGAACATGGTGAGCGCCTGTTCCTTCTTCGCCACCGCGTCGTGGTAGGTCTCGCCCGAGTTCTTCGAGGTGAGCCCGGCCACGATCTCGCGCATCTCGCGGACCACCGCGGACTCCGGAGCTTCGGGGATGGGGGCCTTCTCGGCCTGTCCGGCATGCGCCTCGTGGACGGCTCCGTTCTCGCCGAACTCGATGTGGCCGAACACGTTCATGAGGATGCAGGAGTGATGGGCGGTGAGCGCCCGGCCCGACTCGCTGACGATGTGCGGCTCGGGAACGCCCTCGCTCGCGCAGATCTGCTGCACCGTGTACACGACGTCGGCGGCGTACTCGTCCACCGTGTAATTCAGCGAGGAGACGTAGCTGTTCGACCGGGCGCCGACGTAGTCGACGCCGAGGCCTCCGCCGACGTCGAAGTACTCGAGCGCGAGCCCCATCTTGAGCAGCTTGGCGTAGATGCGCGCGCCCTCGTTCACGACGTCCTTCACGGTGTGGATGTCGGTGAGCTGGCTGCCGACGTGGAAATGGAACAGCCGGGCGAGCCCTTCGGCGCCCTTGTCGTGAAGTAGCCGCACCGCCTGGATCAGCTCCGGCGTGGTGAGGCCGAACTTGGCGAAGTCGCCCGACGACGACTCCCACTTGCCGGTGCCCTTGGTAGAGAGCTTGCTGCGGAGCCCGATCAACGGCTGCACGTTCATCTCCTCGGCGAGGCGGAGGAGGTGCGGAAGCTCGGACAGCTTCTCGATGACGACCATCACCTTGCGTCCGAGCTTGCGGCCGAGCAGCGCAAGGCGCAGGTACTCCTCGTCCTTGTACCCGTTGCAGATGGTGAGGGCTTCCGGATCGCTATTCAGCGCCAGCACGATGAGAAGCTCGCCCTTGCTCCCTGCCTCCAGGCCGAAGTGGTACGGCGCGCCGGCGTCGAGGATCTCCTCGACCACCTCGCGCATCTGGTTCACCTTCGTAGGATAGACGCCGAAATACTGGCCTTTGTAGCCGTGCTGAGCGATGGCATTGCGGAACGTCTCGTTGAGCTGCTTCACACGCGAGCGGAGAACGTCCTGGAAGCGGACGACGCACGGGAACCCCAGCCTTCGCTCGCGGATGTCGTCGACCACGTCCATCAGGTCGATGACCGGCCCAGGCTGGCCGCACGGGTGCACCGTCAGGTGCCCCTTCTGGTTGATGCTGAAGTACCCGGCACCCCAGTTCGCGATGTTGTAGAGCTGGAGCGCGCGATCGATGGACCAGTCGTGCGACTCGCGCATCGAGGCCATGTGCCACAGAGCGGCCCCGCGGGACAAGATCTCGTTCGCGTGATCGAGCCCGCGCTGCCCGCGCCTTTGTTCCACCGCGCCCGGCGCGCGATCGGCCAGCTCGGCACGGAAGGGCTGCGACAGAGCTATTTCACGACTTTCTGGCTTCCTCGGGGCGAAAAACCCGCACACGCGGTCGAGGAGGCGGTGCTCGCTCTCTCAGCGATCGCATCGCCAGCCGCTCGCTGGTCGGGGGCCGAGTGGTGGATCGGGCGTGCCTACACCACGGACCTTCCCATCGGGTTCCACTTCGACGAGGACGTGCACGGATCGCGGATGCGCCACCCGCTCATCTCGAGCGTCCTCTTCTTCAACTCGGTGCGCGGCGGTCACCTCGCGGTCACCGACCAGCTCCCCGGCTCGGGCGAGGCGACTAGGCTTGCCACGGTGAAGCCGAGGGCCAACCGGTACGCGGTCTTCGAGGGCGATCGGTTCCATGGCGTCCTCGACGCGCGCGGGCGGACTGCGGGACGGCGGCTGCCGGGGCCGCGCGGGCGGCTGCGGGTCACGCTGGTGGTCAATCTCTGGGAGCGCCGGCCCACCGGAGTGCCGGAATGGGGCGAGGCGCGGCGGTTTCGAAGCCTGGCATCAGTCGAAGTCCGTCGGTAACGACGGGTCGCGCCCATGCTCGAACATCCGCCGGATTTGCGCTTCGGTAACACGTCCGAGCGATAGCGGCGGAAGCGAGTCCTCCCGATAGAATGCCGCTGCCGACGTCTCCGTGCTCGGCGCCGCTTCTCCGCCGAGCAGCTCGCAAAGGAAGAAGAGCTTGTACGCGTGCCAGGTCGACGGCGGATGGCCGTGTCGCAACTTGTCGTAGACGGCGAGGATCTTCGTGGTACGGACGACGTAGCCGGATTCCTCCCTCACTTCGCGCGCCGCCGCGACACCGGGCGGCTCGCCGACGTCGCACCAGCCGCCCGGCAAGGTCCAGCGCCCGTCGCTCCGCTCCTGTACGAGGAGGATCTCGCCCTCGCGGAAGACAGCGGCGCGCACGTCCACCTTCGGCGTCGCATAGCCTTCCTCCGCGGCGAGGTGCGCGAAGGCCTCGTCCGCGGATCCGCCGCCGTCCGCCAGGATCTCGGCCGCGATTCGCCGCACTTCCTCCCATCGCTCGCGGTCGAACGGATCCTGGATGAAGGTGAGGCCGTTCTGGGAAAGCGCCGCAAGGCGCTGCGCGCGAAGGAGCCACGGCGGCGAAGTCATCGCCGGAGTATAGGCTCCCGATCTGAGCGCGGATCGCCAGATGCGTTCATCCGGACGGGAATAAAATCGGCGCTGCCCCACCCTATTTTGCGAGCGGAAGAAAACCTTCTCTTCTGGGAGGGCATCGATCAGCCATGGGAATCGATCTGCTGCGGTCCGAACTGAAAGCCCTCCGATCCGTTCCCCTGCTCCTCTGCGCCGTCGCGTGCGGCTCGTCTTCCGTCTCGCCTCGCCCATCCACTCTGACGCTCACCGTGTTCCCCGCCTCGCTCACCGTCGCGGCGGGTGCGATCGCGACCGCCACGGTCACGGCGGTACGGGCGGACCCGAACGGCGCAGCGATCGCGCTCGAGGTGCAAGGGATTCCAGAGGGCGTCGGCGTCAACGCGCCGGCGATCGCTTCCGGAGCCACGGTCTCGCTGGTCAGCTTCCGCAACCAGTGCGCGGGCAATTCCGTCGTCGGGGCGCCCGTGACCATTCGCGGGACTTCGGGCGGCAGCACCGCCGTGGCGAGTTTCTCCCTCTCCGTGCAATGCGCCGCGACGGGCGCGCTCGAGTTGAGCATTCTCGCGGGTGCACCCGGAGGTCCTGGCTACGCGGATGACGACGGTTCCGACGCTCGCTTTGCCGATCCGTTCTCCGTGGTCGCTGACGGAGCCGGCAGTCTCTATGTGGCCGACACGTTCAACAACAGCATCCGCAAGGTGGCGATTTCGACCGGCGCAGTCACCACCGTCGCCGGCTCGCGCAGTCGCGGTTTCGCCGATGGTCCGGGCACTGCCGCGGAGTTCGACGCGCCGTTCGCCATTGCCCTCGACGGGGACGCGCTCTATGTCGCGGACACGTTCAATCACCTGATCCGCAGAATCGATCTCCCTACCGGCTCGGTGACCACGATCGCGGGCGTCGCAGGGGAGGAGGGCGCCTCGGATGGCCCCACCGCCACCGCGCATTTCAACACTCCGTCGGGAATCGCGGCGGTGGGCGGCCACCTCTTCGTGGCGGACTCGGGGAACGACACGATCCGCAACATCGACCTCGCCACCGCGATGGTCTCGACGGTGGCGGGTTCCGCAGGCGCCGAAGGAAACGATGACGGCGTCGGGAGCCTGGCCCGCTTCGTCGGGCCGACCGGGATCGTGGCTGACGGGGAGGGCAACCTGTTCGTGACGGACAGCTTCAACCACACCATTCGGAGAATCGAGATCGCATCGGCTTCCGTCACCACGTTTTCTGGTGCGGCGGGAGAACCCGGCACCGCCGGAGGCGTCGAGACCGCACGCTTCAATTTCCCGACCGGCATCGCCATCGACGGCGGCGGCAATCTCTACGTCGCCGATACCGTGAATTTGCAAATCCGGTCGGTCGCGATCGCCACTCGCGACGTCGTCACCATCGCCGGGGCGACGGCGCCGTTTTGCCAGTTCGACCTTCCCAACCGCCTCTGCTTCCCTCACGGCCTGACGGTCGACGGCAGCGCGCTCTACATCGCCGACACGGCCGCGCACCGCATTCGCGTGCTCACCGACGACGGGCTCGGGACTGTGGGCGGGTCCGGTCCGCAACTTGGGATCGCGGACGGATCGGGTCGGGGCGCTCGTTTCAGCCGTCCCTACCTTCTCGCCACAGACGGCCTGGACACGGTCTATGTTCCAGATAGCGACAACCGAACCATCCGCAAGCTATCCGTCTCGTCGGGCGAGGTGACGACCGTGGCCGGTTCACCCGGTGCCGAGGGCTGCTGCTCGGACGGCGTCGGTCCGGAGGCTGCCTTCGCCTTTCCGCAAGGAGTCGCGCTCGACGGGGACTCCCTGTACGTGACCGATACCTTTGCCGAGACCATCCGCAAGATCGTCCTCTCGACCGGCGAGGTCACGACCCTCGCTGGCGCTGCCGGCGTGTTCGGATTGGTCGACGGACCTGCTGCGCAGGCCGGGTTTGCCTTTCCTACCGGCATCGCCGCGGACGGCAATGGCCACCTGTACGTCTCCGACTTCATCGCCATCCGGGAGATCGACCTTGCCACGCTGACGGTGACTACGCTCGGGCTCACCTTCGCAGAGGCGGGCGCGCAGCCCGATTTCAACTTCCCGAGCGGCCTCGCGGTCGACGGAAACGGCAGCCTCTACGTCGCCGATACGAGCAACGAGATCATTCGCAAGATCGATCTCGCTACCCGGGTAGTGACCACCGTGGCGGGCTCCCTGGGTGTCGCCGGTTTTGCCGATGGCATCGGTTCCGGCGCGCGGTTCAACGGCCCGGTAGGCGTGGCGCTCGACGGCGCTGGCGCACTGTACGTCACCGACCTCGGCAACGCGGCGGTGCGCAAGATCGACCTCGCTACCGGCGCAGTGAGCACTGTCGTCGGGCAACCGGGTATCGCGGGAGTGAAGCCCGGAGCGCTGCCGGCACGGCTCAACCAACCAGGCGGCATCGCCGTGCTCGGACCGGGGCGGCTGGTCGTCGCCGACGGAGCCGAGAACGTGCTCCTCGCTGCTCGAGTGGCACCGTGATTCGCACTGGAAGTCGACCCGATCGTGGCAATCTAGGGGGATGAGTCGCCCGCACCTGGCTGGATTCAACCGGGACGCTCTCGCTGCCGAGCGCGTCGCTCGCGGCGAAAAGCCGGGCGCCGCGAAGGAGCGGGCCCATGCGCTCGTCTCCTGGTTCGCAGGGAGGCGCGACGCGCCGTCGTGCGCGGGCGACTACGAATCCGCGCTGCCGTTCGCCGAGCCCGCGGTCGATCCGGACGGGACGGTCCGTTTCGCCGTCCGGCTCGCCGACGGTGCCGTGGTGGAGACCGTCCTCATCCGTCAGCCCTCTCGTACGACGGTATGCCTCTCGAGCCAGGTCGGATGCGCCCGAGGCTGCGTCTTCTGCGAGACGGGAAGGCTCGGGCTCGTTCGCAACCTCGAGGCGTGGGAAATCGTGGCGCAGTACGCGATCGTCGCGCGCCATGTCACGGAGGAGCGGGCTTCGCCTGCGACGGGCGGAGGCCGTAGGCCGGAGCATGCGATCGCTACGCGGCCGGGCAACGTCGTTTTCATGGGGATGGGGGAGCCGCTCGACAACCTGGAAGAGGTGCTGCGCGCGATCGACGTCCTCGCCGATCCGGCCGGATTCGCCGTGCCCGAGCGGCGAATCACGGTCAGCACGGTGGGGATCGTGCCGAAGATGGACGAGATGTACCGGCGCTCGCGCGCCAACGTCGCCGTCAGCCTGCACGCGCTCGATCCGACGACGCGCCTCGCGCTCCTACCCGTCGCCCGGCGCTACCCGCTCGATGACTTGCGCGCCGCCCTGAGCCGCTCGCCGCGGACCGTCCTCCTCCAGTGGACGCTCATCGCAGGGCGCAACGATGCCGACGGCGACGCCGATGCGCTGGCCGATTTCGCCCGCGGTCTCGACGTGCGCGTGAACTTGATTCCGCTGAATCCGGGCCCCGACCCCTCGCTTCTCGCCCCGCCCCTCGAACGGTGCCGCGCCTTCCAGAAGCGTCTCGCCGATCGCGGCGTGCGTACGCTCCTGCGCCTTCCCCATGGCCAGTCCGTGGGAGGCGCCTGCGGTCAGCTTTCCGGACGTCTGCGCGCCTCTCAGGGAGCGCCGCTGAACGCGTAGATCTTCCCTGCGTTCTGGGCGTAGATGCGCCCCTTCGCATCGACGCTGATCGGCGTGTAGGCGGCGCCGAGGGCACGGTCGAGGAAGGCGCGGGTCTTGAGCACTCCGCCCGGCCCGATCGCGTACAGGTTGCCGTCCTCGCTGTTCGCGTAGACGACGCCGTCCTTGTCCACCGCGACCGAGTTGATGCACCACTCGAAGCCGTTTCCGTGCTGTCCATCGTCGAAGCAGGAGACCTGTCCGTTCGCCTGCCGCGCGCAGGTCTGGTTGTTCGTCGACTGGAACCGCCACTCGACGTGCAGGTTCGCGTCGAGCTGGGTGATGTAGAACGGCCCGCCCGTCAGGTAATGGTTGTCCTTGAGCACGATCGAGTAGGTGCCGTCGTGCGGGAACCAGGCGGGCGTGATGTCCCAGCCGAAGTCGAAGGTGCCGGCGACCTGGCCGTTGCTCGCGAATTTGAAGAGGTGCCCGCGGAAACCGTTGTAGTTGGTCAGCGCTCCGAAGATGACGCCGCCATCGGGGAGCGCCACCGGCGACGAGCTACCCTGGTCGCTGATGAAACCCGCCGGGCTCGTTCCCGTCGCCGGATCGACGCCGCGCGGCGCATTGCTGGTGCAGTTTCCAGGCTGACCATCGGCCGGGATGGTGACGCCGCACCCGTCGCCGAGAATGTCGCGTAGGGAAGCCGCCCAGCGAGGCGTCAGATCGGCCGGGTTCACCGCGACTACGTACGCATAGCGCGCGACGGTGTGCGAGCGGCTCGCGACGAAGATGGTGCCGTCCGGGGCTACTGCCGGCGCGGCGTTGATCGCGGGACGCTGGATGCCGCAGCGCACCTTCGGAGCCGGCACCACCGAGCCATTGGGATTCATCGGCGGCACGGCCTGGCCACCACCGCCCGGATAGGTGCCTTCGCAGGTGATGTCTTGCGGAGGCGGTGCCCCGGGGACGAGCGTCGTCCAGGGAACGACCGTGGGCTGTCCGTTGCGGATCCGCACCAGGAACGCGGGCGGGTCGTTGTTGCCCCACGGATCGCTCAGGTTCAGCTGGATCGCCGTATAGACGATGTCTCCGGAAGGCGTTGCCGTGAGCGGACCAGCGACGAACACGGTGGGATCCGTATGGAAGGGAAGAATTGTCCCGCGGACCAGCCCCGTGGCGCGATCGAGTTGCGTCACACCGCCCGATGCTGCCGGCATCCATAGTGAATCGCCGAAGACGACCGCGTGGAATTGCGGCTCCCAGCCCTGGATCGACACGGTGTTCGGCGAAGTGCCGCGGTTCGGAGGCGGCTTCCAGTCGGTCGCGCGGATCCAGTCCGGGACGAGCTTCGTTCCTTGCCAGACGAAATGCTGCTCGTTCCAGGTCTGCTGGTCCCAGGCGTCCGGTCCGCAGGGGAAAGGCGTGCCAGATCCCGGCGGGCTGCACGACTTGTAGATCGGGCTCTTCACGGAAACATAGACGTCGTCTCCGACCACCAGCGGGACCTGGTAGTGGACGAGAAGGGCGCCCCGCGCCTCGGCGGTTTCTTTCGGCAGGTTCGGGTCGAGCACCGCGATCGAGGTGCCGGTCAGCGGCACTCCGCTCGCGCAGACCGTCCCCGCGTGGTCGGGAGCGCGGCCCATCTGCGTCCAATCGGTCGCCGCCGAACAATCAAGCTGCGGGCGGGGAGCCGGAGGGCTGTCCGAACCACAGGCGAGCGCCACGGCAATGGCAAGGCCAGGCAGGAGGCGGGTCCGCATGCCGGCTAGAGTAGTGAACCGCACCTTGTTATTCATCGGGCCTGACAGGCGATCGTTCGTGACCTACGTTTTCCGCCCATGAAACGCTCTCGTATCATCCTGCTCTCGATCCTCGGCGTCCTCGTCGTTGTAGTCGTCGCCGGGCTCCTCGTCGTCGACTCATACCTCACGAAGAAGGCCCACGAGGAGGCCGCAACACTGTCGCAACAACTCGGACGTAAGGTCGAAATCGGATCGGTCGCGACGAAGATCATCACGGGTCTCGGCGTCCGTGTGAGCGACGTTTCGGTGGGGCCCGGCCCCGGAGAGGACCTTCCGCTCGTGCAGGTTCCGCGCGTCGAAGTCAAGGCGGCGCTCCTCCAGGCCATTCGTACGCGCGGAAAGGAAGTCACCATCCGCTCGGCGGAGGTCGAGGGTCTGCACGTCAACGTGGTGCGGTTCAAGGACGGAACCACGAACGTCGAGCGTTTGCAGAAGGCGCTGGCCGAGAAGGAGCCGAAGAAAACGCAGGCAGCGCAGCCCAAGGAGGAGAAGCCGTCCGACCTGTCGTGGCTGAGAGTGGATCACGCGGCGCTGAAGGACGCCCGCATCGCCTTCATCGACAAGAGCGGCAAAGGTTCCCACGAGCTCGCCGTGCAGCACCTCGACGTGACGGTGGACGACCTGCGCGCCGGGAAGGCGCTCGACGTGGTGGTGACTGCCGCGGTGCTCGCGGACAAGAAGAACCTCGAAGTCCGGCTGCACGCTCCGCCCCTCCCGCCGACGCTCGTGCCCACTCCCGAGAAGGTGACGCTCAAGATCGAGCCCATCGATCTCGCCCCGCTGGGCCCCTTCGTTCCCAAGGACATCGGTCTCGAGGCTGGCAAGCTCGACGCGAACTTCGAAATGGCGCTCGGTAGTGTCGTCACCGGCGGCAGTGGACCGACCAAGCTCGCCGGCACCCTCCACGGGAAGGGCCTCAAGTTCGCCGGCGCGGAGGGGGGCAAGGCCCTCGACGTCTCGCTCGATGCGGACGTGAAGGGAGATTCGACCAAGGGCGACGTGCAGATCGACAAACTGAAGCTCGATCTCGGCCCGGCGGGCATCACCGGACAGGGGAAGGCGAGCGGCCTCGCCGGCAACTCTCCCCGCATCGAGGGGCTGGAGATCCGCTCGCACGATCTCGATCCGGAAAAGCTCGCCGCCTACTACCCGCCGCTGCGGAAGTCCTTGAAAGGGCAGATTTCCGGACCCATCGGGCTCCTGGTGCACGCGAGCGGGACGCAGGCCTCGCCGGCGCTCGAGCTGAGCGTCGATCTCACGCCCGTGAAGCTCGCCATGGCGGATACGCTGACGAAGGCGGCCGGGGCGCCGATGACGCTCGTCGCACACGCCAAGGGCGCCGGCGGCGACAAGCTCGGCTTCGACGCGAAGCTCGATCTGGCCGGCGTCGATCTGCGGCCCGGCGAATCGCTCAACAAAGGTCCGGGGCAGCGGCTCGACGTGACGGTCCAAGGAACCCGCACCGCCTCCGGGTCGAGCGACAATCCGCAGCAGCGGATCGACCTCTCGTCCCTGGTGGTCCGGGTCCTCGACGACGAGCTTTCCGCGAAGGGATTCGTCGAGATGAAGGGCGCCGGCGCGAAGCAGACGAAGCAGTTCGATCTCACCGCGCAAAGCGCCCGCCTCGATCTCGACAAGCTCCTCCTCGAGAGCAAGAAGAAAGAGGAGAAGCCGCCTCCGGATCCGAAGACGTTCGCCGGGATCAACGGTCACGCCAAGGTGACCATCGACACCGTGCGCGTGAAGAAGCAGGACCTCAGCAAGGTCGTCGCCGACGTCGAGATGCACGACGATCAGGTGACGGTGAAGACGGCGCAGGTCGGCGCGTTCGGCGGTCAGGTCGACGCGTCCGGGACTACCCTGAAGCTCGCCCACCCGAAGGAGCCCTGGCACATCGTCACCAAGGCGCGCGGCATCGATCTCGCGCAGGCGTCGACGCTCGGGACCCCGAAGAAGGTGATGGCAGGAAAGTTCAACGGCGACGTCAATCTCAACGGCTCGTCCCAGGATCTGACCGAGCTGACGAAGAACCTCACCGGTCTTCTCGAGGGACACGTGCAGGACGGGCAGTTCCTCGGCAAGGACATCATCGCGTCGGTGACGGGGCCCCTGATGAACGCGCTCCCCTCGGCGCTGCACGGGAAGGTGACGAAGGGCGGGGTGACCGACCTGGGCAAGGATCTCCCCTTCGGCATCACCGTCCAGGACGGTGTCGCCAAGCTGAAGCAGCCCATCAGCATCACCCGCCCCGAGGCGCAGATGAGCTTCTCGGGCGGAATCCACCTCGACGGCACGCTCGATCTTCCCGGGACGGTCAACCTCTCGCCCGATACCATCGCGACGCTGACAGGTGGCAAGGTACGGCCTTCCGCTGCCATTCCCGTGGGAATCAAGCTCGTCGGCCCGGTATGGAATCCACAGGTCGCGGACCTCGACCTGAAAGGGGCCGTCACCGCTATTGTCAAGTCCGCCGGGTCGAGTCTCCTCGGCGGCGTCCTCGGTCAGAAGCTCGGCGTCCAGGGCTCGCCGGAGCAGATCGCGACGGCGAAGCAGGAGGAACTGCAGAAAAAGGCGCAGGCGGAGCAGGCGAAAGTGGAGCAGCAGGCGAAGCAAGCCGCGGAACAGCAGCGCAAGAAAGTACAGGAAGAAGCGCAGAAGAAGCTCAAGGGCCTGTTCGGGCGCTGACAGCCTGTCGAATTCGCTCGCACTCCGCTCGCCATCGCGTTAAAGAGGAAAAACGGGAATCATCCGAGGGCGAATTCCGTAATCCAGCCTACCAAGGCGGCCGAGCGGCCTCGGCTTCGACACTGCGACATTCGCGATGGCCCAGAAAACGAAGGACCCGGTTCGGGCGCTGGTCGAGCGATTCATCGCCGATCTCAAGCGCACTCTCACCGATGTCGTCGAGCGGGAAGTGCGCGCCGTCGTCGCGCGCATCTCCGCGGGAAAGGACAAGGTGGACGGACGTAGGTCCGGACGACTTTGTCCCGTTCCCGGATGCGGGAGGCCTGGCGCCGGTCCGCGCAACCGGTGGTTCTGCCGCGACCACGCCGACAAGCTCTCCGTGTCGGAGCAGAAGGCCATCCTCGAGCGCAACCGCCGCCTTGCCGCGGAGGGAAAGCTCCCGACCCTGGTGCCTGCGCAGCGGATCGTCCGCCTGCCTCCCAAGCAGCCGCGCCAGAGGCGGCCTCTCGATATGACGTGCCGGGTGGAAGGCTGCCCGAACCGCTCGCGCGGTCCGCGGGTGGGCTTCATCTGCGATTTGCACCGCGCCCAGCTTTCGCCCGACGAGCAGCGCGAGGCGCGCGAGCGCTGGAACCAGCGGCACAAGGGCGGCGCCGCGCAGCCCGAGCCGCGGCCGCAGGAAGCGAAGCCGCCCGCTCCGGTACCGCCCATCATCCGCAAAGCTTCTTCGGAGCCACCTTCGAACCCCGAAAGGGGTGCCTCGGGAGCATGAACCGTGTAACGATCCCGCGGCAGATACGACGGAGTCCATCATGCCGCGAGAACGTTTTGTAGAGCCGCCGTCGTCCGAGATCACTCCGCTGTCGGCGTATCTGCGGCGGCGGGAATTCCTCGCCCTCGGTGCCGCAGGCGCGGGCGCGTTGCTTCTGGGTGGACGCGCGGGCTTTGCCGCCGCCAAGGAACAGCACGGCGCGAAGCTGCCCAACGTCAAGCAAAGCTCGTACACGGTCCCGGACAAGAAGACGCCCTTCCAGGACATCACGAACTACAACAATTTCTACGAGTTCGGGACCGACAAGGAAGACCCCGCCCGCAACGCCGGCAAGCTGAAGACGCGGCCGTGGACGGTGAGCGTCGAAGGCGAGTGCGGAAAGCCCAAGACGTTCGACGTCGACTCGCTCGTCTCCGGGTTCACGGTCGAGGAGCGCGTCTACCGGATGCGCTGCGTGGAAGCGTGGTCGATGGTGATTCCCTGGGACGGGATCGCTCTCGCCGACGTCCTCAAGAAGGTGGAGCCCACCTCGCGGGCGAAGTACGTCGCCTTCACGAGCGCGGTGCAGCCCGAGAACATGCCCGGGGTGGGATCTTTCGGCGCCATCCCCTTCCCCTACGTCGAGGGCCTGCGCATCGACGAGGCGATGAATCCGCTGACGCTGCTCGCGGTGGGCCTCTACGGCGAAGTATTGCCAAATCAAGATGGCGCGCCCATCCGGCTGGTGGTGCCCTGGAAATACGGGTTCAAGGGAATCAAGAGCATCGTCAAGATCCGGTTGACGGAGACCCAGCCCCCCACCACCTGGGCGCAGTATGGCGGCGGCGTCGAGTACGGCTTCTACGCCAACGTGAATCCCGAGGTGGACCATCCCCGCTGGAGCCAGGCCAAGGAGCGCCGCATCGGCGACGTCTTCCGCAAGCCCACCCTGATGTTCAACGGGTACGCCGATCAGGTATCGAAGCTCTACGCTGGAATGGATCTGAGGAAGTTCTATTGAGCGGCGCGGCAGCACTCGAAGTCGCCCGTCCCGTCGGTCGCGAAGGAAAGAAGCGCGCACCCGGCCCCGAACGGCTGGTGAAGCCGCTCGTCTTCCTCGGCGCGCTCTCTCCCCTGCTCTGGCTCATCGGCCGCGGGGTGCTCGGCAGGCTCGGCGCGGATCCGGTATCCGAGATCTTGAACCGTCTCGGGCTCTATGCGCTGGTCCTGCTCTTGTGCTCGCTCGCGTGCACACCGGTGCAGTTGGTACTCGGGTGGAAGTGGCCGCTGCGGGTGCGGCGGATGCTGGGGCTGTTTGCCTTCTTCTACGCGACGATCCATCTCTCGACGTACGTGGGGATCGATCAGGGCCTCGACTTCGCCGGCATCTGGCAGGACATCGTCAAGCGCAAGTTCATGACGATAGGATTCGCCGCCTGGTGCTGCCTCGCCCCCCTTGCCGTCACGTCGACGCAGGGTTGGGTCAAGCGGCTCGGGTTCCGCCGATGGAAGGCGCTGCACCGGCTGGCGTACGTCGCGGGCGGACTCGCAATCGTCCACTTCGTCTGGCGATTCAAGACGGCGCTGCTCGAACCGCTCGTCGCGGGTGCGGTGCTCTTCATCCTCCTCGCCGTCCGTGTAATTGTCCGGAAATCCCCGGCGCGTTTGGGAGCGAACCCTCGTGCGGGCTAGGATCGAAGGCCTTCCCATGGCCAAAGCGGCGACGGTCCTCATCGCAGACGACGACCGCAGCATGCGGCAGACGATGGAGGCCATCGTCCGCAGCGCCGGAATGTTCCCCATCGCCGTCGGCTCGGGCGAGGAGGCGCTGCGAACGCTGCAGGCGAACTCCGTCGACGTCCTCTTGCTCGACGTGCAGATGCCGGGGATGAACGGCCTCGAGGTCCTCCGGCAGGTGAGGGAGAGGCACAGCGATATCGGCGTGATCATGATCTCGGTGGTGAAGGAGGTCGCCGTCGCCGTGGAGGCGATGCGCCTCGGCGCCCTCGACTACGTCACCAAGGACTTCTCGCCGCCCGAGCTCAATGCGCGCGTCGTGAAGACGCTCGACCAGCTCCGCGCGGGCCGCGAGCTGGCGTGGCTGCGCGAGGAGCAGGCCACCCGCGACCGCAAGCCGATGGTCCTCGGACGCTCGCAGCCGATGCGCACGCTCGCGCAGACGGCGGCGAAGCTCGCGAGCAAGCCGGTCACGGTCCTCATCACGGGCGAGAGCGGCACCGGCAAGGAGATGCTCGCGCGCTACATCCACGAGCACAGCGATCGGCATTCGGGGCCGTTCGTCGCCGTGAACCTTCCCGCCATCCCGCAGGAGCTCGTCGAGAGCACCCTGTTCGGCCACGAGAAGGGGTCCTTCACCGGCGCGACCCGGCAGCAGTTCGGGAAGTTCGAGCTCGCGAGCGGAGGCACCCTCTTCCTCGACGAGATCGGCGAAATGCGCCTCGACGTCCAGGCGAAGCTCCTGCGCGCCTTGCAGGAGCACGAGATCGAGCGGGTCGGGGGCGCGAGGCCCATCCAGCTCGACTTGCGTATCATCTGCGCCACGAACCGGAGTCTTCCGAAGCTCGTGCAGGAGGGGCGCTTCCGCGAGGACCTCTACTACCGGCTGAACGTCGTTCCCATCCAGGTCCCGCCCCTGCGCGATCGGCGCGAGGACATCCGGGAGCTCGCGCACCATTTCCTCTCCCGGTCGGGGGTGCAGATGGGGCGACTCGCGCAGGTGCTCTCCGACGGTGCCGCGCAGCT
>JBJMQD010000003.1:0-17133 GCA_045802855.1 Myxococcales bacterium | reverse complement strand
ATCAGCTCGACGAGTTTGCCGCGCTCTCGTCGATCAAGGATCCATTCGACCGGCTGGTAGTGGCTGCAGCAAGGCGGGTGGGATGCGCCCTCATCACCCGCGACGAGTCTCTCGCCGAGGGGGGCCTCGTCAGGGTCGTCTGGAGCTGACCGCGCGGCCTGGCCGGCCCGCGCGATCGCCACGAGCCTACAGACCCAGCCACTCCGGCTTCCGGGGCATGTCGTACTCCGCGACCTTCACCAGCTTGCCGCCCTTCACCATGTAGATCGGCGTCTTCGTCGACGGCCGGTGATCCGTGCTGGTGTACGTGATGGGCGAGGTGAGGCCGCCCAGGTCGAAGTCCTTGAGCTGCTCGAGCGCGGCCTTCACTCCCGGGCCATTCAGCGCGTTCGCCTTGTCCGCGCGCTTGAGCGCCTCGGTCCAGACGAGGACATAGCTCCAGCCGCGGACGTAGAGCGCGTCGTGGGTGTCGTCCGGATGGTTCTTCTTGTGGAAGTCGACGATCTTCTTCATCCCCGGGACGTCCTCGCCGAACGGGACGTGCGGCATGACGCCGGTGACTCCCTCGGCTGCCTCTTTCGCCACCGCCGGAAGCGATTCGCTGAACCCGTATGGATTCGATCCGAACTTCGTCGCGAGGCCGAGCTTCTTCGCGTCCTTGAGGACGGTCGAGACTCCGGTCGTCGTCACGTTGATGTAGGCGTACTCCGCGCCCTTCTGCTTCATGTTGAGGAGCTGGCTGGTCGCGTCCTGGAACACACCCGGCAGGATCTCCTCGTCCACCAGCTCGATCCCGTTCTCCTTGCAGAAGCGCCGGCCCGCCTCGATGGGCGCCTTGCCATAGGCGTTGTCGCCGTAGAAGAAGGCCACCTTCGGCTTCTTCCCCTTCGCGTCGTCCTTCACCCAGTCGAGCCAGGCCCGCAGCTGGTCGGAGTAGCTCGGGGCGACGAAGAAGTTGTAGGGCGTCTTCGAGGGATCGGTGAGGTGACCGGAGAACGAAGCCGAGATGTACGGGATCTGGTCCTGGTTCGCGAGCGCCTTGAGGCCCTCGGTGTCGCCCGTCCCCCAGCCGTTGATCAGGATGACCTTCTCGTCGCTGACGAGCCGCTTGTACGCCGCGACCGCCTCCGGGATCTTGTAACCGTAATCGACTTCGACGAGGTTCACCCGCTTGCCGTTGATGCCGCCGTTCTCGTTCGTCCAGACGACGGCGTCGTGCACGCCCTTTGCGAAAGACTTGCCGACGTCGGAAGTGATCCCGGTCAGATCGAAGATGCCGCCCACCTTGATGTCTTTGCCGGGCGCCTGGGCGAGCGCGGCGGAGGAGGCGAGGGCGGCGACGAGGCTGCAGATGCGCGCGACGTTCATGGGTGCGACCTCCTGAAGGTCAATACGAGAAGGGATACAGTTTCCAATAGGCCTTGATGCGTTGCCAGCGGGCCGCCATGCCGTCGGGCTCGAAGACGAGGAAGAGCACGATGGCGAGCCCGAAGACGCCGAGCTTCAGGGCGGCGAAGAGGCCGACCAGCGCGGGAAACGACCCCGAGAGGCTTCCCGTCGCGAGGCGCAGGACCTCGGGGAGCAAGGTGAGGAAGCAGGCGCCCAGGATCGAGCCGAGAACCGAGCCGAGCCCGCCGATGATGATCATCCCCAGGTGATCGATCGCCACCCCGAGGGGAAAGTTCTCCGGGCTGATGATGTGCGCCTGGTAGGCGAGGAGCGATCCGGCGACGCCGACGAAGAAGGAGCTGACCGCGAAGGCGAGGAGCTTGTGGCGGAAGACGTCGACTCCCATCACCTCCGCGGAGATGTCGTGATCGCGGATGGCGATGAACGCCTTGCCCACCTTGCTGCGGAAGAGGTTGCGGGCGAAGAACAGATGAACGACCGCGACGGCGAGGATCGGGTAATAGAGCCGCCGGTCGTCCTTGAACTCGAATCCGAACAGCGAAGCCGACGGAATGCTCGTCCCCGACACTCCTCCGGTCATCGATTCCCAGTGCACCACGGTGAATTCGACGATGAAGTGGGCCGCGAGCGTGGCGATGGCGAGATAGAGCCCTTTGAGCCGCAGCGAGGGTACGCCGAAGACCATTCCCACGAGCGCGGCGACGAGGCCCGAGGCGGGGAGCACGAGCAGGAAGGGAACGCCCCGTCCTGCCAGGGCCGCCGTGGTGTACGCGCCGACCGCCAGGAAGGCCGCGTTGCCGAGCGAGATCTGGCCGGTGAACCCGGTGAGCACGTTCAGTCCCATCGCCGCGATGACGGCGATGCCGACCCGATTGAGGACGTCCAGCCAGTAACTCGTGGCGAAGAGCGGGACCACGAGGAGCGCGACGACAAAACCGGCGAGCAGCCCCCGCGACAAGGACGAATCGAAGATCGCCATGTCGGCCTGGTAGGTGGTGCGGAAATCGCCGCAGCGCAAGGCCGGAACTCCTTCAGACCCGCTCGATGCGGACCTTGCCGAAGAGACCGTAGGGCCGGACCATGAGGATGACGACCAGGACCGCGAAGGGCGCGACCTCCTTCACTCCGCCGCCGAAGATCGGATCGAGGTAGCCGCCGGAAAGGTTCTCCAGCACGCCGATGACGAGGCCGCCGACGATGGCGCCGAGGACGCTGTCGAGGCCGCCCAGGATCACGACCGGCAGGGCCTTGAGACCGAGGACCGCGAGCGAGGCGTCGGCGCCGCCGCGCAAGGTCCCGAGGAGCACGCCGGCAAGCGCGGAGACGGCCGCCGCGATGCTCCAGGAGACCGCGAAGATGCGCCGCACGGAGATGCCCATCGACTGCGCGACCTGCTGCGAGAACGCCGTCGCCCGCATCGCCACTCCGACGCGGGCATAGCGGAAGAAGAGCGAGAACCCGGCGAGGAGCACGCCGGCGGCGACCACGCTGAACAGATATCCGCGGGCGACGGGCAGCGCGCCGAAATGGATCGGGTCGGAGGCGAAGAAGGAGGGGAAGGGGCGGGTGTCCGTCCCCCAGATGCCCTGCACGACGGCGCGCAGGATGCTCGAGAGCCCCAGTGTGACCATGATTACCGAAATGATCGGCTCGCCGATCATCGGGCGCAGGATGAGCCGCTCCATGGCGAGCCCGAGCAGCACGGAGAATCCGATCGTCAAGGCGAGCGCCCAGACGAGCGGGACGTGCCCTGTGTCGACCATGGCGAGGAAGAAGTAGCCGCCAAGGAGCAAGAATTCGCCCTGCGCGAAGTTCAGGATGCCGCTCGACTTGTAGATGATGACGAAGCCGAGCGCGACCAGAGCGTAGATGCTCCCCACCACGAGCCCGTTGAGCGTGAGCTGGAGGAAGAATTCCATCAGCCGGCGCGCAGCTCGCGGACGGCGAGATCGGCCCTGATGCGCGCCGTCTTGCCGTCCTGGAAGCGGATGGTGGTGTCGACCGAGATGCGGTCGGCCTCTCCGTAGAGGGCGGCAATGATCGACTGGTAGCGCTCCTCCACGAAGGCGCGGCGCACCTTGCGCGTCCGCGTCAGCTCCTCGTCGTCGGCATCGAGCTCCTTGTACAAGAGAACGAATTTGCGAATCCGCGCGGGGGCAGGAAGCGTGGCGTTCACGAGATCGATCTCCTTCTGCACGAGATCGTAGACGTCGCCCTTCGCGGACAGATCGGTATAGGTCGTGTAGGAGAGCTTGCGCGCCTCCGCCCACTTGCCCACCGTCTCCCGATCGATGCAGAGGAGCGCGGTGAGGAAGGGGCGGTCCTTGCCGATCACCACCGCCTCCTTCACGTAGGGCGAGAACTTCAGGCGGTTCTCGATGAACTGCGGCGAGAACTGCGTGCCGTCGGCGAGGCGGAGCACGTCCTTCAGCCGGTCGATGACCACGAGGTGGCCATCGTCGGTGAAATGTCCGGCGTCGCCCGAATGGAGCCAGCCGCCCGCGAGCACCTCCTCGGTGGCCACCGGGTTCTTGTAGTAGCCGAGAAAGACCGCGCGGCTGCGGGAGAGGATCTCGCCGTCGTCCGAGATGCGCACCTCCGTTCCGGGGATGGGCTTTCCCACGGTGTGGAAGCGGATCTCGTTGCCGCGGTGGATGCAGGAGATGCCGCTGATCTCCGTCTGCCCGTAGATCTGCCGCAGCGGAACGCCGATGGCGTGGAAGAAGCGGAAGACGTCCGGTCCGAGCGCCGCGCCGCCCGTCGAGGCGCTGCGCAGACGGGTCACGCCCAGCCGATCCTTCAAGGCGCGGAAGAGGAGCAGCCATCCGAGCGCGTATCGAGCGCTCAGGAGGAGCGACGGCGTCCGTCCTTCCAGCTTCGCCTGCGAGTAGCGATAGCCGACGGGCATCATCCGCTCGTACAGGAAGCGCTTGAAGGGGGTCGTATCCATCACCTTCACCTGCACCGCCGAGGTGAGGTTCTCCCAGAAACGCGGCGGTCCGAAGAGCAGGTCCGGGCCGATCTCGCGGATGTTCTCCTGCGCGGTCTCCGGCTCCTCGGGAAAGTTGATGGCGAACCCGATGGCGAGGGCGGTGGCGACCGACATCATCTGCTCGCCGATCCAGGCGAGCGGGAGGAAGGAGACGAACTCGTCCCCTTCCTTTCGCGGATCGACCTCGTGCAGGCTGAGCGCCATGGTGAGGAGGTTCCGGAACGAGAGCATGGCTCCCTTGGGGAAGCCGGTGGTGCCGGACGTGTAGCAGATGATGGCGAGGTCCTCGGCGGACCCTTTTCCGATCTCCTTGGCCCACAGCGACGGGTCCGCTGCATGGCGCTCGCGACCGCGAGCCTGCACTCGTGCAAACGATTGCAGGATCTCGCTGCGGTAGCCGCGCAACCCACGGGGATCGGCGTAGACGACCGCCTTCACTTTCGGCAGCCGTTCGAGCATGTCCAGGATCTTGTCCACCTGCTCCTGGTCCTCGGCGACCACCACCTTCGCGTCGCAATGGTCGATGACGTAGGCGACCTCGTTCAGGTTCGAGTCCTGGTAGAGCCCGACCGAGGCGGCGCCGATCGACTGCGCGGCAAGCTCCGCGTACACCCAGAAGGGCCGGTTGTCGCCGAGGATCGCCACCTTGTCGCCGCGGCCGACGCCGAGGTCGAGGAGCCCGAGCGCGAAGTCGCGGACGTCGTCGCGGTAGCCCGTCCATGTCGTCTCGTGCCAGATCCCGAGCCGCTTCTCGCGCAGCGCGGTCCGGGCAGAAGATTGCTCCGCGTTCCGCGCGAGGAGCTTCGGAAAGGTGTCGGCGGAGCCCATCAGGCTCCCGCGGCGGCGGGCGCGCTCTTCGCCTCCGCGCCCAGGTAGGCGAGCTGGACCTCGGGGTTGCGGCGGACTTCCTCTGGAACGCCGGCGGCGATCTTCCGCCCGAAGTTGAGGACGTAGATGCGGTGGGAGAGGTCCATCACGACGCCCATGTCGTGCTCGATCATCAGGATCGAGGTGCCCTTCTCCTCGTTCACGTCGAGGATGAAGCGGGCCATGTCCTCCTTCTCCTCGTTGTTCATCCCGGCCATCGGCTCGTCGAGGAGGAGCAGGGTGGGTTCGAGCGCGAGCGCCCGGGCGAGCTCGACGCGCTTCTGCAGCCCGTACGGGAGGGTGTGCACGATCTTCTTGCGGACGTGCTCGATCTCGAGGAAGTCGATGATCTCCTCGACCACCTTGCGTTCGGCGATCTCCTCGCGCTCGCCGGGGCCGTAGTAGATGCCGCCGGTGAAGAGGCCGGTCCGCTGCCGGAAGTGACGGCCGATGAGGAGGTTGTCGAGCACCGTCATGCCCTTGAAGAGCGCGATGTTCTGGAAGGTGCGCGCGATGCCGAGGCGGGTGCGCGCGGCGGGTCGCAGCCGGGTGATGTCCCGCCCCTCGAAGCGCACCTGCCCCTCCGACGGCCGGTAGACGCCGCTGATGCAATTGACGAGGCTCGTCTTGCCGGCGCCGTTCGGACCGATGATGGCGACGAGCTCTCCCGGGCCGACGTGGAGGCCGACTTCGGAAAGCGCGTACACGCCGCCGAAGCGGAGGGAAAGATGCTCGATCGATAGGCGCTTTGCGCCGTCGTCTGGGAGGGTCACGGGAGTCGTATTCTGAACGTTAGCAGACGGCGCGTCGCAAGGCAGCCCGCAGGCCAAGGTGCCCATGGGCGGAGCGGACGCTTTCGCTTTATAATTCCACGAGATGCAACCATCCCAGAGGAGCCTGTTCGACGCGCCGGCGGCCGAACCCATCTCGTTCGACGCGTCGTTTTCGGCGCTCCGCCGGATCGAGCTCGAACCCGGCTCCTGGCTTGCGGTGCAGGACGGCTGGGTGCGCGGGGCGGACGACCTGTTCGAGCAGATCTTGAAAGGGCGCAAGTGGGGGCAGCGCACCCGCCGGATGTACGAAGGACGGGTGCTGGAACCGAGGCTCACGGCTCCATGGAACCTGCGTTCCGGCGCGCCGCTCGAGCCCGCAATCCTCGACGAGATGCGGCTTGCTCTCTCGCGCCAGTACGAAGTCCTCTTCGACTCGATCGGGTTCAACCTCTATCGCGACGGACGCGACAGCGTGGCCTGGCACGGCGACAAGATCTTCAAGGAGATCGAGGAGCCTGTCGTCGCCCTCGTCTCGCTCGGCGAGCGGCGCAAGTTCCTGCTCCGGCCGAAGGGCGGCGGCAAGTCGCGGTCGTTCCTCCTCGGTCGCGGGGATCTGCTCGTCACCGGCGGGAAGACGCAGCGCACCTGGGAGCACTCGGTCCCGAAGGTGGCCGCGGCCGGCCCTCGCATCAGCCTCGCGTTCCGGTATGGAATGGACTCCCGCGCCTACGGGCGGGAGAAGGAAGCCAAACCGGAAACTCCTTGACCGATGAAGCGCCACAGGGACCGCTCGCCGGGGTCCGCGTCGTCGACCTGACGACGGTGATCATGGGGCCGTACGCGACGCAGATCCTCGCGGACTACGGCGCCGACGTGGTGAAGGTCGAGCCTCCCGAGGGCGACATCATGCGCGGCGCGGGACCGATGAAGGGTCCCGGGATGGGCCACATCCACCTGCAGATGGGCCGCAACAAAAGGTCCGTCGTGCTCGACGTGAAGAAGGAGGGCGGCCGCCGAGCGCTCCTTCGCATCTGCGAGAAGGCGGACGTCTTCGTGCACAACGTCCGGCTCGCGGCGATGCGGCGGCTGAGGCTTTCGGACGTCGAGGTTCGCGCCGCGAATCCGCGCCTCGTCTACGTGAGCCTGGTCGGCTACGGCAGCGACGGCCCGTACGGGGGCAAGCCCGCCTACGACGATCTCATCCAGGGCATCTGCGGGCTGCCCGCGCTCATCGGGCGGGAGACAGGAGAGCCCGCCTTCGTTCCCGTCAACGTCGCCGACCGCATCGTGGGCGTGAACGCGGTCCACGCGGTCCTCGCCGCGCTGCTCCTGCGGGAGCGCACCGGGCGAGGCCAGACGGTCGAGTTGCCCATGTTCGAGACGCTCGCTCAGTTCGTGCTCGGCGATCACATGGGAGGACGCACCTTCGACCCGCCGCTCGGACCTCCCGGCTACGTGCGGCTCTTGCACCGCCAACCGTACCAGACGCGCGACGGCTGGCTCTGCGTTCTCGTCTACACCGACAAGCAGTGGCAGACCTTCTTCCGGCTGATCGGGCGTTCCGAGGAGCTCGCTTCCGATCCGCGGCTTGCCACATACGCCGGCCGCGCCAAGAACTACGACGCCGCGTACGGGCGGCTCGCGGAGATTTTTCCGACGCGGACCACGGCGGAATGGCTGGAATTGCTCGAGCCGAATGACATCCCCTGCGTGCGTGTGAACGACCTCGACGATCTGATCGACGACGAGCATCTCGCCGCCGTCGGGTTCTTCCGGATGATCGACCACCCTACCGAGGGTCGAGTGCGGGTGGCGGGGATCCCCAGCCGCTGGGACGGCGCCTCGCTACAGATCACGCGCCCCGCGCCCCGCCTCGGCGAGCACAGCGTGGAGGTCCTGCGCGAGGCGGGACTCGATACGGCGGAGATCGAGGCGCTCCTGCGGGAAGGCGCCACCGTGGACGGACGCTAAGTCACCACCGCCAGGTCTGCAGGATCCGCATGTAGTTCGCCCGCGAGAAGGCAGTCGGGTCCGGGCACTTCGCGAGGCTCATGTTTCCCCGCATCTGCGAGACGGACGTGTACTCGTGCTCGGTCATGAACCTCTCGAGCCCGACGCGCAGGTGCTTGAGATACTCGGGTCCGTTCTTCAAGAGCGCCGACACCACCTGGACCGCGCTCGCTCCCGCCATGATCGATTTGACGACGTCGCTCGCCGTGTGGACTCCGCCCGAGATCGCGATTGGCACGTCCACGCCGGGCTGTACGATCGCCACCCAGCGCAAACGCAGGAGCAGCTCGGAGGAGTCCGACAGCTGCAGCGCCGGGACGGCCTCCAGGGCGGCGATGTCGATGTCCGGCTGGAAGAACCGGTTGAAGAAGACCAGGCCGTCGGCGCCGGCCATCGTCAGCTCGTCGGCGAAGTGCGGCAGCGAGGAGAAGAAGGGCGAGAGCTTCACCGCGACCGGGATGCTCACGGCGGATTTCACGGTCCGTACGATCTGCGTGGTCCGTTCCTCCACCGCGAAGCCCGGCTCGCTCCGATCGGTCGCGAGGTAATAGACGTTCAGCTCCAGCGCGTCCGCGCCCGCTTGCTGGATGAGGCGCGCGTAGGTGAGCCACCCCGCCGGCGTGATGCCGTTCAGCGAGGCGATCACCGGAACGCGCACAGCCTCCTTGATACGGCGGACCTGCTTCAGGTACTCCTCGGGTCCGAGCGCGAACTCGTCGGTGCGGGGGAAATAGGTGAGCGCCTCGGCCGATCCGTCGGCGTACCTCTCCAACATCGCCTGCGCTCCCGCGTATTCGCGATAGATCTGCTCCTCGAAGAGCGAGCGCATCACGATCGCCGACGCCCCCGCGTCCTCCAGCCGCCGGACGGCGTCGAGGTCGTCCGCGAGCGGAGAGGCGCCCGGCATGAGCGGCGAAGAGAGCTCGAGCCCCAGGTACCTGGTCGTGAGATCCATGTGCTCCTACTTCGCCTTTGCCGCGGCGGGCTCGGGTTTGGCTTCTGCAAGCCGCTCGTAGAGCTGGAACCGGTCGGCAATGTTCGCGCGCGCGAGTTGCACCAGCTCCCGGTAACGGGTGGGATTCTGCTGCTCGACCATGCGGAAGCGGGTCTCGTTGCCCATGAACGCCCCCACGTCCCCCTTGGGCGCCGCGGAGTCGAGCTGGAACGCGCCTGCCCGCCGCGGATCGTACCGGTAGAGCGGCCAGTAGCCGGTGTCGACGGCGAGCTTCTGCTGCTCGAGGCCGAAGGCCATGTCGTAGCCGTGCGCGATGCACTGGCTGTAGGCGATGATGATGGACGTGCCGGGGTACGCCTCGGCCTCCTGGAACGCCTTCAGCGTCTGCGCGTCCTTCGCCCCGAAGGCGACGCGCGCCACGTAGACGTTGCCGTAGGCCATCGCCAGCATGCCCAGGTCCTTCTTCGGCCGCGCCTTGCCCAAGGCCGCGAACTTGGCGGCGGCGCCGATCGGGGTCGCCTTCGACTGCTGCCCGCCGGTGTTCGAATAGACCTCGGTGTCGAGCACGAGGATGTTCACCTTGCGGCCGGTGGCGAGCACGTGATCGAGGCCGCCGTAGCCGATGTCGTAGGCCCAGCCGTCGCCGCCCACGATCCAGACGCTCTTCTTCACCAGATAATCGGCGAGCTGCTCGAGCCGCCTCGCCTCGGCGCCCGGAATCGAGGCGAGCGCATCGCGCAATCTCACGACGCGTCCGCGTTGCGCGGCGATGCCTGCCTCGGTCGACTGATCGGCCCCAATCAAGTCCGCGACGAGCAAGCCGGGGAGCCGCGCCGAGACCCCCTCGAGAAGCTCGCGCGCCTGCTGCGCGTGCTTGTCGGCCGCGAGACGCAGGCCCAGGCCGAACTCGGCGTTGTCCTCGAAGAGCGAGTTGGCCCAGGCCGGACCGCGTCCGTTGGGGTCGCAGGTGTAGGGCGTCGTGGGCAGGTTCCCGCCGTAGATCGACGAGCAGCCGGTGGCGTTCGCCACCAGGAGCCGGTCTCCGTAAAGCTGCGTCATCAGCTTCACGTAGGGCGTCTCGCCGCAGCCCGCGCAGGCCCCGGAGTATTCGAAGAGCGGCTGAAGGAACTGCGTGTGCTTCACGTCGAGCGGAAGCTTCGTGCGGTCGCCTTCCGGCAGGCCGAGGAAGAATTCGTAGTTCCTCGCTTCCTGTTCGCGGAGCGGAATCTGCGGCTTCATGTCGATCGCCTTGTGCCGCGGATTCGCCTTGTCCTTCGCCGGGCACACCATCACGCACAGGGTGCAGCCGGTGCAGTCCTCGGGCGCCACCTGGATGCGATATTTATGCCCTTTCAAGTCCTTGGACTTGAAATCGACCGCCTGGAAGTTGTCGGGCGCAGAGGCGAGCGCCGCGGGGTCGAAGATCTTCGCCCGGATGGCCGCGTGCGGGCAGACCATCGCGCATTTGTTGCACTGGATGCAGAGCGCCTCGTCCCAGACGGGGATCTCGGAGGCGATGTTGCGCTTCTCCCACTTCGTCGTTCCCGTCGGCCAGGTGCCGTCGGGCGGGAAGGCGGACACCGGGAGCAAGTCGCCCTTGTTCGCCATCATCAGCGCGGTGACGCGCTTGACGAACTCGGGCGCGGCGTTTGAGACGACGGGCGGCATGGCGATCTTCGAGGTGACCGCCTCCGGCACCGCGACCTCGTGGAGATTCGCGAGCGTCGCGTCGATGGCCTGGAAGTTCTTCTGCACGACTTGCGCGCCCTTCTTGCCGTACGTCTTCTCCACGCCGTGCTTGATGGCGGCGATCGCCTCGTCCTTCGGCAAGACGCCGGAGATGGCGAAGAAGCAGGTCTGCATCACGGTGTTGATGCGGCCCTTCATGCCGTTCGCGTTCGCCACCTCCAGCGCGTCGATGACGAAGAGGCGGATCCCCTTGTCGACGATCTGCTTCTGCACCTCGCACGGGAGGTGGTCCCATACCTCGTCCTTCGAATAGGGCGAATTCAAGAGGAAGACGGCGCCGGGCGCTGCCTCGGCGAGCACGTCGTAGCGGGAGAGGAAGCCGAACTGGTGGCAGCCGACGAACTTCGCGCTGCGCACGAGATAGCTCGAGCGCAGCGGGTGCGCCGCGAAGCGCAGGTGCGAGATGGTGACGGCTCCGGACTTCTTCGAGTCGTAGACGAAGTACCCTTGCGGGTAGTTCGCGGTCTCCTCGCCGATGATCTTGATGGAGTTCTTGTTGGCGCCCACGGTGCCGTCGGCGCCCAGACCGTAGAACACCGCTCGCACCACGTCAGCCGCCTCGATGTCGAGGTCACGGTCGTAGTCGAGCGACAGATGGGTCACGTCGTCGACGATTCCGACCGTGAACCTGCGGCGCGGCTTTGCTTTCGAAAGCTCGTCGAAGACCGCCACGACCATCGCGGGAGTGAACTCCTTCGACGAGAGCCCGTACCGCCCGCCGATGACGCGCGGATCGAGATCGGTGAGCCCATCCTCCCGCCCCTCGCGCAGCGCAGCGATCACGTCGCCGTGGAGCGGCTCGAAGGGGGCTCCCGGTTCCTTGGTTCGATCGAGGACCGCGATCTGCTTGACCGTCTTCGGCAGAGCCGCGACGAAGTGCTTCGTCGACCAGGGCCGGTAGAGGCGGACCTTGAGGACGCCGACTTTGTGCCCGCGAGAGTTGAGCCAGTCGACGGCCTCGTGCGCGACCTCGGCGCCCGACCCCATCGCGACGATCACGCGCTCCGCTTCCGGATGCCCCGCGTAGTCGAACAGGCGATATCGGCGGCCGACGAGGGCGCCCAGCTGGTCCATCGCTTCCTGCACGATCTGCGGCGTCCGATCGTAGAAGGGGTTCGCCGCCTCGCGCGCCTGGAAGAAGACGTCCGGGTTCTGCGCGCTGCCGCGCAGGAGCGGCCGGTCGGGCGTCAGCGCGCGGCTGCGATGCGCGGCGATGAGGTCGTCGGGGAGCAGCGCGCGCAGGTCGTCGTCGGCGAGCTTCTCGATCTTGTTCAGCTCGTGCGAAGTGCGGAACCCGTCGAAGAAGTGCAGGAAAGGAATGCGCGCGCGCAGCGTGGCCGCGTGCGCAACGGCGGCAAGGTCGTGCGCTTCTTGCACCGATCCGGAAGCGAGGAGCGCGAAACCGGTCTGCCGGCAGGCCATCACGTCGCTGTGATCGCCAAAGATGGAAAGGGCGTGCGTCGCTAGAGCGCGGGCGGACACGTGCATGCAGAAAGCCGTCAGCTCGCCCGCGATCTTGTACATGTTGGGGATCATCAGGAGCAGGCCTTGCGATGCCGTGAACGTCGTCGAGAGCGCACCCGCCTGCAGCGCGCCGTGGACGGCGCCGGCCGCTCCGGCTTCGGACTGCATCTCGATCACCTCGGGGACGGTGCCCCAGAGGTTCTTGTTGCCCGCGGCGGACCACTCGTCCGCCAATTCGCCCATCGTGGAGGAGGGAGTGATCGGGTAGATCGCGATCACCTCGCTCGCGCGGTGCGCTACCGACGCAGCGGCTTCGTTGCCGTCGAAGATGACCGTGGAACGCTTCTGGGAGAGGTTGTTCACGATTCCCAGGAACTACGCAACGAACGTGCCACCGCGTTCTGACGAAACATCGGGTCGCGACGCAAGGATTGCGCACCCGACGCGCTGGGCGACGCAAACGTTTCGCCGGTAAAATGGACGCCGCCGCGGTGCGGTCCCCCCGCTCCTCGCGCGGCGGCGCCCACCCTCTCCCTACTTGCCCAGGTTCGCCACGTACCCCTGCTGCGCTTGCGCGGCCGTAGGTCCGCTGCCGAAGTCGACGGTGCCTGCGAAGTTGCCGCCCAGCACCGTGTTGTGATCGGCAGGGTTGATCGCGATCGAGTGGACCGTGATCGCAGCGCCTGCGCCCGTCGGCTGGAAGCTGGACGTGGCGATCGCGACGCCGGCGAGGTCGAACGTCGTGACGGTCACCATGCCCGGCATGCTGCCGGCGAAGGACGCCCTCCCCGACGGCTCGACCGCGACGAGGACGTGCACCGCGGGGGAAATTTCGCGAGCGAAGCGCTCGCTGCCGTCCGCATTGAAGACGAAGATCGAGGGAGCCGCCGGAAGCGTCCCGACGTCATGGTGCTCGCCGCCGAAATCGAAGGCGCCGCCGATGTCGCCCGCCGCGACCACTGCCCCGGACGCGTCCACGCCGAGCGCGGGCGCCTCTCCCACGACGCCCTCGGCGATCCGCCTCGCCCAGACGATGGAACCGTCCGCCGAGGCGAGCTTCGCGACCACCGGGCCGTCGCTCTGGAAGGTCTGCCCGAAGATCGGATCCGTCTGCGAAGTCACCGCGCCGACGAGGACGTTGCCGGCGGCGTCGATCGCGACGTGGCCGAGGCCGCGCGAGGTCTTCGTCCACACCTGCGTGCCGTCCTGGTCCACCCGCACCACGTCGGTCGTGCTGGTGTCGGTCGAGCGCCAGGAACGGAAGACGGCGTCGCCGTTCGCGTTCACCGCGAGCTCCGCGCCGTCCTCCGGAAGGCGATGCTCCCAGAGGAGATTGCCGTCGGGATCGAGCTTGACCAGGGCAGCAGCGGGCGTCGCGCCGTCGCCGAAGTCGATGGTGCCATTACAGCCGAAGTCCGCGCACTGCGAGGCCCAGAAGAGATAGACGTCACCGTTCGCATCGGTCGCGAGTGTGGTGCCCGGGTCGACGTTCGCGCCGGCCGACCCGTCGAAGGCCCTGGTCCAGATCGCTTTTCCTGCTGGATCGAGCTTGCTCAGGCTGACTCCCGAGGGGTCGACGACCAGCGCGACCGTGTTTCCCGACGGATCGGTGGCGATGGCGACGACGTCGCTGCCGGCGGGCGAGACCCAGCCGGATGTCCTCGGCGATGGTGGCGGGGTTCCGTCGAACGCGGCGCCGACTTGCAGGTCCGAGCCGACCGTCAGCTGGCAGCTGCTGGATCCGGAGCACGCTCCCGTCCAGCCGGAGAAGGTCGAACCCGGCGCGGGCGTCGCGGTGAGGACCACGCTCGCGTTGTCGTCGAACTGGGCGGAACAGGCCGCGCCGCAGTCGATCCCGGCCGGAGCCGAAGAGATCCGGCCCGAACCCGCGCCAGACGGGGTGACGGTGACGGTGTGCTTGCCCGCCGGTGTAGGCGGAAGCGCCACGAAGGTGACGAACACTTTCACGTCCGCGGTGAGCCTGACGGCGCACCCCCCGAGGCCGGTGCAGCCGCCGCCCCAGCCAGCGAACCTCCAGCCTGGATCGGGCGCGGGGGTGAGCACGACCTGCGTTCCTTCGGCGAGCAGCGCGGAGCAAGCGAGCCCGCAGTCGATTCCCGCAGGGCTCGAGCGGACCGTTCCCGAGCCGGCCGTGGAAACCACCAGGAAATGCTGCGCTGCGGGCGGCGGCGGCGCGGGCGGCGAGCCGCTCGGAGATCCCCCCTCGGTCCCCGAATGCCCGCCGCCGCACGCCGCCAGGAACGCCGAGAGCCCCACCACGCCCATCCAGACCACCATTCCGTTGCGCATCGGTATCGTTTCCCTCCCGATGCAGAGACGGAGGTGCCGCGACGCTCGGCCACGGAGCGGCATCGAGCCCGGTCGGGGAGGGGGCGGGGAGCGAGGCGCTCGCTCCTGCTCCGGCAAACTTGATTCGGCTGATATCTAATTCGCGAAGGCGGGGATGCCCGTCTGCGCGCGGCCGAGGATGAGCGCGTGCACGTCGTGCGTCCCCTCGTACGTGTTCACCGCCTCGAGGTTCATGGCGTGGCGGATGACGTGGAACTCGTCCGAGACGCCGTTCGCGCCGTGCATGTCGCGGGCGACGCGAGCGATGTCGAGCGCCTTGCCGCAGGAGTTGCGCTTGAGCATCGAGATCATCTCGGGCGCCGCGCGGCCCTCGTCCATCAGCCGCCCGAGGCGATGCACGGCCGCGAGTCCGAGGGTTATCTCGGTCTGCATGTTGGCGAGCTTCACTTGAATCAGCTGATTTGCCGCGAGCGGCCGGCCGAACTGCTTGCGGTCGAGGGTGTACTGCCGCGCCCGGTGCCAGCAGAACTCGGCCGCCCCGAGGGCCCCCCAGGCGATTCCGTAGCGCGCCCGGTTCAGGCATCCGAACGGTCCTCGCAGGCCCCTCACGCCGGGAAGGAGGTTCGCCTCGGGGACCCGGACCTCGTCCATCACGATCATCCCGGTGCTCGAGGCGCGCAGGCTGAACTTCCCCTTCATGTCGGGGGTCGTGAGCCCGGCGAAGCCCCGCTCGACGAGGTAGCCGCGGATCTCGCCCTCGTCGTCCTTCGCCCAGACGACGCAGACGTCGGCGATGGGAGAGTTCGTGATCCACGCCTTCTCGCCGCTCAACACATAGCCGTTGCGGTCCTTGCGGGCCCGGGTCTCCATGCTGCCCGGATCGGAACCGTGGTTCGGCTCGGTGAGGCCGAAGCAGCCGACCATCTCCCCCGTGGCGAGGCGAGGCAGGAACCGCTGCTTCTGCTCTTCCGAGCCATAGGCGTAGATGGGGTACATGACGAGGCTCGACTGCACGCTCATTACCGATCGGTAGCCGCTGTCCACGCGCTCGAGCTCGCGCGCGATGAGCCCGTAACAGACGTAATTGACGCCGGCGCAGCCGTACCCCTGCAAGGTCGAGCCGAGCATTCCCAGCTCGCCCATCTCGTTGATGATGCGCCGGTCGAACCTCTCGTGCCGGTTCGCCTCCAGGATGCGCGGCATCAGCTTCTCCTGGGCGTACGACCGCGCCATGTCGCGGATGTGCTTCTCGTCCTCCGCCAGCAGATCGTCGAGGAGGAGTGGATCTTCCCAAGCGAATCGGCCATCGGGTCCGGGTCCCGTCATGCCTCGTGCCCTATCGCAGCGTGACGAGGATTGCACGCCTGTCATGCGCACCCGCCGCGCGACGTGCGGCTACATCACGTATCTGAAGGGCTCCGCGCACTTGCGTGATCCGTCGATAACTGACCGCATTACATTTCATTAAGACTAACGTCTGTAAGACCTTAGGCTTGCCTCTCGGGCGATAGTCGGAGTACGGTGCCTGGCAGTAGTGCTGCACAAAAACACTTAGAACGGAAGAAAGCGGCTTCGCTTCTTCGTCCAATCCCGAGGGGGGATTTTCATCATGAAGTCCATGCAGTTGAATGGAATTACTAGAGATTTGTCCGCGATCCTGGGACTGTCGGCCGCCGTGCTGATGCTCGGGGTCGCCTTTCCTGCCCGCGCCGAGCTCGAGCGCGTGGGCCCTGTCAGCAACGACCCGAAGATCGGTGGATTCCCGGCTTGGTATCAGGACAAGACCGGCATCGGCATCGAGTTTTGCGCTCCGCTCAACCAGGCGGAAGTCGACGGGGGCTACTGCAACGTCCTCACGGGAGACGTCATTCCGCCGGAATCATTCCCGACCAACTTCTTCGACGAGCACTTCTACTTCGCGGCTGACGCGAGCATGACCCCCGCCACCGGCGGCAGGGCGTTGCTCGTGCTCGCCGTGGAATCTGCCTTCAGCGCGGGCGTCCAGGACGGCGCGCAGATCATGTTCTCCCGTATCCGCGTCCGCCTCGAGCCGCTCCCGGCTACGGGCACCTACCGGTTCATCCATCCGTACGGCGAGGAAGTGATCGAGGGCGTGGCCGGCGACCGGATCTTCAGCACCGACGACGTCGGCATCGGCGCGGTGGGCGACTTCAGCGGCGCGCTGACCTCGCGCCTCGGGCCCTTCCTTCTCCCGTCGAACACTCCGGGCGGTGCCGAGCTTCCGGCGAGCACGGGCCCGATTCCCGGGAAGCTCTACATCGCTGATCCGGGCCGGAGCGGTCCGGTGACGGGCAGCACGCTGCCGAACTTCATCGATTCGACCGGCGCGTCGCGCAACCACAACCTCTTCCGCATCGAGGGCCCCGTCGGCTCGAACCTCGGCGGTCCCGGCATCGACTTCATCGAGACGACCGATTTCAGCCTCATCGGCCGCCTGTTCACCGATACGATCCCGGGCCGCGTGACGCTCAAGCGCGCCAACTACACGAGCAACTCCTCGGGCAACCGCCTGGACGTCTTCGCGAAGGGCGAGCCCACGACGCAAGGCCGCCTTCCGACGCAGCCGCGCCCGGCCGCCGTCA
>JBJMQD010000468.1:0-5971 GCA_045802855.1 Myxococcales bacterium | reverse complement strand
TCGGTGGTAACGGACAAGAGATCTCGATGGCGACAGCGCGCGCAGGCGCGATTCACGGGCGTCTTGAAAAGGCTACGGTGCGGCTGCTCGCGGACGAAGGACGCGGTAAATCGCTCAGCTTCGAGGGACGTTCTTGGTTTCCGAGAACTGGATTGGTGGCAACTTCTTGGGATATTCTGGTCTCCTCGAACACATTCGTTTCGCCATCGATCCACGTGAAAGATTATTCTATTCTGGCCCCTTGACGTAGGCTCCGAAGACGCGTCGACTCGCGGTCAACTGAGCACGAGCGCGACGCGACCCACCACGGCGTTGTCGCGCAAAAGCTGGTGCGCCGTTTCCGCCTCCTCGAGCGGGAAGGTGCGGGTCACCACGGCCTTCAGTCGCTTCGTGCGTAGCAGGTCGAGCGTTGTCGCAAGCTCGGCGAGCGAGACATACCGCGACCCGTGGATCTCGAGCATCTTGCGCAGCATCAGCCCTGGGTCGACGCGAAAGGCCGGATCCTTCTTGAACACGGCCTGCGGCCTGTTGCCCACGATGACGAGGCGGCCGCCGGGCGCGAGCGCGCGGATGCAGGCCTCGAGCGTTTCGGCCGAGGCGACGAAGTCGATCGCGGCATCGACGCCCTCACCGGACGTTTGCTCGAGCGTCAGCTTCGCCAGATCGCCGCGCCGCGCATCGACGACGGAATCGCCGCCGACCGACTTCACCATCTCCAGCTTCTCGTCGGTGACGTCGGCGCCGAGGACCCAGCCGCCGCACAGCTTCGCCACCTGCACCGCGTGGATGCCGACGCCCCCGCCTGCGCCGACGACGAGGACCCGATCTCCGGGGCCGATCCGCGCCTCTTCGCGGCAGGCGTGGAGCGGCGTCGCGAGCGCGTCCGTGGCGACGGCGGCTTCGAGATCGGAGACGCCGTCCGGGATCTTGCAGAGATTGAGCGCCGGGACGGAAACGAGCTCCGCGTACCCGCCGTCCACGGCCATGCCGAGGTAGCCGCCGAAGTTGCGGCACAGCGTCTCGCGGCCGCTGCGGCAGTACGAGCAGGCGTGGCAGGTCAGGTAGAAGTGGCAGGCGACCCGATCGCCCTTCTTCACGTTGCGCACGAGAGAGCCGACTTCGACCACCTCGCCGGCGATCTCGTGGCCCGGGATGCGCGGGAACGATGTCACCAGGCCCGGATTGGCGGTCATGATCACGACCGTCAGGCCGACGCCCGTCGCGCGGACGCGGACGAGAGCGCCGTCGGGCGCCACCGCCGGAACCGGCACCGTCTCGAGCCGGACCGGGCCGCCCAGCTCGCGCAGCACCATCGCGCGCATCGTGCTCACGCGCTCTTCGTCTCTAGTCCGTCGCTCACCGGCACGTTCTCGGGGCGAAGCCTGAGCTGCGACCCCTTCGCCTCGAGCTCGAGCAGCGCGGCGAAGTCGCAGTCGACGTAGCCGTTGCCGATGAGGCTCTGCAACACCTCGCGGGTGACCGCGGCGAGGGGCATCGGGACCTCGCGCTTGCGCGCCTCCGCGAGGCCGAGGTCGAGGTCCTTGCGCAGCAAGACCGGGGTGAAGGTCGGCGTGAAGTCGAGATTGACGTACGCAGGCGCCTTGTAGCGGGTGAAGGTCGATCCCATCACGCTCTTGTTGATGAAATCGAGAAAGGCGTGGCGCGGAACCCCCGCCTTCTCGGCGAGCACCGTGATCTCCGCGAGCGACTGCGCGACGACGCCGAGGAAGACGTTGTGGCAGATCTTCACCGTCCGTGCGAGCTCGCCCTCCCCGACGTAGCTCACACCCTGGCCGAGGCTCTCGAGGTAGGGCGCCGCCTCGTCATAGGCCACGCGCGGGCCGGAGACGACGAGGCTCAGGCGCCCTGCCTTGACCACCTTCCCGTTGCCGCTCACCGGAGCGGCGAGGAAGGCGGTGCCGGCGGCGGCGGCGGCCTCGCGCACCTTGGCGGACGCCTCCTGGGAGACGGTGGAACAATCCACGAGGATCCGGGGCCTTCGCCCGGAACCTTTCAGGACGCCCTGCTCGCCCATCGTGACCTGGACGAGATCGTCGTTGCCCGACACCATCGTGAAGACGATGTCCCGGTCAGCGAGGTCCTTCGGCGAGTCGACCACGGCGGCGCCGCGCGAGGCGAGGGGTTCCGCCTTCGACCGGGTGCGGTTGTAGACGGCAACGTCATTGCCGTTGTCGAGGAGTCGCGCGGCCATGGGGAACCCCATCCGGCCGGTCCCGATCCACCCGAGCCTCGTTCCCTTCTTCCCGGTCATCGCGGCTCCGATCGTGCAATCGATTGCACGCGGGAGCTTAGGCGATGGATGGTTGGAACCGCAAGCAAACCGTGCATTGCCGCGGAGGCGACGGTATACCTGCGACGTGATCCGATCTCGCGTGACCCTTCGCGACGTGGCCCGCCGCGCGCGGGTGCACACGTCCACGGCTTCACGCGCGCTGAACCCGGCCACCCGGGATCTCATCACCGAGCGGATCGCCCGGCGCGTCGACGCCGCCGCGAAGGAGCTTGGATATCAGCCCAATCCGAACGCCTACAGCCTGAAGACGAACCGCACCCGGACGGTGGGCGTCGTCATTCCCGACATCGCCAATCCCGTCTTCCCGCCCATCATCCGCGGAATCGAGGACGTCTTCCTGAAGTCGGGCTACACCGCCGTCCTCGCGAACACGGACAACGACGGCGATCGGGAAGCCGTCGTCCTCCGGGACATGCTGGCAAGGCGTGTGGACGGACTCATCCTCGCCACCGCCCGCCGTCGCGATCCCGTCGTCGACCGCTGCCTCGCCCAGGACATTCCTCTCGTCCTGATGAACCGGACGGTCGATCGAGGCGACGTCTCCTCCGTCGTCAACGACGACGCCTTCGGGATCGGACTCGCCGTCGCGCACATGGCCGCGCTCGGCCACGCCCGTGTCGCGCATCTGTCCGGTCCGCTCACCGTCTCGACTGGATTCGCCCGCCATCGCGGGTTCGTCCGGGCGATGAAGAAGGCGGGCCTGCAGGCGGATCCGAAGCGGATCGGCGTCTGCGCAGGTTTCACCGAGAGTGAAGGGAAGCGCGCGTTCCTGGAATTGCGCGCCCGCGATCGCGGCTTCACCGCGGTCGTCGCCGCGAACGACATGCTCGCGCTCGGCTGCTACGACGCGGCGGCGGAGATCGGCCTGCGGATCCCGCGGGACATGTCGGTGACAGGGTTCAACGACATGCCGTTCCTGGACAAGCTGCACCCGGCGCTCACTACCGTCCGCATCCCGCACTACCAGATGGGAACGCAGGCGGCGCGCACGCTGCTCGCCCGGCTGAACGGCGCGGGCTCGGCGGTAGAGCACGTGATGCTCTTGCCGGAATTGATCGCGCGAGCCTCCACGGCGCCACCCTCCTCGCGCGCCGCAAAAGCACGCCGCACGCGCTGATCCTCAGAGATCTCGCGACCAGTCTCGTCCCTCGAGGATCTCCTTCACCCGCTTCAGGAAGGACGCGGAGTAGGCCCCGTCGAAGGCGCGGTGATCGAACGACTGGGCGAGGACCCCGATCGGGCGCACGGCGATCGCGTCGCCCACGACGGCAGGCCGCTTGGTGACGCCGTCGAGCGAGAGGATCGCCACCTGCGGGGGGTCGATGATCGGCGCGGTCAGCAAGGTTCCGAATTTTCCCGAATTCGAGATCGTGTACGTCGCGCCCGCCACGTCGTCCGCTGCGAGGCGCTTGTCCCGCGCCTTCCCCGCGAGGGCGTGCATCCGCCGGGCAAGCTCCGGAAGGGGCAACGCGCCGGCATCCTTCACCACCGGAACGATGAGCCCCTCGCCCCCGAGATCGACCGCGATTCCGAGGTGCACCGGTCCGTGCAAGACGAGCCCGGCCTCCTCCACACTCGCGTTGACCGCCGGGAACTCCCGGATCGCCGCGCAGACCGCGTGGGCTACGAAGGGGAGCACGGTCAGGCTGAAGCCTTCCCGCGATTTCCAGGCGGCCGCCGCGGCGAGTCGCGCCTCCTCGACCGCGAGGAAGTCCACCTCGACCGCTTGCAGGACGTGCGGGATGGTGCGCCACGAGAGGGCCATCCGCTCCGCGGTCACCTTCCGGATGCGGTTGAAGGGAACGACCTTGCGCTGCGGCGCGGCGGCTTTCGCCACGTGCGCGAGCACGTCGTCGCGCGTGATGCGGCCGCCTGCTCCCGTTCCCTGGATCGCGGACGGGTCGAGGCCGTGTTCGGCGAGGAGCTTGCGGACGAACGGAGAGAGGCGCGCGTCGGGATCCCGCGGCACCACGCGCTCCGGCGCACTCGCCCCGGGGCGAGCGGCCTCTTGAATCGGCGGAGTCGGTGGTGGCGGCCCCCCGGTGTCCGGCGCGGCTCCGGCCACCTCGATGACCGCGAGCTTCTCGCCGACCGCGACAGTGGCGCCTTCCGCGACCAGGATCGCCCGCAGGATACCGGCGGCGGGCGAAGGCACTTCCATCTCCACCTTGTCGGTGTTCACCTCGAAGAGCAGCTCGTCCTTCTCGACCCGCTCGCCCACCTTCTTCCGCCAGGCGACGACGGTGCCCTCCTTCACCGTCTCGCCAAGCTGCGGCATGACGACGTCCATCAGCCAGCATTCCTGCGAATCGTCTCGACGATGCGATCGACGGTAGGGACCGCATTGTCTTCGAGCAGGTCGGCCGCCGGGAGCGGCACGTGCGGAGTGGTGATGCGCACGATCGGTCCGTCGAGGTCGTAGAAGCACTCCTCGGCCACGATGGAGGCGATCTCCGCGCCCCAGCCGCACAGGCGCGGGTTCTCCTCCACCGTGTAGAGCCGTCCCGTCTTGCGCACCTCTTCGAAGATGGTGCGGGTGTCCAGCGGCACGAGGGATCGGACATCCACGACGGTCGCCGAGATCCCGTCTTCCGCCGCGAGTCGATCCGCGGCCTGCACCGCTTTCGGAACCATGGCGGCAAGAGCGAGGACGGTCACGTCGTCGCCCTCTCGCACGACGCGAGCGGTCCCCAGGCGATCGACGATCTCGCCATCGGGCACCTCTCCCTTGGTCGCGTACAATCCTTTGTGTTCGAAGAAAATGACCGGGTCCGGATCGCGCACCGCCGCCGCGAGCAGGCCCTTCACGTCCGCGGGTGTCGACGGCGCGACGACCTTCAAGCCGGGCACGGCCATCGCCCAGTTCTCCACGCTCTGCGAGTGCTGGGCGCCGAACCGCGACCCGTACCCGTTCGCGGTACGGATGACGAGCGGCAGCGCGATCTGCCCCGCCGTCATGTAGCGGGTCTTGGCGATCTCGTTTGCGATCATGTCCCAGCAGACCGCGAAGAAATCCGAGAACATGATCTCCGCGATGGGCCGCAGCCCGGTCATCGCCGCTCCCATCGCGGCTCCGATGATCGCCTGCTCGGAGATGGGCGTGTCCCGCACCCGCTTCGGACCGAACCGCTCCAGGAGGCCGACCGTGGTCTTGAAGACGCCTCCAGCGGCGCCGATGTCCTCGCCGAGGAAGACCACCCGCTCGTCGCGCTCCATCTCCTGCGCGATGCCCGCCGCGACGGCGTCCCGGTAGGTCAGTTCCGCCACGACGACCCTCCGTCGGCCCACACGTCCTTCTCGATCACCTCGACCGGCGAGGGCGGACTCGCCTTCGCGGCCTCGGTGGCCTCGTCCACCGCCCGCTCGACGGAGCGGTCTATGTCGCGGAGCGCTCCCTCGTCGATCCCCATCTCCGCGAGCCGCGATCGATACAGCGCGACGGGATCCTTCTTCAGCCAGGTGTCCAGCTCTCCCGGCGGCCGGTACTTCCCGGGATCGGCGCGGGAATGGCCGCTCGTGCGATACGTGATCGCCTCGACGAGCGAGGGGCCTGCGCCGCCCCGCGCCTCGGCGATGCACTGCCGGGCAGCGCGGTGGACCGCGTCGGCGTCGTTTCCGTCGATCAGGATCCTTTCGAGACCGTACGCGGAGGCGCGA
>JBJMQD010000465.1:0-4487 GCA_045802855.1 Myxococcales bacterium | reverse complement strand
GCACTCGCACCGGCTCGGCTCTTACAAAGAGGGACGCTTCCGACTCCAGGGCCTCGCCTGCTCCAGCTGCGACGCGAGCCTGTACAAGGTGGCATCGTCGCCGTACCGCGCCATGAAGTGGACCCCGATCGGCAATCCGGCCGCGTTCCAGTAGAGCGGCACCGACATCGCCGGCTGCCCCGTCGCGTTGGCGATCGGCGTGAAGGCCGCGAACTCGAACGCGCGATCGGCGAGGGTGTCGAGCACCTTCCGGATGGCCGTCGCGTTCGGCACCGCCCGGAGCGCCGCCAGCACGGCCAGATCGGCCGGCTTCGGGTCGAGGGCCCCGATCTCGAGCGGCGGCGCTCCCAGCGTCGGGGTGAGGAGCAGGTCGAACTTCCCGAAGAACGCCGCCACCGCTCGCCCCGTCGCGCGGATCTCGTGCACCGCCATCGCCAGCTCGTCGGCGCGGAAGGCGCGTCCTGCCTGGGCGAGCATCCAGGTTCCCGGCTCGAAATCGCTCGCCCGCGGCTTCTTCGGCGTGAGGCGCGAGACGAGCTCGATCTCCGCGGCCGTTTCCGCCGCGACGAGCGTCAGCCACGCCCTGGTGAGGACGTGCGCGTCGACCGGCGGCTTCGCCTCCTCCACGGTGTGGCCGAGCGAAGCACACAGCTTCGCCGCGTCGTGTGCCGCCGCGACGCAGTCGGGATGCACGGACCTTCCCAGGAGCGAATCCACGGTGAGCGCGATGCGGAGCCTTCCAGGCTCCCGCTTCGTCTCTTCGAGAAACGGACGTTCCGGGGCCGGCGCCACGTAGGGCGCGCCCACGTCCGGTCCTTGGGTCGCGTCGAGGAGCGCTGCGCTATCCCTCACGCTGCGCGTCACCGCATGCTCGACGACCATCCCGTGCCATCCCTCGCCGACGAACGGCCCCAGCGGATTGCGGCCGCGGGTGGGCTTCAGCCCGAACAGGCCGCAGCACGCAGCAGGGATCCGGATCGACCCGCCACCATCGTTCCCGTGGGCCATCGGCACGATCCCGGCGGCAACGGCGGCCGCCGACCCTCCGCTCGATCCGCCCGGCGTGTGCGCGAGGCCCCAGGGATTGCGTGCCGGACCGTGGAGCGAGGATTCGGTGACGGGGAGGATCCCCATCTCTGGCGTGTTGGTCTTGCCGACGACGACGAGCCCGGCCGCGCGGTGCCTGCGGACGAGCTCGCTGTCCCGCGGAGCGATCTGCCCCAGGTACATCCGGCAGCCGTTGGTGGTGCAAGTTCCCTGCAGCAGCGCGAGAAGATCCTTGAGCAGGAACGGCACTCCGCGGAACGGACCCGCGGGATGCTCTCTCGCCACGTCGGCGCGGGCGCGGTCGTAGAGCTTCTGCACGACCGCGTTGAGGCGCGGATTGACGGCCTCGATACGTGAAATGGCCGCCTCGATCACTTCTCGCGGCTCGACCTCCCGCGAGGCCACGAGAGCCGAAAGCCCGAGCGCGTCGAAGCGCTCGTACTCGCTGTACGAGATCATCGAAGTACCCCCTCCCCGGAGCGATCCTGTTTCTACGCCTGGACTCCCGCCGAGCGCGATACGGGGCTTCGTGCGATGTTCGCTGGTGTGATTGTCGAGGCCCGCATCGACGTGGCGCGCACCCCCGAGGAGCTGTTCGGTTTCGTGGCGGATCGTTATTTCGAGAACGTGCGCCTGTGGGACCACGATCTCATCGAGGTGACGCCGCTCGACGACGGCGTGATGCGCCTCGGCGCGAGGGCCATCGAGCTCCGCCGCGAGCTAGCGCCAAAGCGAGGGAAGCGTCCGATGGGAAGGACGCTGGAGGTCGTCGTCTTCGACCGCCCGCGCGAGCTGGTCGTTTCGGGCTTGGATTCGCACCCGGCGCACGAGACGTACAGAACGCGCTGGAGGTTCGATCCGCTCGGAACGCGCACGCGCGTCCACCTGCGGCACGAAATCCGGCTGCCGTTCCCGTTCGTGCTCGGAACTCCGGTCGTCTTGCTACGGTACCGGTTCGACGTCCGGCGCCGCTTGCAAAGGCTCCGGGACGCGATGGAGGGCCAACCTGCCCTTTCCCGGGACGTCGTGGATCACTAGCGGACCGGTCGATTCGAGGACGACACGCTCGCCCGTATGCAGGGCGAAGACGCGGCCCTCGAGCCCGCGCGCGTGCACCGCGGCGAGCAGCTGGCGGCGGGGCGCGCCGTGGTCGGTCCCCTTGCTGTAGTAGGCCTCGAAGTGGATGGGCACCATGTAGCGCGCGCCCACGTCCGCGAAGATGTCGAGCGCCTCGCGCGGATTGGCGTGTCCCCAGCGATCGACCTTGCCCTCTTTCTTGCCCGGCGCGATGGGGATGAAGGCGAGCTCGATCCCGGGGAACCGCTTCGCGATCTCGTGGAACATGCGCGGGTCGTAGCCGGTGTCCCCGGCGAAGAAGATGCGATGGCCGAATCCCTCGATCACGTATCCCGTGTACGCGTGGTTCCAGAGGGAATCGAGGCCGTAGCGGCCGCCCTGGTGGCGGACGGGCACTGCCGTGATCCGCAATCCTGCCGTTTCAACCGACTCCCAGGCCGAGAGCGCCCGCTTGCGAGGCTGGAGGATCTCGTCGTCGTACGCTTCGCCACCGTGCGGATAGACGACCAGCGGCCGGGAGCCGAGCTTGCGCAGCGTCGGCGCGTCGAAATGGTCGAGGTGCATGTGGCTGAGGAGCGCGACGTCGACGGGCGGCAGCTCCCAGGGCTGGAGCGACGGGGGCGTCTCGCGCGGGACGATGATGATCGACCCGCTCAGGTTCGGATCCGCGAGGACGGTCCGGTTGCCGATGCGCAAGAGCACCGTCGCATGCCCTACCCAGACCGCGGACACGGGAGCGCGCGGATCGTCCCGCGGCATCCCCCGGACGGCGGGCTCCTCGTGGGCGATCATGCATCCGCAGAAGAGCAGGGCGACGAGACAGAGGGCTGCTTTTCGCATCGCTACGATGAAGCCACGGGCGGCGGGCCCTGGGCAAGCGGAGTAGGGTCAGGTAGGCACCTTACATGCCCGAGCGCCGCAAGAGACCGGTCACCAAGTCGGGGAAGCCGCGCAAGCGCAAAGGGGTGAAGCTCGAGCCCACCTCCTTCGAGCCCGCCCAATTACGCCTCGGCGACGACGCGCCCGCCGAGGTGAAGGAGCTTTCGGCGCAGATCGAGGCGGACGGCGGCGCCGTGCTCGCCGCCTACCGCGAGCCTCTGGGCGGGCATGCGCTGCTCTTCGCCGCCCTGCCGGTGGACAAGATCGAGCCCACGCCGTTCCAGCGGGACGTGTCCGACGCTCACGTCCGCAAGCTCACCGTCGCCATGGACAAGACGCGGCGCTACCTCGACCCCATCGTCGCCGTCCGGGAGGCGGACCGCTACCACACTCCGAACGGCGGGCATCGCCTGACAGCGGTGAAGGAACTGGGGGCGAAGTCGATCCTCGCCCTTGTGGTTCCGGAGAGGGAAGTCGCCTACCAGATCCTCGCGCTCAACATCGAGAAGGCGCACAACCTGCGCGAAAAGGCGCTGGAAGTGGTGCGCATGGTCCGCGATCTCGTCCGGGTCGGATCGAAGCGCAACGAGACTGACCTGACGCTGGAGTTGGAGGAGCCGGCGCTCGTCACGCTCGGTTTCGCTTACGAGCAACGGGGACGGCTCTCGGGCGGCGCCTACGCGCCGGCGCTGCGGAAGGTCGACGACTGGATCGACGGCGACCTCGAGGACGCGGTGACCGAGCGCGAGAGACGCGCCGGGGTCGTCCTCGAATTCGACGATGCGGTCTCCGAAGCGGTGCAGAAGCTACGCGAGAAGGGACTCACGTCGCCGTACCTGAAGGCGTTCGTGGTGGCGCGGGTGAATCCGCTCCGGTTCATGAAGGGGAAGGCGCCGCCCTTCGACGAATTGTTCGCCACGATGACGAAGCGCGCGCGGGGAATGGATCCTTCCAGGATCCGGACCGAGGACGTCGCCCGGACGGGAGGCGCACCGGAGCCGGAATGACTTGCTTCCGCGGCCACGCATGATGACCGTTTCGCGAATGCGCGCGGCGCCGCGGACGCCATGAGGAGGAGCGGAATGGCGACTGTCAGCTTGACCAAGGACGGATTCCAGGCAGCGGTGGAGAAGGAAGGCATCCTCCTCATCGACTGGTGGGCGGCCTGGTGCGGACCGTGCCGGAGCTTCGGGCCCATCTTCGAGCGCGTCTCCGAGAAGCACCCGGACGCGGTGTTCGCCAAGGTCGATACAGAGGCGGAGCAGGAGCTGGCGGGGGCGTTCGAGATCCGCTCCATCCCGACGTTGATGATCTTCCGCGATCGCGTGCTGCTCTACGCGGAGGCCGGGGCGCTGCCCGAGCAGGCGCTCGACGACATCGTCGCCAAGGTCAAGGCGCTCGACATGGAAGACGTCCGCCGGCGGATCGCCGACCGGGAGAAGACGGCAAAGGCCCAGGGAGACGGAGTCGCCTAGGAGGCGCGC
>JBJMQD010000396.1:0-11938 GCA_045802855.1 Myxococcales bacterium | reverse complement strand
GACGATCGTCGTGGGGAGAAAAAAGCAGGACTGGTGCAACCAGGGCGTCGCCCCGCGCTCCTCGCCGGACAACGCGTCCGGGGGCGCCGAAAATGCAGTCCAGGAAGAAAGGCTGGCCCCCGCGCGGGTGGCGCCGCTGGGGGCCGTCTTTCGCTATCGACCGGTTGCTGCCTGCTTGCGACCCGCCTCGTTCATCGCCCGCTCGATGATCTTCTTGGTCAAGATCGTCGCCGCGGCCGTGCCGGCGGCGGCCAGGATCTTCTCCGGCACCGTCGGCTCCGCCTTCGCCACCTTCTGCGGCTCGTCGATCATCCGCGAGAGGGCCAGCCTGAGGCGCTTCGCCTTGTTCACCGGACGCTCGCGCTGCCGCGCCGCCCAGATGGCATAGCCGATCCCTCCGAGGAGAAGGAGGACGACCCCCCCGGCGACGGCGACGGCCGCGGGATGACGCCGCACCTGGAGCTTGATGTCGGTCGCCTCGTGCCGCCTGCGGTCCAGTTCCGCGAGCGATTGATCGAGGCGCCCGCGAATCTCGGCGATCTCGCCTTCGATCTGGTGCGAGCCGTTGCCGTTCATGCGATCCGCTCCTTCGCCCATCGGGCATCCTCCTTGAGGGTCCGCAAGGTGGCTTCCATCGGTTTCTGCACCCGCTTGCCCCAGCCGACGAGGCCAGCGACCGTCCCGACCAGAAGCACGCCGGCGGCGACGATGAGCGCGGCGGCCCATCCCGCCATCACCGTGCTGAGGGCAAAGGCGCAAGCGACGAGCATCAGCGAGACGGTCCAGATGGCGCAGAGGCCGGCGACCCCGAGCCCCTTCGCCATCGCCACTTCCTTCTTCAGGTCGTCCTTGAGCTCCGCCTTGGCGAGCTCGACTTCACGCTTGGCGAGCTGCACGGCGTTCTGGGTGATGTGCCCGATGAGCTCGCGATTCGTCAGGCGCTCGAGCGACAGCGGCCTGCTCTCCGCAGGGGGCGCCGGCTCTTCGATCTTCAGCTCGAGCTCCTTCTGGGTTGCCATCTGCTCCTCCTCGCTTTCCTTGAAAGCCGCGCGCACGATCAAGGCCCCGTCGCCGCGCAGCGCGCGGTCGAGCTGGAGCAGCTCGCGGTAGACGATTTGCCACTCATCGAAGGGAACCTCGCTGCGGGCCAGCTCGCGGGCGATCTCGTCACGCCGGCGGATCAAGGCGGCAGAGGCGCGATGATCGCGGGGCCGCTCGGCGAGGATGCGCCAGACCCGCTTGATCTGCTGTTCGAGATCCTGGGCGCGGGCATCCATGCAGGAGAAGATGCAGCGGGGCGCCATCACTTCCTGCGCCACCGACTGGGCGCGCAAGAGCGCGCGCTCCTTTCCGCGCAAGAGGAGCTCGTTCGGATTCAGGTTGACCTGCAGGTCCTGCGAGACGCGGTACTGCGGGTCTTCGCCGACGAAGTTCGCGAAGGCGCGCCCGCCGAGCTTCTTCAACACCGTCGCCGGCGCGGTCAGGTGCCACGGGGGCTCGGCGCTGCGCATCTCGATGGCGTACAGCGAAAGGGCGGCGACGAGCGCCGACATGAATTCCGTCCCGGCTCCCTCCTGGACGAGGGCCGGCATGCGGACGTCCTTCCGGCCCTTCACCGCGTTCACGATCTTGAGAGCGGGCGCGATGACGAGCATGAGGAGGAAGGCAGCGGCGAGCGCGAACGTGACCTGGAACCCGCGCAAGAGCCGCTTCAGCCGCGATTCGGGCAGCGCGTTCTTTGGCGCACGGGCGGCGATGACCGACCCGACGATGAGCGGCACGACCAGCGCGAGAACGATCCAGACGATCCGCAGGATCCCGCTCGGCACCGACTTCGAGAGCGGCACGAAGGAGACGACGAAGACCATCGCCTTCGGGAACGCGACGCCGACGAGCAAGAGCGGCCAGGCCGCGGCGGCCGCCACGACCGCGGAGAGCACCGTCTGCTCTTTCGGGGTCGTGCGCCCGAACAGCGCGAGCACCGCCCAGCCGAAAGCGGCGTTGAGGATCTTGCCTGCCGATCTGGAGATGAGGCTGATGAGCGCCTGTAGGATCGCCACGAGCGTCAAGCTAAGGATTGGACGCTGTGGGCGTAATCAGGAGGACAACGCCTGGGCGCCTGTCCGCCCGCCAGCCGGCCCAGCATGCTGGGCGTGGCGGAACGCCGCACCCGGAGGCGAGCTTCCGGCCTTCCGCCACCTCGGGAAAACGCCGCCTTTTCGCGCCCCTCGCTGCCGCCTTGCGTGCGGTCGCCCGCCTTGACTTGGACCCCTCCCTCCGTAGACTCTCGAACCCGACCGAATTCTTGCAAAATAGAGGCGAAAAACAGTGCCCTTTCACTTCGCCAACGTAGTCGTCTTCTCCCTGCTCGCGATCCTGTTCGTCTTCGGATCGCTCCTCGCGGGCCATCTCCTCCGTCCGAGCAATCCCACGGCGGAGAAGGAGATGATCTACGAGTGCGGCGAGAAGCCCATCGGGCACGCCTGGTACAACTTCAATCCCCGCTTCTACTTGATTGCGCTCGTATTCGTGATCTTCGAGGTCGAGATCGCGTTCATGTACCCGGTCGCGTCGGTGTACCGGTCCTTCATCGAACGCGGGCAGGGCCTCCTCGCCTTCGTCGAGATCTTCGTATTCGTCGCCATCCTCGCCGTCGGACTCGCATACGTCTGGGCGATGGGCGACCTGGAATGGGTAAAGGGCCTCAAGCAGGACGTCTTGAAGGCGGCACGCGAGGCACGCGAGCAGCCCCGCAAGGCAGCCTGAGGCCCCGTCGAACTTCGGAGGATGGATGTCCAAACACTATGCGGAGGACGTGGGCCAGGTCATCACGACCAGCACGTCCTTCATCGATGACATCATCAACCTGGCCCGGAAGAGCTCGATCTTCTACCTGCTCTTCGGCCTCGCCTGCTGCGGCATCGAGCTCATGCAGACGGGCGGTCCCAGGGCGGACATCGATCGGTTCGGCTCGGTGCCCCGGGCGACGCCGCGCCAGAGCGATCTGATGATCGTGGCAGGGACGCTCACCTACAAGATGGCGGAGCGGTGCAAGCTCCTCTACGAGCAGATGGCCGAGCCGAAGTACGTCATCAGCATGGGAAGCTGCGCGAACTGCGGCGGGCTCTTCCAGCTCGCCTACTCCGTGTGCAAAGGCGTCGACAAGATCGTCCCGGTCGACATCTACGTGCCGGGCTGTCCGCCGCGCCCCGAGGCGCTCACCGAAGGGCTTCTCCGGGTGCAGGACAAGATCGTCCGCGAGCGCTGGTTCGCGGGGCGGCGCGAGATCGGCAAAGCCGAGCCCGGGCTAGGCATCGAGTACAAGGTATCCGCATAGCGACGTAGGAGAGGGGCGCATGACGCCTGAGGAGATCCAACAGGTTCTCGCCGCGAAGTTCGGCGAGAGCGTAGGGGCCTTGCAGCCGGCGAAGCAGGATCCGTGGGTCCTGGTGAAGCCCGAGGCGATCGTCGAGGTGTGCCGGTTCCTCAAGGACGATCCGCGTACGCGGATGGACTCCTTGATGAACCTCACCGCGGTCGACTGGCCCAAGCGCAACAACATCGACGTCGTCTACCATCTGTTCTCGTACGCGCACCGGCACGTCTTCGTCCTCAAGGTGCAGCTCGACCGCGCCGCACCGGTGGTAGCGAGCGTCGAAATCGTCTGGAAGGCCGCCGACTGGCTCGAGCGCGAGCAGTTCGATCTGCTGGGCGTGCAGTTCACCGGGCATCCGGATCTCCGCCGGATCATGTTGCCCGACGACTGGGTCGGCCATCCCCTCCGCAAGGACTACAAAGAGGGGACCGATTACCATCACATCTCCACCACCCGGGAGAGCCCGCTCGACGGGTTCGTCCGCCTCGACGAGCTGAAGAAGCGCGCCGCGGCGAAGAGCGCCGAGACGCAGGTGCCGCCGCCGGCCGCCGCGCACGCCCCGGCGAAGAAGGAGATGCCCTCGTGACCGAGGCCCGCCGCGCGCCGGAGAGCCCGACGATGGAGATGACCTCCAACAAGGAGGTCCTCCGCCGCATCGAGTACACGGGCGACATGCTCCTCAACATGGGGCCGCAGCACCCGTCCACCCACGGCGTCATCAACTTCCTCGTCCAGACCGACGGGGAGGTGATGAAGCGCGCCATTCCCGAGGTCGGGTACCTGCACCGCTCCCTGGAGAAGATCGCCGAGAAGGTCACCTACAACGGCTACATGCCGTACACGGACCGCGTCGACTACATCACCGCGATGTGCGCCAACCAGGGCTACGCGATGGCGGTCGAGCGGCTCCTCAACGTGACCGTTCCGAAGCGCGCCGAATACTGCCGTACCATCGCCACCGAGCTGAACCGCATCTCGAGCCATCTCGTCTCGCTCGGCACCATGGCGATGGACGTCGGCGCGGTGACGCCCTTTCCGTATGCGCTGCGCGAGCGCGAGTTCATCAACGATCTGCTCGAGGAGCTTTGCGGCGCGCGGCTCACCTACAATTACCTGCGCATCGGCGGCGTCGCCTACGATCTGCCGGAGGGATACGCCGACAAGCTCGTCTCCTTCCTCGATCACTTCGAGAAGATCCTGCCGGAGTTCAACCGGCTCATCACCTACAACGAGATCTTCGTGCAGCGGCTGGCGGGCCTCGCCCCCATCCCCGCGGAGATGGCGATCGACTACTGCCTGGTCGGCCCCAACCTGCGCGCTTCCGGGGTGAAGTTCGACGTCCGCAAGGACATTCCGTACTCCATCTATCCGGAGGTGCAGTTCGAGATCCCGGTCGGGCGCGGCGAGGTCGGCGCCACCGGCGACTCGTGGGATCGCTTCTGGGTACGTTGCGAAGAGATGCGGCAGAGCTGCCGCATCCTGCGCCAGTGCGTCGCCCAGATCCCCAAGGGCGAGGTGATGGCGAAGATGCCGCGCAAGATCAAGATGACCGAGGGCCTCGAGGCGTATTCGCGGATCGAGAGCTCGCGCGGCGACTTGCAGTACTACGTGATCGCGGGAGCGGGCGAGAACGCGTACCGCGTGAAGGTGCGCACCGGCAGCTTCACCGCCATGGGGATCATCGACGTGCTCTCGCGGGGCCTGATGATCGCCGATCTCGTCGCGCTCATCGCCTCGCTCGACGTGGTGGCACCGGAGATCGACCGCTAGGGGGCACCGGCATGCAGGGATTTCTCGACAACATCGTCCGCCACTTCGGGCACGACCCGGCCACCTGGCCCTGGACGCAGTTCGTCTACCTCGCCGGAATGGCCGTGTTCGCCTTCGCGGTCATCAACTTCGCCGCCATCACCGCCGGGATCTTCTCGTGGGCCGAGCGGCGAGTCGCGGCGCGCATGCAATCGCGGGTGGGACCGAATCGCGTCGGGCCGGGCGGGTTCCTGCAGTGGGTCGCGGACGCCGTGAAGCTCCTCACCAAGGAGGACCTGGTCCCCGCCGAGGCGGACAAGTTCCTCTTCCGCATCGCGCCCTACTTCATGATGGTGGGCTTCGCCTGCGTCTTCGTCGCGCTGCCCTTCAGCCACCGTCTCGTCATCGCCGACATGAACATCGGCATCTTCTTCATCCTGGCGGTGACGGCGCTCATCGTGGTCGGGATCATCATGAGCGGCTGGTCGTCCAATTCGAAATGGTCGCTCTTCGGCGCCATCCGCAGCGCGGCGCAGATCATCAGCTACGAGATCCCGGCCGGCATGGCCCTGATGATTCCGGTGATGCTCGCGGGCACCCTGAGCACGCAGGGCATCATCCGCGCGCAGGGCGGCTTTCCCTGGCAGTGGTACCTCTTCGACAATCCCGCCGCCTTCGCGGCGTTCGTCATCTACTTCATCAGCGCGCTCGCCGAGGGAAACCGCACGCCGTTCGATCTGCCGGAAGCCGAGAGCGAGCTCGTCTCGGGCTACAACACCGAGTACAGCGGGATGCGGTTCTCGTACTTCTTCCTCGTCGAGTGGGGAAACATGTGGGTGATGTCGGCGCTCGCGACCACCATGTTCCTCGGCGGCTGGCAGATTCCCGGCGTCTCCGCGGAGACGCTCGACGCGGCGACCGGCGGCAGTGCCGTGGCGCTCGAGATCCTCTCCCTCGCCATTTTCGTGGCGAAGACGCTCTTCTGGGTGTTCGTCGTGATGTGGCTGCGCTGGACGCTTCCGCGCATCCGCGTCGATCAGATGATGAACATGTGCTGGAAGTACCTCGTGCCGATGAGCTTCGCCGCCGTCGCGTTCGTGGGCGGGTGGATGCTGGTCGTGCACGCCGTGCCCGCCCTCGGGCTCGTCATGCGCGCAATCATGTTCGTCCTCGGCGCCGCATTCGCCGTGTTCTTCGTCTACCGGACCGCGCAGAACATCCGCGATACCGGGGACAAGTTCGACTTCACCTCCAACTGGTAGCGGGAGATTTTCGTGGCTGAGAACGTGACGACAAAGGCTCCTCCCCGGCAGACTCCGGGTGCTCTTGGCGCATATGTCAAGAGCGTCGGGGATACGGCGAAGAGCTTCTTCGAAGGGATGAGCGTCACGCTCTCCTACATGTTCCGCAAGCCCATCACGACCCAGTACCCGGACCGCGTGCCGGTGCCGGTGCGGGACACCATCCCGCCCCGCTACCGCGGCTTCCTCGAAGTCGACATGGACATCTGCACGGCGTGCCAGGCCTGCGAGCGCGCCTGCCCCATCCAGGTCATCAACATCGACATCCTCAAGGGCGACGGAAAGACGACGCCCAAGCTCCGGATGGAGCGCTTCGACATCGACATCGGCAAGTGCATGTACTGCGGGCTGTGCGTGGAGCCCTGCCCGACCGGCGCCATACAGCACACGCGCGAGTTCGAAGGGTCGGTCCAGTACTTCAACAACCTCGTGCTCCGCTTCGTCCCGGATCCGCTGGTCCCGGTCGTGCCGTACAAGCCGCCCAAGGGATCGGAGAGCTTCCCGCGCAGGCCGCTCGGCGAGATCACCCGCCGGCTGATCGCGGCCTGGGACTCGCCGCCGCCGCCCTTCCCCACCAAGGAGCAGCTCGAAGCGGACAAGCCGAAGGGGGCCGAAGCGAAGAAGGGCGCGCTCGATCCCGCCGCCCTCGGACGCCAGCTCGCCGCCCGCGCGCTCGCGGTCAAGCAAGATCAGCCGAAGCTGCAGAAGGTGCTCGAGGAGGCGATGGCGGGCACCGACTGCGGCGATTGCGGCTACCCGGATTGCTTCGGGTACTCGAACGCGATCTCGCTCGGCAAGGACTGGGCGCCTGACAAGTGCGCGCCGGGAGGCGCGGACTCGAAGGCGATGCTGGAAACGATCATCGTCACCTTGAAGACGGGCCAGCTTCCGGCGCAGCCGGCCGCGCCCGCTCCCGAGGGGAAGGCGGCAATCGGGGCGCCGGCCACGGCCCCTGAGCCCGCCGAGACGGAAGGGCCGCCGCTCGCGCAAACTTTGCCGAAGGACGAGCTCTTCAAGATGGTCCTCGACGCGATGGCCGGCACCGATTGCGGCGATTGCGAATACCCGGATTGCGAGGGGTACTCGAAGGGCATCGTGTACGAAGGCCAGAAGGACCTCGGCCGCTGCGCTCCCGGCGGCGAGGACACCAAGGCGAAGCTCTACAAGATCATGCTTGGAACGAAGCCGCCGGCCGCGTAGAGTCCGCGCTTCGTGAGACAAAGCGCCGCAACGCGAGAAGACGCGCGCTCGCGTTAGGCTGCCGGCGCGGTTCGGGGCAGGAGAGGGGATTCAATGGCGGTTGGTCCGCAATCCGGTTCTCCGGGCGCGTTCCGCGAGGCGGCGATGCGCGCTCTCGCGATTCTCGCCAGCCTCCTGCTCGGAGGGGGCATGGTCGTCGCGCGGCTGTTCGCGCGCGGGCCCGGAAGCCTCGCGAGCGACGTCGCGTTTTTCCTCGCGCTCTACCTCGCGCTCACCGCGTTCCTCTGGGGACTCAACGGATTCGCCTTTCGCAGGCTGCCCCTCTCCGGCATTCCGCTCTTTCTCTTCTCGGCCGCCGCGTTCGGCATCCTGTTCCTGCTCGGGTATATCGTCGGCGGCGTCGCGGGGCCGTTCCTCGGCGACGCGGCAAATCGGATCATCCCCTACGTCCACATTGCCGATGCGGTCTTCCTCCTCTTCGCGTTGATGACGGTCGGGGGCGCGGCGGGAACGGCTTTTTCGCGCAACATCATCTACAGCGCGTGGAGCCTGCTCTTCGCCTTCATGGGAGTCGCCGGACTGTACGTCTTCCTCGGCGCCGATTTCCCCGCCGTCGCGCAGGTCCTCATCTACGTCGGCGGGGTGCTGGTCCTCATCCTCTTCGCCATCATGCTGACGAAGCAGATCGGCGAGGATCCCAAGCTGACCAACGCGCACATCGGGCTCCCGGCCGGAGCCGTGCTCGCGTTGATCACCATCGCGACGCTGACCTACACGGCGTTCATGGCTCCCTGGAAGACGGTCGAGACGCCTTCCTGGGATCCCAGCTCGGCGGGACTTGGCGTCGCCTTCCTCACCGAGTACCTCCTGCCCTTCGAGTTCGCCTCCGTCGTGCTCCTCGCCGCGCTGGTCGGGGCGGTCGTGATCGCGCGCAAGGAAATCAAGGAAACGAGCGAGACCGCTCTATGACCACCATCGGGCTCCCGCACTACCTGGCCGTCGGCGCCGCGCTCTTCGCGCTCGGGATGGTCACGGTCGTCACCCGGCGCAATGCGGTCGGCATCCTCATGGGCGTCGAGCTGATCCTCAATGCCGCGAACGTGAACTTCATCGCCTTCAACCATTTCGTCGAAGGGCCGGGGAAGCTCACCGGGCAGGTGTTCTCCATCTTCGTGATCGTGCTGGCGGCGGCCGAGGCGGCCATCGGGCTCGCCATCGTTCTCGCCATCTACCAGACCTTCCGGACCATCGACGTCGAGGAGACGGACCTCCTCCGCGAGTGAGCGCATGACCATCCTTCCGGTGCTGAGCGCGATCCTCGCCCAGGCGGAGCACGCCGGGGAAGCGGCAGCGGCCGTCGCCGAGCAGCACGGCACGGAGATCGCGCAGGCCTCCCACGTCTCCTGGCTGTGGCTCATCCCGTTCTTCCCGCTCGTCGGGTCGGCCATCAACACGGCCTTCGGCCCGCGGCTGCAGAAGACGTACGGGAAGAGAGCGCCTCACCTCGTCGCCATCACGGCGATGGTGCTCTCCTGCCTCGTCGCCGAGGTCGCGTTCTGGAAGATGTTCGCGACTCCCGAGCACGAGCGGTTCTTCGAGGACCACCTCTGGACGATGTTCCAGAGCGGCGTCCTGAAGGTCGATCTTTCTTTTGGCCTCGACCCGCTCGGCATGCTGATGACGATGATCGTCACGCACGTCGCGACGCTCATCCACATCTACTCGACGGGGTACATGGCGGACGAGCCCGCCTACTGGCGGTTCTTCCTCTGGCTGAACCTGTTCGTCTTCTCGATGCTGCTCCTCGTGATGGGGAGCAACTTCGTCGTCATGTTCTTCGGCTGGGAAGGCGTCGGCCTCTGCAGCTACGGCCTGATCGGCTTCTGGTACACCGACATCGAGAAGGCGAAGGCGGCGATGAAGGCCTTCGTCGTCAACCGATTCGGCGACTTCGGATTCATCATCGGCCTGTTCGTGCTCTTCTGGTCGCTCTCGGGCTCCTGGCCCGCGAACCGCTACGCGCCCGACGCCGGGCTTGCGAACCAGAAGGTCCTCGGCGCGCCCGTGCAGACGCCGCGGGTATCGCCCGCCGGCGTGCCGCTCGGGCCGACGATGGAGTTCCGCGAGCTGCGCAACCAGATCTCCGACGAGTCGAGCGGCATGGCCGAGCGGCTCAAGGACATGACGCTGTGGGGCTTCCCGGTCCTCGCCGTCATCTGCATCGGCTTCTTCATCGGCGCAGCGGGGAAGAGCGCCCAGATCCCGCTCTACGTCTGGCTTCCCGACGCGATGGCCGGACCCACGCCGGTATCCGCGCTCATCCATGCGGCGACGATGGTGACCGCCGGCGTGTACATGGTGGCGCGGCTCAATTTCCTCTTCGCGCTCTCGCCCATCGCGATGACGGTGGTCGCGACGACCGGTTGCTTGACCGCGATCTTCGCCGCCTCGATCGGCTTCTTCCAGTACGACATCAAGAAGGTGCTCGCCTACAGCACCGTCTCCCAGCTCGGCTTCATGTTCATCGGAGTCGGCGTGGGCGCGTACTGGGCTGGCGTCTTCCATCTGATGACGCATGCCTTCTTCAAGGCCTGCCACTTCCTCGGGTCCGGTTCGGTGATCCTCGCCTGCCATCACGAGCAGGACATGAGGAAGATGGGCGGGCTCGCGAAGTACACGCCGATCACCCGCTGGACGTATCTCGCCTCGTGCTGGGCAATCGCCGGCTTCCCGTTCGCGGCGGGGTTCTATTCGAAGGACGAGATCCTCTGGAAGGCGTGGACGGCGGAGGGCCTTTCTCTGCCCTGGATCGGGCACGCGATCTACGTCGTCGGGGCGATCGCGGCGCTGGGGACGTCGTTCTACATGTTCCGCTCGTACTACATGACCTTCACCGGCGAGTACCGCGGCGGTCACGGGCACGAGGACAAGGAGCGGCTCGAGGACCCGCACGCCGTCGCGGCGCACCAGCATGCGGCCGCGGCAATCACCGCCCCCAACGAGACGGCGGCGGTCGCGAACGTCGCTGCCGCCTCCGTCGCGCACCAGCACGATGGAGGGCACGGCGCGCAGCCGCAGGCCGATGCCCACCGCCAGGAGGCCGCCGAGCACGCCGTCGCGGTGGCTGCGGCGACGGCGGCGGCACACGGCCACGGAACGCACGGGCACGAGCATGCGCACGGCGGAGTCCCTCACGAATCGCCGCGCGCGATGACGTGGGTCCTCGCCGCGCTCGCCTTCGCGGCGGTCGTCTCCGGCATCATCTTCGGCCTTCCGGCGGCCTGGTCGGGGCACGAGCCCCTGCTCGAGAAGTTCCTCGCTCCTTCGCTTCCGGCCGCGGAGAAGGTCCGGTTCGCGCACGCCTCGCACGCCGAGGAATTCCTCTTCCAGTTCCTCGGCGTCGCCATCGCCGCCCTCGGGTGGATTGCCGCGCGCACGCTCTACATCGATGCGCGCTCCGAAGCTCCGGCTCGCCTGAAGGAGCAGTTCGCCCGGGCGTGGGCGGTCGTCTACAACAAATACTACGTGGACGAGCTCTACGGAGCGACGGTGGTGCGCTTCTCGCGTTGGCTGTCCACCGCCTTCTACTGGATCGACCAGAACGTCATCGACGGCATCGTCAACTTCATGGGCTTCCTGGGGCGGTCCGTCGCCTATCTGGACGCCGCCATCGACAAGTACGTGGTCGACGGCGCCGTGAACGGCCTCGCCGATCTCTTCATGAACAGTGGCCGTACGTTGCGGCGCGTGCAGACCGGCCACATCCAGGCCTACCTGTTCGGCGCGCTCGCCGGCGCCATCGCTTTCGTCATCCTGCAGTACGTGATCCGGTAACCGAGGGGTTCATGGACCACCCGACGACCAGTAGCCTCCTGACGTGGATGACGTTCACGCCGGCCATCGGCGTCTTGCTCATCCTCGTCGTCATCGGCCTGCGCAGCCTCGGGACGCTCGCCAAGCAGCAGGCGGACGAGGCTTCCCGGATCATCGCGCTCGTCGCGAGCGCGGCAGTGCTGGGGATGGCGGCGGCGCTCTGGAAGGCATTCGATCCCTCGAACGCCGACGTCCAGTTCGTCCAGCACGGGAGCTGGATTCCCGCCTACAACGTCGAGTACTTCGTCGGGGTAGACGGGATCAGCATCACTCTCGTCATCCTCACCGCGCTCATCAGCTTCATCGCCACCATCGCCTCCATGCCCTGGTGGCCCGGCAACACCCACCTCGACGAGCACCACTTCACCCAGCACGGCGTCGCCGGCTACATGGCGATGCTCCTGATCCTGCAGACGGGCATGCTCGGCGTGTTCGTCTC
>JBJMQD010000388.1:0-6902 GCA_045802855.1 Myxococcales bacterium | reverse complement strand
CGAAAGTATGTTGGCCAAAGTGCCTAGCGAGACGCGTCGCGCGGTGCTCGTGACCGAAAGGACATGGTGGGGCAGAACTTTTGAAAGGCAGTGCTGGTGGCGGTGCTAGTCGTCGGCGTCGTGCCCGCGCCCGTCCTCGTTGTCGGCATCGTGCTGGTGCCCGTCCTTGTTACCGGCGTCGTGCTGGTGCCCGTCCTCGTTACTGGCGTCGTGCTCGTCCCCGCGCGCGTGCTCGTGCAGTTGAGCGTTTTTTGAATCCCCGGTGTCAAAATCGTACCTGCGGACCAGTCCGGTCAGGAGAGCGTAGACGCGGCCCGCCGTGTCTCTGGCTACGCATCCATGATCGACGTGGCAATCTCCAGTTGCCCTGGCGATGTCGATCGCCGCCGCGACCTCGCAGCATTCTCCGCGAGCGATCGCGTAGACGCGCCTCCTGTCCGCATCGCTGAAGCGCCCGACACCCTCGGCGATGTTGAGGCAAACGCTTTTCGCGGCGCGCTGGATCTGGTCGCGCAATTTCGCGTCGCTGACGTTCAGCTTCTGGATCTGCTGCAGAAGCTCGAGCGCAACTCGATATGCGAGGAGCTTTTCATGCGGCAGCGGAGGCGGTGACATACCAGTCCGCCCAAGCATGATGCATGCCATCGTGCGATTCGGCCGCGGACCGCGAATCGAGTCGCACGACCACGGGCGCACGCACGATGCCGACAACGAGGACGGGCACCAGCACGATGCCGACAACGAGGACGGGCACCAGCACGCAGCTCATCGAAAACGAGGACGGGCACGAGCACGGCCTTTCGCGTAAAGCTATGCCCCGGATGATCGCCGTCTCTGCCGAAGGAGTCTGTCGCCGCTACGGGCGCCGCTGGGCCCTCGTGGACGTCTCCTTCGAAGTGCCCGAGGCGACCGTCGTGATGGTGGCCGGCCGCAATGGGTCCGGGAAGTCGACGCTCCTGAGGACCCTCGCCACCGCGATCCGGCCCGATCGCGGAACCGTCCGCATCCTCGGGCGGCACTCGCAGGACGAGCGCGACGAGGTCCGCGAGACGATCGCGCTCCTCGATCACTACACGCACCTCTACGAACCTCTCACCGCGCTCGAGAACCTCGACATCGTGGCCCGGTTCCTCGGGAAGAGCCGGTCGCGCGAAGCTCTTCTCGCCCTGCTCGAGGAGGTCGGTCTCGCCGACCGCGCGGAAGACCCCATCGGGACCTTCTCGGCCGGCATGCGCAAGCGGCTCGCGCTCGCCCGGGTGCTGCAGCAGGAAGCGAGGGTCGTGCTCCTCGACGAGCCGAACGGCGATCTCGACCCGCCGGGATTCCTGCTCGTCGACGGGATCCTCGAACGCCTCCGCGTGAGCGGCGCCACCGTGCTGATGGCGACGCATCTCTTGCGGCGCGGCCAGGCCCTCTGCTCGCGGGCCCTGGTCCTCGAGAGCGGGCGGCTCGTCTATTCCGGCGCGGCGTCCGAGATGCCCGGTGCCGCCGCCAACATCGCCGGCTTCGCGGAGGGAGCGTGAACGGGGTCCTCGCCGCGCTCCGGAAGGATCTCCTCCTCACCTGGAGAGGGCGGCTCCAGATCGTCGCGGTCTTCGCCTTCGGCGCGGCGGCGCTCCTCCTTTTCAGTTTTGCAATCGGACCCGACTCCTCAGCGCTCCGCCAGCACGCCGCGGGCTTCCTCTGGTTGGCGATGCTCCTTGCCTCTACCCTCTCCCTCGCGGAAAGCTTCGAGTGCGAGTTGGAGGAGCGGGCCCTCACCGGGCTTCTGCTCCTGCCCATCTCCGCGGCGGTGCTTTATTACGGAAAGGCGATCGCCAACTTGATCCAGCTGGCACTGGTCGGCGTCGCGCTGGTTCCGGTGATGGTCATCTTGTACGACGCAGGGACGCTGCGCCTCCTTCCACTGCTCGGCGTCATCGTGCTGGGCGCGGCGGGCCTCTCCGCGCCCGGCACGCTCTATGCCGCGATGACGGCGCAGGCGCGGGCGCGGCAGGCGCTCCTCCCGCTCCTCCTCTTTCCCCTGGTCGTCCCCGTCCTCCTCGCCGCGGTCAAGGCCACTTCCCTCCTCGTCCTGGGCGACCCGATGGGCCAGATACGTCCTTGGGCTACGCTCCTCGCCGCCTTTGCGGTGATACACTTGTCGCTCTGCGGCCTCCTCTTCGGCCGCGTGGTGGACGAAGGATGAACGCATCATCGCGAGCGGGGTTCGCCCCGGCATCGGTGGCCCTTGGCGCGGCGCTCCTCTGCGCCGGGTCGGTGTGGGGGCTCGCCTTCGCGCCGCCCGAGGTCTTCATGGGCGAGGTACAGCGCATCATGTACGTCCACGTGCCGACGGCGTGGAACGCGATGCTGGTGCTCACCTACGCCTTCGCCTGCGCGCTAGCCTTCCTCTTCACCAACCACTGGAAGTGGGACAGCCGCCTGGAGGCGGCGCTGGAGATGGGCGTCGTCCTCTCGCTCCTTCTTTGCACCCAGGGCGCCATCTGGGCGAAGCCCACCTGGGGCGTCTGGTGGGACTGGGATCCTCGACTCACCACCACCGCGGTGCTGGTCTTCGCCTTCGGCGGCATTCTCGCGCTGCGCGCCTTCGTCGACGATCCGGCGAGGCGTGCGGTGTGGTCGGCGGTCGCTTGCGTCATCGCCTTCGCCGACGTGCCCATCGTGTATTTTTCGGTAAAGTGGTGGAACTCGCTCCACCAATCGCAGTCGTCGCCGGAGACGGTCTCCAAGGCGTTCCACTGGCCCCTTCGAATCAACGCCTTTGGAATCCTGTTCCTCTGGACCGGGCTGGTGGCCTTCCGCGCGCGCGTCGCCGCGCTGCGGCTGCACGGCGAGATCGACGTCCAGCCACCCGCCAAGCTGCCCGCTACTTCCCTCCCGCGCCCAAAGGGTGTCTGGTGAGCGGCGTCATCCAGGGAGGCGGGGAGTTCGTGATCGCGGCCTACGTCGTGACCGCGGCCGTGCTCTCCGGCTACGCGGCGTCGATCTTCCTCCGTTACCGAGCCGAGAAGAAGCGGGCCGCACGAGAGGAGCGCACATGATCGGGCTCAAGCGTGGGCGGACGAAGTGGTTCGCGCTCGCGGCGCTTCTCGTCGCCGGCGGAGCGTTCCTCGGCATCACCGTGAGCGGGATCGGCGACAACCTCGTCTACTACTGGGGACCGAAGGAGCTTCGCGCTGCCGGAAACAAGGCCGTCGGCGCCACGGTGAGGCTCGGCGGACAGGTCGCACCCGGATCGGTGAAGCCGTTCGACAGCGTGTCGAACCTGGAGTTCGACGTCACCGACGGCACGGCCCTGGTCCACGTCGTCTCCAAAGGCGTGCCTCCGCAATTGTTCCGCGATCGGATCGGAGTCGTGGTCGAAGGAACCATGACCGCGGGCGGCGTCTTCGAGAGCCGCCGGCTGATGGTGTCCCACGACAACAAGTACCGGGCTCCCGCAGACAAGAACGTGGACATCAAGACGCTCATGCAAACGACGGAGGGCCTCGATCCGGCGCCGGCCCCGCAAGTGGCGAAGAGCTCCAATTCCCGTTGAGCAACCATTCCAGGAGCGAAAGTGGTCCCCACCCTCGGCCGCACCCTCATCCTGCTCGCGCTCCTCGCCGCCAGCACCGGCGCGGTGGTCGCGCTGACCACCGGGGCGCGTCCCTCGTCCCTGGGTTGGACCTGGTCGCGACGGCTCGCGTACGCGTTCGGCGCGCTCATGCTCCTCGCGAACCTCACCATGGAGTACGCGCTCCTCTCCCACGACTTCAGCGTCAGCTACGTCGCCCACGTCGGGTCGCGGTCGGTGCCGACCTGGGTCTCCATCGTGAGCCTCTGGTCGTCGCTCGAAGGCTCGATCCTCTTCTGGGGAATGGTCCTCGGCGCCTACGTGGCCATCGCCACCTATCGCAATCGCGCCGAGCACCCCGAGTACATGCCGTGGGCGGTCGGGATCTGGCTCGCCTGCGGGGCGTTCTTCAGCTTCCTCCTCGCCGGCCCGGCGCAGCCATTTGCGACGGTTCCCAGCCCGCCGATGGACGGGCCGGGTCCCAATGCGCTTTTGCAAAATCATTATCTGATGGTCATCCACCCGCCGTTCCTCTACGCGGGATATGTCGGGATGACCATTCCCTTCGGATTCGCCTGCGCGGCCCTGCTCGCCGGCCGCCTCGGTCACGATTTCCTGCGGCCGCTGCGCAACTCGCTGCTCGTTCCCTGGATCTTCCTCACCATCGCCATCGTGCTGGGAGGTTGGTGGGCCTACGAGGTTCTGGGGTGGGGCGGCTATTGGGCCTGGGACCCGGTGGAGAACGCTTCCTTCCTGCCCTGGCTGACCGCCACGGCCGCCCTGCATTCGGCCCTGCTCGTCGAGCGCAAGGGGGTGCTCAAGGGCTGGACGGTGACGCTCATCGCCGGAACGTTCCTGCTCACCATCCTCGGCACGTTCATGACCCGCTCGGGCGTCTTCAACTCCGTCCACTCCTTCACGCAGAGCGCGATCGGCCCCACCATCCTCGCTTTCCTCGCCGCGGCACTGCTCTTCTCCGTCGCCCTGTTCGCGCTCCGGATCGACGCGCTCGAGTCGGACGGCGCTCTGGAGACCGGCGTCTCGCGCGATGCCGCGTTCCTTTTGCAAAACCTGCTCTTCGTCCTTTTCACCTTCACGGTGCTGCTCGGGACGGTTTTCCCCCTCGTCATGGAGGCGATCAGCGGGAAGCAGATGAGCGTCGGAAGGCCGTATTTCGATCAGATGGCACTTCCCGTCGGGCTCGCCTTGCTGTTCGTGATGGGCGTCGGTCCGGCGCTGCCGTGGGGAAGGGCGACGCGGGAGCAGGTCCGGCGCGCCTTGCTTCCGCCGCTCGCAGGGGCGTGCGTCCTCGCGCTCGTCGGATTCCTCCTCGGCGTGCGCAATCGCTGGACCCTCGCGGCGCTCTTGTTCGGCGGATTCACCGCCCAGGTGACGCTCTCGGAGATGCTGCTTCCCGTCCGCCAGCGGATGCGGACGCACGGCGAAGGCGTCGTCGAGGCGTTCCGGAACGCGCAGCGCAGGGGCCGTCGGCGCTTCGGCGCGTACGTCGTTCACGCCGGAGCGGTCATCGTGATCGTCGCCATCGCCGTGTCGAGCACCATGGGCACCTCCAAGGAGATCCAGCTGAAGGAAGGCGAGACGGCGACGATCGGCGACTACTCGCTCACGTTCGTGAAGGCGGAAGTGGTCGCCGAACCCCACCGCGAGTCGACGCGGGCGCGGATGGAGATCGTGAAAGGCGGCCGTAGCCTCGGCGCGCTCTTCCCGGCCATGAACCAGTACGACAGCCAGCGCGAGCCGGTCGGGACGCCGGCGGTGCGGACGAGCCTCACCGAGGACCTCTATCTCTCGGTGCACAACATCGACGCGCGATCCGGGACCGTGGGGCTGCTCGCCCTGGTGAACCCGATGGTCGCCTGGATCTGGGTGGCGACGGCGATCATGGCGCTCGGGGGTCTCGTGGCGCTCTTGCCGGCGATGCGCCCGAGGGCGATCCCGGCCCCCGCGACAGAGCCGACACCGCTGGTGGAGGGAGCGCACTGATGCACGCCGTGACACAGCCCGCGGAGGCAGCGCCGCGAGCGCGCCGCCTCAATGTGAAAGTCCTGATCGCCGGGGCCGCGGTCGCCTTGCCGCTCCTCGCGGTCCTGGTGTTCAACCTCGGCCGCGATCCGCACTCCGTGCGCTCGCCTCTGGTCGGGACCAACGCGCCCGCGTTCAGTCTCCAGCCGGTGGCGGGCGGCGCTCCGATCGCGCTCGATGCGCTACGCGGGCAGCCGGTGGTCGTGAACTTCTGGGCCACCTGGTGCGTGCCCTGCGCCGAAGAGCACCAGGCGCTCGTCGCCGCCTCCCGCGCGCTCGTGGACGTGAAATTCCTTGGCATCGTCTACGAGGACGAATTGCCCCGGATCGAGCGGTTCCTCGCAGAGCACCCTTCGGGATATCCCTCGCTTTCCGATCCGGGGGGACGAACGGCGATCGCCTACGGCGTGTTCGGGGTACCGGAAACCTTCTTCATCGACGGGAGCGGCAGGATCGTCGAGAAGTACGTCGGCCCGCTCGACCGGCGGACCATCGCGGCGCTCGTCGCGAAGGCGAGAGGTACGAGATGACGAGCCTCGCGGGAATCGCTCTCCTGGGATTGCTCGCGGCGGGGGAGGCGACCCCGATGGGCCGGCCGGCCGGTACGCCGCTCGCAGGCTCGCAACTCGACGCGCGCACCGAGGAGGTCGCCGGGCTTCTGCGCTGTCCCGTGTGCCAGGGCCTGTCGGTAGCGGACTCGCCGGCGACCATGGCTCGCAACATGAAGCTCGAGGTGCGGGACAAGCTCGCCGCCGGGTACGACCAGGAACAGATCCTCGCCGATTTCGAGCGCTCGTACGGCGAATTCGTCCGGCTGCGGCCGCCGCTGCGAGGGGCGAACTGGGTGGTCTGGTTTGGACCCGCCGCGTTCCTCCTCGCGGGCGGAGCGGTCATCGGATTCGCGCTGCGAAAGCCGCGTGGCGCGGCAGAGGTCAAAGCCCCGATCGATGCGGATGCCCGCGGGACGGTGCCCGACGACCCGCGGCTCGCCGACGCGGTCCGGCGGGTCCGGGCGCTCGCCTACGGGTGGCCGGACGGCGTTCCTCCCAAGACGGGATCGGCGCCATGAATGCTGCCTCCGTCGACTGGATCCCCGCCGTCGTCACCCTCGCGGTCGGGCTCGCGACCGGCGTCCTCGTCTATGCCCGCGCGCGCTCTCGCGCCGCCGCGGTTCCGGCGAAGGCGCCCGCCACGGTGCATGCGGAGGATCTCGCCGCCAAGCGAGATGCGCTCGTGCAGCAGCTCCGCGAGATGGAGGACACGGGAAGCAAGCGGACCGCGGCGCAGCTCGCGCGGGAGC
>JBJMQD010000386.1:0-7981 GCA_045802855.1 Myxococcales bacterium | reverse complement strand
CCGCCAGATCATGGTTGACGAAGTACCCGAGCCGCTTGTCGACGACGAGCTCCTCCATCAGCGCCGCGCCGACGCCCATGGTCATCGCGCCGATCACCTGGCTCCGCGCCGATTTGGGATTCAGGACGCGACCCGCCTCGCAGACGGCGAGCATGCGCCGCACGCGGATCTCGGCGGTCGCAACGTCGACGCCGACCTCGACGAAGTGCGCGCCGAAGGTCGACTGCTGGTACTTCTTCGCCAGATCGCCGTACTCGATCCCGTCCTCCGCGCTGATGTCACCGTCGCGCGCGGCCTGCGCGAGCGGCGCGCTGCGAGTCCCGGAGCGGACCTGGCCGTCGCTGAAGGCGATGTCGGCGTCCTCGAATCCCAGCCGTTTCGCGACGCTCTCGCGCAGCTTCATGCACGCGGCATACACGCCCGCGGTCGAATTGTTGGCGCCCCACTGGCCGCCAGAGCCTGACGAGACGGGGTACGCGGAATCGCCCAGCAGCACCACTACGTTCTGGAGCGGCACGCCCATCATCTCGGCGGCAGTCTGGGCAATGATCGTGTAACTACCGGTTCCGATGTCTGTCATGTCGGTCTCGACGGTCACGATTCCGCGGCGATCGAGACGGACGCGCGCCGCCGATTTCGTCAACAGGTTGTTGCGAAAAGCGGCGGCGACGCCCATGCCGAGGAGCCATTGCCCGTCCCGCATCTTGGCAGGCTGCGCGTTGCGCTTGCTCCAGCCGAACCGGTCCGCCCCGAGACGCAGGCACTCGTTGAGTCGCCGGAGCGAGAAAGCGCGTCCCGGTTTTTCGGGATCGACTTGCGTATCGTTTGCGATCCGGAACGCGACGGGATCCATGCCGAGCTTCTCGGCGATCTCGTCGACGGCGATCTCGAGCGCCATCATCCCGGGCGCCTCCCCCGGCGCGCGCATCGCGTTGCCCTCGGGCAGATCGAGGACCGCGAGCCGCATCGACGAGAGTCGATTGGGCGCGGCATAGAGGAGGCGCGTCTGATCGGTCGCGGTCTCGGGCTTGCCGCCGGGCAGGTTGCCGGACCAGCTCTCGTGCGCGATCGCCGTCAGCTTGCCGTCCTCGCCGGCGGCGAGCCGGACCCGCTGGATTGTCGCCGGGCGGTGGACGGTGTTGTTCGCGACCTGCGGCCGCGCCAGCGCGACCTTCACTGGCCGCTTGGCGACGCGCGCGCCGAGCGCAGCCAGCACGGCGTCGCTGCGGATCCACAGTTTCGCGCCGAATCCACCGCCGATGAACGGCGAGAGGACGTGGATCTTCTCCTTCGGGATGAGCAGCGTTTCGCTCAGGTCGCGGACGGCCCAGGCGATCATCTGGTTCGACGTCCAGAGGGTGAGCGAATCGCCCTGCCAGGCGGCGATGCTCGCATGCGGCTCCATCATCGAGTGGCTCTCGTCCGGCGTCGTATAGGTCTCGTCGACCTTGACGGGCGCGGCAGCGAACGCCCCCTCGAAATCGCCGACCCGATGGACCGGCGGCGAAGCGCTGCCTTCGCCGCTGCCGCCGCCCGTCAGCGGGGCGGACTCTCGTTGCGCGGCGAGATCGAAGCGGCCCTTCTGCCGCTCGTAGCTGACGCGGATCAGGCGCGCTGCGGCTCGCGCTTGCTCGAACTTCTCCGCGACCACCAGCGCAATCGCCTGGTCGTAGTGCTGGATCTCGGGGCCGGCGAGCATGCTCGAGGAATGGGTCTTCGCCTTGCCGAGCTTTCCGGCGTTTTGCCAGGTGACCACGGCAACGACGCCCGGGGCAGCCTTCGCTTTGCTCACGTCGATTGCGCGGATCGTTCCCTTCGGAATCGCGCTCCCAAGGATGTATCCGTACGCCTGGTTTGCGACGACGTCGTGCCGCTCATACGCGTAGGGCGCGGTACCCGTCGTCTTGCGCGGCCCGTCGATGCGGTCGGTGGGCTTGCCGACGACCTTCATCTGATCGATGGGATTGTTCGTCGCTGCGGTGTCGAATTTCATGGCTCAACCCTTCGCTTCCGCGAGCACCGCGCCGAGCGTCCGCTCGACCAGAGGCAGCTTGAATGCGTTGTCGCGCGTCGTCCGCGCGCCGGCGAGCAGACGCGCCGTGACGGCCTTCGCGCCGCGCGGCATCTCGGTTTCGGCGGCCTCGACGCGCCAGGGCTTGTGCGCCACGCCGCCGAGCGCCACGCGACCCGACCCGTTTCGCTGCACGATGGCGGCGACGGACACCAAGGCAAACGCGAACGACGCACGGTCCCGTACCTTGCGGTAGAGCTGCGTGCCACCGGCGGGCTTGGGCAGCGTCACGGCCGTGATCAACTCGCCGCGCGCCAGCACCGTGTCGATGTGCGGCTTGTCGCCGGGGAGCCGGTGGAGGTCTGCGATGGGGATCTTCCGCGCCGAGCCATCTGGCCGGATCGTCTCTACAGTGGCGTCGAGCACGCGCATCGCGACCGCCATGTCGCTCGGATGCGTCGCGATGCACGCATCGCTCACGCCGACGACGGCATGTTGCCGGCTGTACCCGCCGATCGCCGAGCAGCCGCTGCCTGGCACGCGTTTGTTGCACGGTTGGTTCGTGTCATAGAAATAGGGGCAACGCGTCCGTTGCAGCAGGTTTCCGGCGGTGGTCGCCATGTTGCGCAGCTGTCCCGTGGCGCCGGCGACCAGCGCTCGCGAGAGCACGCCGTAGTCGCGCCTGACAGTTGGATGGGCGGCCAGATCGGTGTTGCGCACGAGCGCCCCGATGCGGAGTCCGCCTTCGCTCGTCGGCTCGATCTTGTCGAGCCCGAGGCCATTCACGTCGACGAGGTGCGCGGGAGTTTCGATCTGCAGCTTCATCAGATCGAGCAGATTCGTTCCGCCCGCGATGAACTTCGCGCCGTCGTGACGAGCCGCCGCCGCTGCAGCTTCCGCGGGCGAGCGCGCGCGTTCGTAGGTGAAGGATTTCATCCCTTGCTCCCCGCGACCTCGGAGATCGCATCGGCGATGTTGGAGTAGGCGCCGCAGCGGCAGATGTTGCCGCTCATCCGCTCGCGGAGCTCGGGCCCGGTCAGTTGCGCCGGTGCGATCAAGTCGCGGGTCGCATGGCTCGGGATGCCAGCCTTGATCTCCCCGAGCATCGCCACCGCCGAGCAGATCTGCCCGGGCGTGCAATAGCCGCACTGGTATCCATCGTGCTTGATGAACGCCGCCTGCATCGGGTGCAGGTGGTCGGGCGTGCCGAGTCCCTCGATGGTGGTGATGCGGTCTCCCTGATGCATGACGGCGAGGGTGAGGCAGGAGAGGATTCGACGGTCGCCCGCGATCACGGTGCACGCGCCGCACTGCCCGTGATCGCAGCCCTTCTTGCTGCCGGTGAGGTGCAGGTGCTCGCGCAGCGCATCGAGGAGCGTGGTGCGCGCGTCGAGCTCGAGGTTGCGAACCTGCCCGTTGACCTCGAACGAAACCTTGGTGACGACGGGCGGCGCGTCTGCCGGAGTCTGCGCGTACAACGATGCCGGCAGCGCGGTTACGGCCACGGACGCCGCGCCGGCGATCAGCAGCTCGCGGCGGGTGAGGGTGAGGTCCTTGCCGTCGTCATCCATATCGTCGTGCTCCTTTGCCTTGGGACGAGCACGATCAACAGCTCGCAGTTCCTCCGCGTGAGCGCGTCAATGCGTAGCTTGCTTTGTTACGAACAAATCACGCGCGACCTCGACGAATGCCCCGCCATCGGGGGCGTTTCTCAAGCCGGCGGCGATCGCTCCGGTTCGTCGGGCGCAAGCGCCTCGAAGTTCAGCTCCTCCCGATCGAGTTCCTGCTCTACACGCTGGAACGCCGCATCGCCGATGGTCCCGTCGGCCCTGAGCGAAACGATCCGGCGGCGTGCGGCGGCGGTCGCCTTGCGGACGGCCTCGGCGCCCACATCGAGGCCCTGCCCTTGTCGCCCGCTTGCCTCGGCCCTCACGCCCGCGTACTCCGCCTCCGCGCGGCGTAGCAGCACCTCGTACCTGCGCCGTAGCAGGGTCGACATCTCGTCACCGGGCGTCTCGGGCGCCGCCGCGACCGAAGCCCGCAGCGCCTCGACGCGCGCGAGTCGCAGCTCGCGCTCGATCTCGCCGTCGTCCTCGAGCCGGAGGGCGTTCATCAGCGGCCGGAGCGTCAGCCCCTGCACCACGAGCGTGCCTAGCACGACGGAGAACGCGGTGAACAGGATGAGGTCGCGGTACGGGAACACGGGGCCGGAACTCCCGCCCGCGGGAAGCGCGAGCGCGGCGGCGAGCGTCACGATCCCCCGCATTCCGCACCACGCGACGACCGCCGCCGCGCGCGGAGAGAGGCCGACGGCATCGACGCGTGCCTGGTCATCCTCCCCAGTGCGACGGCATCGCCAGCGGCTGAGAGCGGCCGCGCCAGACACCCAAGCGATGCGAGCGACGATGGTTGCGGCGCAGACCGCCGCCGCGACCACGGCATAGCCGGTGAGCGTCGCCGCGTCGATCCGCCCGAGGATCCCCTTGAGCTGAAACCCGACGAGGATGAACGCAAGCACGTTCAGCACGAATACGGCGAACTCCCACACGGCGTACGACGGGACCCGGATGCGCGCCGGGATCGAGCTCGATGCGGGCCGCGCCATCGCCATCGCGAACACGACCACGGTGAGGATGCCCGAGAGGTGGAGGCGCTCCGCGAGCATCCACACGGCGAACGTGCTGCAGAACTGGACTACGACCGCGATCGGCACGTCCTGGATCCGGGCGGTGAGCGGGACGATCAGGCGCGACAGCACATACCCGAGCACGACGCTGCCGGCGGTCACCACGACCACCAGCGGAATGGCCGTCAGGGGAGACACCGACCCGACGAGAACGGCTCCTAGCGCAAGCCGGAAGATGAGGAGCGCACTCGCGTCGTTGAAGAGACTCTCGCCTTCCAGGATCACCAGCAGGCGGTGCGGCGGCCGGAGCTGCCCGAGCACGGCGGTCGCCGCGGCGGCGTCTGGCGGGGCGACGATGGCACCGAGCGCGACCGCGGCCGCCCACGGCAGGTCCGGAACGAGCGCCCGGGCCACAACCGCTACCGCGACGACCGTCACCACGACGGCGCCCAGAGCGAGTCCAGCGACAGGCCGCCAGTTGGCGCGCAGATCGCGGGCGGACGAGTCGAAGGCCGCGTCGAGCAGCACCGGCGCGACGAAGAGCGTCAGCGCCAGGTCGGGCTCGAGGACGAGCGTGGGCGTCCCGGGAACGAGCGCGAGACCGGCGCCGGCGAGCGCAACCATCGCGGGATACGGCGTTCCGAGCCGCCGGGAGAGCGCGGTGAGACCCGCGCCGCCGAGCAGCAAGGCAATGATGATCTCGAACACCGCCACGGCGAGGAACGTTGCACCAGGGAGGAACGGGCGCAAGCCGTGGAGGAGCCGTTCAGATTTCCTCTGCGCGGCCACTCCACCGAGCGGCCCGCGCGAGACTTTGCTAGGCAGGTTGCAAGTCACCCTCCGCGACCGGTCCCTCTGGACAGCGCCGGGGGGAGGTTTTCCAGCCGCGATGGCGCAAAGTTTGCGCCATCGCGGAGTTGTTATCATCACCCGATGCGGATGGGATGGATGCGGGTCGCGGTGCTCCTCGTCGCCATCTCCTCGCCTGGTCGTCCGGCCGCGCATGCGCGGCCCGCGAAGCACCTCGACCCGTCCAAGCCGGCGCTTCGCGTCCCCGGCCTCGCCACCAGCGTTCTCGCGCTCGCGCTGCGCGTGTATCGCCACGCGCAGGAGGCGAATCTCATCGGGCGTAGCCGCCTCACCGTGATCGACTACTCGCTGGCATCTACCGAGCCGCGCCTCTGGGTGATCGATCCCGAGACCGGCAGCGTGCTGTTCGCCGAGCGCGTGGCCCACGGAAAAGGCTCGGGAGACCTGGTGCCGACCGAGTTCGGGAACGAGCCGCAGAGCCACCGCTCCAGCCTGGGCGTCTTTCGCACGGCCGAGACATATCTCGGCGCACACGGCTATTCGTTGCGTCTCGACGGGCTCGACAAGGGCGTGAACGACGGGGCGCGCAAGAGGGACATCGTCTTTCACGCGGCGGACTACGCGACCGAGGCATTCGCGCGCGAGCACGGGCGTCTCGGGCGAAGCTTCGGGTGCCCGGCTCTCGCCCCGAAGGTCGCGAGTGCCATCATCGACGAGATCCGCGGCGGCAGCATCGTGGTCGCCGTCGGCGCGGATTCGCGGTGGGTCTCGTCGTCGCCGCTCGCCGGAGGCGGGTGACGACGCGCGGGACAGGCGCGCCGGAATCCGACGAGCTCGATCTCCTCAGCGGCTAGCCGTCCGAGCATCGCTCGCGAACGTAGCGGCGGACACGGCGCGCGCGCGGCGCGCGGCGCTGGCATGCTCGATCGACTTCTCCAGCACGGCGTCGTTGCCGTAGACGTCGTCGTAGAACGACACGCGGCCGTCCTCGCCGACCACCGTGGTCGTGTAGAGGATGAGCACGTGGATCGGGGTGGTCAGCGGGACCCGCAAGCTCTCGCCCGCGGCGATCGCCGCGTGGACGCGCTCCTCGCTCCACCCCGGCGTCTCCAGAAGCGCCCAGGTAGCGAGCGCAGAGGGATCCTCGACGCGGATGCAGCCGTGGCTGAAGTCCCGCTTCTCGCGGGCGAACAGCCCTTGCGACGGCGTGCCGTGCAGATAGATGGCGTATGGGTTCGGCATCTCCAGCTTGACCGGACCGAGCGCGTTGAGCGGCCCCGGACGTTGGCGCAGCCGGACGGTGCCCGCGCCCCCTCGCGATCTGGATTGCGCCTCGGCAGGCCAGGCGCGCACCTTTCCGTCCCGCTCGACCAGCTCGAACCCCTGCGCCAGGGCGTTCGCGGGGTGTGCGAGGAGCCGGTTCAGGAGCTGGTCCTTCGCGATGTTCGCCGGCACGTTCCAGTAGGGATGGAACTGGACCGCCTGCACATCGTCGACGAACATCGGTGTGCGGTGATCATGCGAGCGACCGACGACGACCTTCATGTCGAGGCCCGGCCGCCCCGACGTGGACACCGCGTGGAGCGCGAATTCAGGGATGTTGACCACGATCAAGGGCGAGGCGAGACGGCGCGGGATCCAGCGCATCCGCTCGAGCGACAAGGAGAGCTGCTGGACGCGGCGCGCGAGCGGCACGGCGAGAGCCTGGTACGTCCCGCGATCGATAAGGCCGCCGGCGGTGAATCCGTGCCGCTCCTGGAACTGCTGCACGGCGACGACCAGCGGACCCTCGTAGCGAGCGGGGATGACGGTGCCCGCTGGCAGATCGCCGAGCAGATCGAGGCGGGCAGCGAGCGCATCGAGTCCCGCTGACGCATCGCCAGGCGCGATGGTCCGCTTCCAGGCGTGCAGCGGCGGGCCTTCGCCACGCTCTGCGAGAGCGCGGTACAGGGCCAGCGCGAGGCGCGTCCGGACATGGATGGGGAGAGGCATCTCGATGGCGTCGAGCTCCGCGTCCACGTCGGTCGCCGCGGCGAGCCCGGCGATCAATTTCGCGAGCGGCAACTCCGACCTGACGGCGGCAAGGTGCCAGCGAGCTTCCTGGGGATGGACGCGGCCGAGGCCGAGATCGCTCACGAACGCGAGCACCACCGACGAGAAGGCGACGTCGATCGCTGCCCGCTCGCTCACGCTCGAACCTGCCGCGCTGGCAATGTGCAGGGCCGGCGCCGTGCCCCCGTAGTCGTCGGCTGAGAGACCCCTCTCGCCCGCCCGCGCGATCAGCGCCGCCAGCGCGATCGCTTGCGGTGATGGTGCCCCATCGTCCATCCAGAGGAGACCCGCGCGCTCTTCGTACGCTGCGCGCAGGACGGCGTATTCGCCGCCCGGGATCCGCGCTGCGTCGAGGGCCGCCCCCCACACGGGGTCGTTCGCACGCGGCTGCGGCCCGGCGGCTCTGACCGGCGGCACGAGGAGAGCGGCGGCCAGGATTGCGACGGCAAAGGTACGCGTGCGCGGCATGGCGCTCGCTCATG
>JBJMQD010000443.1:0-9693 GCA_045802855.1 Myxococcales bacterium | reverse complement strand
ACGAGCTTGGGGGTGACGCGTCCGGTGCTGTCGATCTGCCCCCACGTCGCGCGCGCGAAGGGCGAGACGCGCACCACCTTGCCGTTCCGCCGGTCGAGGACGAAGAGGTAGCCGTTCTTGTCGAAGTGGGCGAGGAGCTTCTGCCCTCCGCTCTCGAAGAGGATCGACTCGTTGACGCCGTCGTAGTCCCAGACGTCGTGAGGCGTGGTCTGGAAGTGCCACCGGATCGAGCCGTCCGAAGGCGAAAGCGCGAGGATCGAGTCGGTGAAGAGATCGTCGCCCTCGCGAGAGCCGCCGTCGAACACCGGGCTTGCGTTTCCGGTTCCCCAGTAGAGGAGATCGAGGTCGGGATCGTACGAGCCCGTCACCCAGGCGGTCCCGCCGCCACGCTCCCAGGCATTGGACTTCGGCCAGCTCTCGGATCCGGGGTCGCCCGGACGCGGAATCGTGTAGCGGCGCCAGAGGCGCTTGCCGGAATCGGCCGCGAAGGCGTCGATGTGGCCGCGGACGCCGTACTCGCCGCCCGAGCTGCCGACTACGACGGCGTCCTTCACCGCGAGCGGCGCGAGGGTGGCGCTCTCGCCGGCCCGGACGTCCACGAACGGTTGCTCCCAGGCGAGCTTTCCGGTGGCGGCGTCGAGCGCGAGGAGGTGGCCGTTCTGGGTCGCGTAGAAGACCTTGCCGCGAGCCACGGCGACGCCGCGGTTCACGTTTCCGCAGCAGAGCGGCGTGTCGAGCGGCACCGCGTGGCGGTAGCGCCAGAAGAGGGCGCCGGTGGCGGCGTCGAGCGCCCACACGTACCCGTCCCACCCGCTCACGTACATCACGCCGTCCACCACGATGGGGGTCGCTTCCATCGAGTAGGTCGCGGGGGAGGCGACGAGACCGATGACCCCGGCCTGGAACACCCACGCGGCGCGCAGGTTCTTCACCGTCCGCGCGTCGATCGCGTCGAGCGCGCTGTAGCGCTGGGCGTCGTATGCGCCGTGATAGGTGAGCCAGTTTTGCGGCTCGCTCCGGGCGGCGCGCAGGCGGGCGAAGTCGACGCTCGCCGCCACCGCCGGAGCGCTGCGCGGCTCTCCCACGTCCATCTCGTCGAACGGACGGGCATGCTGCGTCACCGCGTAATGCGGGCCCGACGAGGAGCAAGCGGCGGCGAGGAGGAGCAGCGCGCAGCGACGCATCGCTAGTCTCCCGGCCGGTGCTGGGGCGGGCGCTCGAGGCGCGCCTCCTGCGGCGTGGTCTCGCCTTTGACGATGACGAGCCCGAGCATGCCCCGCCCGGCGTGATTCGCGACCGGACATCCGAACCAGTACAGCCCCGGCTGTCCCAGCACGATGCGCGCCTCTCCCGCCGTGTGCATCGGCAACTCCAGCACCTGGCGGGCGCCGTCGCTCGGCAGGAACGCCATGTGGGTGCTGTCGTCCTGGTTGTGGAAGGTGAGCTGCAGCTCTCCGGCGTGCGGCATCACCACGATGGCGGGTTGCCAGACGAACTGGTGCGCCGGGACGCGGATCTCCGCGTGCATGGTGTGGTCGTCGTGCTCGTCGGCGTGCACGAGGCCCCCCTGCGGGAAGAGCCGCGCGATGATCTCCTTGTTGGGCTGGTCCAGCTCCGGCAGCTCGTTGACGAGACGGACGGTGTCGGGGCTGAGCTGCTTCAGCGCCTTCGGGCGCAGGAGCCTCACGTACTCGCAGCCGCAAAGAAGCGGCAGCACGACGAGGAGCGCGCGACGCACGGGCGCACTCCTGGCAGGTTCGGAGAGCCGCGCGTATGCGTGCGGAGCCGCAGCCGTTCGCCATCCGACAGCGACCGTGCCCTTCGCTGCCGGCGTCGGATCAGGGGCGCGCCGGCTCCTCCTGCGCGAGGGATCGCTGCAGCGCAAGGCGCTGCTGCACCTCCTCGTAGGCAGCCTTCTCGTCGTCGCCCACGCATTCGAGCGGCGGGATGCCGACCCGCGGGTCGCTCGGCGCATAGGTGAGGAACGCGCGGAGCGTCTCTTCCTGGTGTCCTGCGAGTGGCTGCTCCGCATCCACGGTGACGATGATGGTGAGCGAGTCGGCCGCCGCGTGCGCGATGACCGCGCGGATGTGGACGAAGACGCGCTTGTGCACCGGCCGGATGAAATTCAGCCCATGCAGCCCGACCAGCCGCACCGGAGCGCCGTCGAGGTAGGCGCGGGCGGAGAGGTTGGCGGCGGTCTCGATCCACTTCATCAACGCTCCGCCGTAGAGCGTTCCCTGGAAGTTCAGCCGGCTCTCGCGGACCGGCTCGATCTTGTGCACGTAGGAGACGTGCCTGCGCCGGGACGGAAGCGCGTCGCTGCGGTCGAAGGGAAGCCGGAGGGACCGCGGCAAGAGCTTCAGGAGCTCGCGCACGAACATGCGCTGCTCGTCCCGCGTCAGCGCCGGGGGTGGCGAGGGGAGCTGGCCCGAGCCGAGCTTCTCGCGGAATTCACGGCGCAGCGCACCTTCCCTGAACCTCGCCACTTCGATGGGCGTGTCGGGACGGAGCTGCGGCACCGGCACGGCGCCGCCGCGTGCGTCCAGCGCAACGAACGTCATGTATCCGGAGAGGGTCATCTGGTCGCCGGCCGCGGACGGCCTTCCATGCGACATCGACACGCTGACGCCGATGCTGCGCTCGGAGGTGTGCGCGACCGAGGCGGTCATGGTGACCCTCTCCCCGACGCGGATCGGATGGCGCAGCTCCATGCCGTCCACCGACGCGGTCGCGACCGGGCAGCGACAGTGACGGCTCGCAGCCAGGACGCCCACGACGTCCATCCACTCCAGGATCTGTCCCGCCCGCAAGAATCCCTGCTCGTCGGCGATGTCGGGCGCAACCCACTCGTCGAGATGGGCCTCGCGTCCCGTGCGGCTCGCCAGCGCCGGAGACGATATCGGTTCCCGGACGCTCAGTTGGCTGTTGGTAGTCATGCGCGCTGAGGTAAGCGAGACCGCCGATCCGCACCACGACACTTTTGTGTGCGTGACATTCGTCACGAAATGTTCACGCCGGAATTGTCGGTAGGCGAATGGACCTCGCGGCCTGGAGATCAGTTCCGTTTTGCGGCATGAAATCAGGGCGGTTGCACGAGCCCTGCCGGCCGATGGAGAATTTGGGCGGGGCGAAGTCCATCGAGGGAATCCATCGTGAATCCAGGTTACGCCTGTGCTGCCTTGCTTCTCGCCGCTGCCTGCAGCGGGAGTTCCTCTGTCGTTGGTTCCCCTCCCCCCGTCGACCCCCCGCCCACGCCTCTCCCCCATGTCCCCCCGCCTGCGCGGGAGCAGCTCCGCTCCCTCGAGGCCGCCCCGGTCCAGGCTGCGTGCGGAACCGCCAAGATCGATGGCGTGATCTCTCCCGGGGAGTGGGACGACGCGGTGAAGGTGCGCTTCGGCGCCAACCTGCCGGCCAGCGCGGGCGGCGGCACCGTGGCCGCCGAGATCATGGCGATGAGCGACGCGGACAACTTGTACGTGGCCTACCGGTACGATCGCGACACGAGCGCCTTCGGGCAGAGCCATGCGGTCGAGGTCGACGCCAACCAGAGCGGCGGTCCGAACGACGGCGACGACGCCTGGCTCTTCACCCCCGGCATCGGGTTTTTCGATGACTACCGCGGGCCGTGCCTGGTGAACGGGACCATGCAGTCGTGCGCACCCCAGGACACGACCGATACCGGGTTCGGCGTGCCAGGAACGAATGACGGCGGCGCCGCCATCGCGTTCAGTCCGGAAGCGACGGTGGTCGAGATGTGGCACCCGTACCACGACGGCGATCTGCGCGACGCCCAGGCAAAGCCCGGCGACTCGCTACCGATGTCCTTCTTCATCCGCCTCCTCGATTCCTGTCCCGACTTCCCGCGCTGCTACGGCGACACCTGGTTCCCCGACACGTTCCAGTACCGGCCGTTCCTGCTCGCCTGCGGCGCCCCTCCGCCCCCGCCGGACGACGACGCCGACGAGGACATCATTGAGGTCCACATCGACGTGAAGCCCGGCGACCCGGTTCCCACCATCCATCTCGGTGCCGCGGGCGTCACCCCGGTCGCGGTCCTGGGGAGCGACAGGTTCGACGTGACGCGGGTCGATCCGGCGTCGGTATTCTTCGCGGGTGCGCCGGTGGTCGTCGACCAGGGAGTACCAAGGGCTTCGGTCCAGGACGTGAACGGCGACGGCACGGCCGACCTGGTGGCGGAGTTCGAAACGAGCGCGCTGCAGCTGACGGTACGCGACAGGAGCGCATCGCTCGCCGGGAAGACGCGCGCGGGCCGGCGCTTCCACGGGACCGACGCGGTCCGCGTGATCCCCTAGCGCGTCGGCTTCCTCGTCCGTCGCGGAGGAGCGCTGAGCTAGCGACTTACATGTTAATGTGCGGGCCTCTCGAGGCCCCCGATGACTGACGGAAGCAGCCCGGATCCTTCCTGGCCGCGACGCGGTGTGCGGTGGAGCATCGTCGCCGCGCTGGGCTGCGTTCTTCTGTCCTGCGGCGATCCCCCGCCTGCCCGCGACCTTCCGGAATTCGAAGCACGCCTCGAGCGGCTGCGCGTCGAGCTCCGGGTTCCCGGATTCTCGGCCGGGATCGTGAAGGATCAGCGGCTCGTATGGGCGCGGGGTTTTGGGCTCTCGGACGTCGAGGCCGGCCAACCGGCGGCGGCCGGCACCTCGTATCACCTCGCCTCGGTGACGAAGACCTTCGCGTCCACGGTCCTGCTCCATCTCGTCGAGGAAGGGAAGGTCGACCTCGAGGATCCCGTCTCGCAGTACGGCATTTTCCTCGCCTCGCCGGGCATCGTTCGGGTCAAGCATCTGCTCACCCACACCTCCGAGGGCGTTCCGGGCGAGACGTTCCGGTACAACGGCGACCGTTTCGGCCTCCTCGACTCCGTCATTCGCGTCGCATCGGGCATGAGCTTCGCCGCGGTCGTGGCGGAGCGGATCATCGTCCCTCTCGCGCTCGAGCACACCGCGCCGAATCCGCGCGACAACGCCGCCTTCGCGCTCGCGGGTCACGACCGCGACTCATTCGAGCGAAACCTCGCCAAGGGATACGCGCTCGACGGACAGGGAAGGCCGAAGCCGACCGCCTACCCGAGCTATTTCGGGACCGCCGCCGGTCTCATCTCGTCGGTGCCCGACCTCGCCGCCTGGTCGAACGCCCTCGACGGCACCTCGCTTCTGCGCGAAGACACCAAGGCCCATGCGTGGTCGCCGGCGCTTTCGAACAGTGGTGGCCCGCTGCCCTACGGACTCGGCTGGTTCGTCCAGCGCGTCAGCGACGCGAAGTTGGTGTGGCATTACGGCTACTGGGTCGCCAACTCGTCGCTCTTCATCAAGGCGCCCGAGCAGCGGCTCGCCTTCATCATCCTCGCGAACAGCGACGGCCTGAGCGCCTCGTATCCGCTCGGAGCGGGCGATCTCATGAGCTCGCCCTTCGCCCGCGAGTTCGTGCAGGCGTTCGTGCTCGGCAAGGCGCCGCTGCCCGAGTTCTAGCTTCTCAGTTTGCGGCTGGCATGAGCGCGGCCAGGGAGTCGTCGAACTTGTCCGGGTTCTGGTCGAAGACGATCCCGGTGTGGCACAGGTCGCATTCCTGGCTGAGCTTCTTCTTCTTTCCCGACGCGAGCGTCGCCTCGCGCTTGTCGTGGCAGCGGAAGCAGCCGACCGTCTCCGGTCCCTCGGACTGGTGCCCGATGTTCGAGCGATAGCGGTTCCAGGACACCTTCATGTCCGGGAATACGTTGCGCAGGTAGAGCATCGACAGCGTCTTCGCCGCCTTGCCGAGCGCCGCGTCGTCCAGCTTCACGTCCGGATGCTGCGTTTGATACGCCTGCGCGAGCGCCTTCTGGAAGTGCTGCTCGGCCTGGTCGCGCGGAACCTTGGCCTGGGTGAGAAGCTCGATCGAGACCTGGGCCATGTACGGCGTCGCCGGGTCGAGGGCGGCGAAGAAGAGCGCGCGATCGACGGCGTTCTTCGCCGTGCCGTCGAAGACGTGGGTCGGGCGGTTGTGGCAGTCGATGCAGTCCATCGTGCGCACGCCAAGGGGCTTTTGCGATCCGGCCGGCGGCAGGTACTCGGCGACGACCTCGCCCTTCTTGACGAGGGTCACCTTCCCGATCTTGGCGCGCTCGCGATCCAGGTATTCGTACTTCACCTGGTTCTCGGGATCGACGTGCCAGTGGATCCCCACGTACTTCCCGGTTATCCGGTTGTATCCCCCGAGTCGCATGGCGAGCCCGTTGAACTTCGGCGTGTTCGCCTTGTCTGGCTCGTAATGGGGGAAGAGCTTGATGCGATCCGGCCTCCAGCGCTCCGGCGCGTGGCAGTGCGTGCAGGTCGCTTTCGCCGCGGGCACGTCGCCGACATCAGCGACCACCGGCCGCTCGAAGTTCGCGGTCATCACCCCGACGAGCTGGTGCATGCCGTTCCACTTGGCCTTGATCATTCCGGATGCGCCGCGGGCGATGTGGCACTCGACGCAGGCGACGTTCGAGTGGGGCGACCGGTTCCAGGCCTCCCATTCCGGCTGCATCGGAGTGTGGCAGGTGGTGCCGCAGAACTGCGGCGACTCCATGTGCTCGAGGGTCTTCTGTCCGGCCACCGCGAAGAGCCCGACGTTGAGGACCGTCGCGATGGCCACGAAGACGACGCGACGGCGCGCGGACCGATCTTTGAACGCCATCTCGAACGCGGCCTGCAGCCCGTCTCTGGGACGGTCGCTGCGGCGGTGCCGATCGACGTAGAGGCCGAGCGGGATGAGGAGCAGGCCGATGGCGAATGCCACCGGCAGCACGATCGCGACGAACAGGCCCTGGTAGGGGTTACCCCTGGAGGTCGAAAGCCCGACCACCACCATCAGGATGATCCCGAAACCGGAGATCATCGTGATGACGGAGCCGAGCAGCGTGATCCAGTTCGCCCAGAGCCGGGGAAGCAAGGAAGAGATGCGCACGCGGCGCCTCCTTTCGAAGGATCGTCGTTGGACTCGTGCCGCGGGACGCGCCCGGCGATGGACGCGCTCCCGTCGCCGCGACTACTTCTTCAGGGTGCGGACGTACGCGACCAGCAGGTCGATCTGCGCCGCGTCGATCTTGTCCTTGAAGCCTTCCATCTCGGCGTCGCCCTTTTTCGCGCCGTTCTCGATGGCGGTCTTGATCTGCGCGTCGGTCTTCGCCTTCTGCCAGGACGCCGCGGTCATGTCCTCGACCTTCAGCTTCTTGCCCTGGTCGGTCTGACCCGCTCCGTCGGCTCCGTGGCACGACGCGCACTTCGCTTTCCAGGCCCGCGCGGCCTTCGGGTCGGCCTCGCCGCGCGCCGAAGCGGCGCAAAGGAATCCCAGCAGCAGCAGTTTCGTGGCGGTACGCATGATCGATTCTCCTGGTTGAGGCCTGCCCATTCGTGAAGCAACCGGCGTGCCCGGACGACGATACACGCGGCGAAATCTCGCGACAGTGGACCAAGTGCCAATAGACGCTCCCTCTCCCGTCTGACTCTCTCCCTCCTGCGTGGCGGACGTCACGCTTCGGTGTGCGCAGGGGTGGCGTACGCCCAGCCGGGGAGGTCAGCATGCGGCTCGAGGCGAGCGCCTGGGAGTTCGGGTCACGCAAGCTTTGCGCAACGTTCGTCCTGGTCGCGTCATTGTCGTGTACCGGGCCTGCAGGGCCGCCGGGACCTCCTGGTGCCGCGCCGGATGGGGGAACGTCGGCGGCGACCATCGCCTATGGCGCGATGACGCCTGAAGAGCTCCAGCAGTCGAAGATGGCCATGGAGCTTACCTCCGTGACCATCCCTGCGGATGGAAAGCCGGTCGTGAGCATGAAGGTCACCGAGCGGCACGGCTTTGGCGTCAAGGGCATTCCGGTGACCGACGCGCTCGCCTGGCGCTTCGCGATGCTCAAGCTCACGGCGGGCGTGAACGGCTCCGTGAACACCAGCTGGGTCAGCTACATGGCGCCGAACGATCACAGCTCCTCGAATACCGAATCGGCGAGCGCCGCCAATTTCACCGACAACGGCGACGGCACGTACGTCTACCGGTTTGCGCAGAACGTGACCGCCGGGGTCGACGGGGCAGGAACCTCCTACGAGCCCGCCAGCGTCCATCGCCTCGTCATCCTCCTCTCGGAGAGCGACAACGCGTTCACGCCCATCAACCTGATCAAGGAATTCGTTCCCCTGACCGGCGCGGACGTGACGGGCCAGAACGACAAGGTCGACCAGAACGCCTGCCTCGAGTGCCACACCACCTTCCGCGGCATCGCGGGCGGTACCGGTGACCTCGGAGACGGCCAGTTCCACGGCGGGTCGCGCTTCGACATCCGCACCTGCGTCTCGTGTCACAACGATCAGCGCAAATTCAAGTTCACCCAGAGCACCGAGCCCGATTTTCCGAGCCTCGCCGCGAACGCGACCTGGACCGGCGATTTGCAAGTCGTGAATTCCGAGACCGTGATGAACTTCCCGGTGTTCGTGCACAAGATCCACATGGGCGAGCACATCACGCTGAGCGGCGGCAAGTACGGCGGGTACGAGACGCCCTACAACGTCACCTTCCCGCAGGACGTGCGCAATTGCGTGAAGTGCCACCAGGCCCCTGCCGCGCTGGCGGACAACTTCAAGAACCAGCCGAGCCGGCGCGCCTGCGGCGCCTGCCACGACGACATCAGCTTCACGAGCCCGGCGCCGCCCGGACGGCGGGTGCACACAGGCGGTGCCCAGCCGAACGACGGCAACTGCCTGCTCTGCCACTCCGCCGGCGCGCCGGCGGGCGACATTCCCTCGAGCCACGTCCCAGTGACGCCGCCCAACACGAACAACATCTACAACAACCCGGCCGGCACCTCGAACACGAACGCGGCCTGGGTGGCCGCGGCGGGAGCCGTCCCGCCCGGGGCGAGCGTCATCACGTACGAGGTGAAGAGCGCATCGACCTGGATCGACGGCGCCGTGACCCGGCCGCAGATCGTCTTCCGGATCCTCCTGGACGGCGCGGCCGTGATCTTCCCCGCTCCCAATGGCACGAACGAGCTCATCCCCAACTTCGTGGGGGGGCCGAGCGCGTTCTTCAGCTTCGCCGTGCCGCCGGACAGCAAAGTCAACACGCCGGCGCCGGCCGACTTCAACGCGAGCGCCAGCGCGTACATCCGCAACATCTGGAATGGCACGGGGATATGCACGGCCGTCCCACCTCCCACGCCGACCGCTACTGCCATCCCCACCGGTGCCGGCATCCTGAGCACGCCGGACCCGGCCGGCTTCTACACCCTCAAGCTGACCTGCGTCGTCATCCCCGCGAACGCGAAGATGCTCACGGGCGGCATCGGATACACGTATGCTCTCGGCAAGGTCCAGACGGATCCGACGCTGAACTTCATCGACCACAACCAGCCGATCACGCAGATCAACGTTTCGAAATACCCGTACACGCCAAACGATCCGAAGTGCGCTGCACAACCGCCAGACCCCCAATGCAGCCCGGGGAGGTTCAGCGGGAAGGGCGGTCTCGTCGTTCCGGCTCTCGACAAGTCGATCGTGGCGACGGGTTTCTCGGCGCGTCGGGCCATCGTCGCCACTACCAAATGCACGAGTTGTCACGAGTCCCTGGGCGTGGGACCGGACTTCCATGCCGGCCAGCGCAACGATTCGGCGACTTGCAACTTCTGCCACAACCCCAATCAGAACAACAAAGGCTGGT
>JBJMQD010000442.1:0-9615 GCA_045802855.1 Myxococcales bacterium | reverse complement strand
CGACGTGGACGCGAAGAAGATCCTGGCCTCCGAGGCGCTCTTCCGGCCGCAGCAACCATCGACGGGACATGAGTACTGGGCCTTCGACGGCGAGTACTGGCCGGACGAGATCGGCTACTACCAGGCGACGATCAAGGACGCGTGTCCTGCGACGTGGAAGGAGCCGGAGGAGCGGGCTTTGCCCGCGACGGGCGGAGCGCCAGAGGCGCGGAGCATTGGAGCCGAGCGGGCTTTGCCCGCGACGGGCGCAGGCCGCAGGCCGGAGCATACGGAGGACGCCGCGTCGCGAGTTGCGAAGGCCGGCCGGCCGGAGCATACGGAGGCGCGGCCCTGATCGCCCTGGCTTTCACTTTCGTCGTCGCCGCGGCCGCGCCTGCGGCGGGCGGCGTGCAACTCGCTCCACCGGGACGGGAGGAAGTCGCCGTCCCGCGGGATCCGCGCAAGGAGGCGGAGCTTTCCGCGAAGCGGGACCAGCTCATCGAGGAAGGGAAGAAGCTCCTTCCGCTCCTCGAAGGCGAGCGCAAGGCCGAGCTCACCTTCCAGCTCGCCGAGGTCTACTGGGAGCAGGCCCGGCTCGCTTCGCTCGAAGAGGTGCAGAAGCACGACGAAGAGGTGAAGGCCTGGCTCGACCGGCGCGACCGGGACCCGAAATCCGCCGGTCCCGAGCCGAGGGTCTCGACCGAGCGCAGCGACGGGCTCCGCAAGCAATCGCTGTCGCTCTACTCCGAGCTCCTCCGCGACCATCCGACGTACTCGCGCCGCGACGAGGTGCTCTTCGTCAAGGGATATGCGGAAGCGGAGATCGGGGACGGCAAGTCGGCCGTGCAGACCTTCCGTTCGCTCGTCCGCGACTACCCCGGGAGCCGATTCGTCCCCGACGGCTGGATCCAGCTTGGGGAGCGGTACTTCCAGGCGAACGACCTCGATCACGCCAAGGACGCCTTCACGAAGGCGCGCGCGTTCCGGTTACCGAAGATCTACGCGTTCGCGACTTACAAGCTCGCCTGGTGCGACTACAACGCCGGCGACTACGCAGGGGCGATCGCCAAGTTCCAGGACGTCATCTCGTACGCCGATACCGACGGCGCGCTCGCGAGGGATCGCGTGCAGCTCAGGCGCGAGGCGCTCAAGGACATCGTCCTTTCCTTCGCGCGGCAGGGGAACGTCGAAGAGGCGCGCGAGTACCTCCTCGCGAAGGGCAGGACAGACGGGGTCGATCTCGTCGAGCGGCTCGCGGCGACGTACTTCGAGGACGGCAAGTTCGAGAAGTCGATCGAGGTCTACAGGGCGCTCGAGGCGCAGGCGCCTTCCCACCCGCGGGCGCCTTCCTGGCAGCAGCGGATCGTGCTCGCCTACGACAAGCTCGACCACAAAGAGAACGTTCTCGTCGAAGCGAAGCGGCTGGCGAGCGAATACGCGCCGGCGAGCGGCTGGGCGAAGGCGAACGCCGGCGAGAAGAGCGCCGTCGCGCAGGCGTCGGAGCTCGGCGAGAGCGCGCTCCGCGAGCTCGTGCAGGACTACCACCAGGAAGCGGTGAAGACGAAGAGCGCGGCGACCTACCGGATCGCGCGCGACATGTATCGCCAGTATCTCGACGCGTATCCGCAGGCGGAAAGCGCGAACCGGCTCCGTTTCTACTACGCGGAGATCCTCTGGTCGCTCGAGGAGTGGGGCGCCGCAGCCGAGCAGTACGGAAAGGTCGCCGAGGCCGACCCTGCGGGCGAGTTCGCCCGCAAGGCCGCTTACGACGCCATCCTCGCGGTGGAGAAGGTGGATGCGCAGGCGAAGGGCAAGCTCGCTTCCAGCAAGCTCGCGGACGACGCGCAGGTGGACGACCGGCGTGCGAAGGGCGAGGCGCAAGTCTCGGCGGAGAAGTCCCCGAGCGGCGCGCCCGAAGCCCTGACCGACGTGGACCGTAACCTCGCCGACGCTTGCGATCGGTACGTCACCGTGGCGAAGGGAGCGGAGAACGAAGTCGCGATCCGCTACAAGGCCGCGTACCTCTTCTACTCGCACCGGCAGGACGACGAGGCTTTGCGGCGGTTCAAGGAGATCGTCGCGGGCTGGCCGCAGGATCAGTGGGCGCGCAAGGCCGCCGATCTGGCGCTCGACGTTCTCGATCGCGGCGAGAAATGGGAAGAGCTCGTCCGGCTCGCGGACGCGTTCCGCGGCGATGGGCGCCTCGCGCCGAAAGGTAGCGAGCTCGCGCAGCGGCTCGAGCGGGTCGCGGAAGGCGGCCGGTTCAAGCACGCCATGGATCTGTACGAGAAGAAGGGCGACCTTTCCGCGGCAGCGCGGGAGTTCGATGCCTTCGCCGCGCAGCATCCGCGCAGCTCGTACGCGGTGGCCGCGCTCAACAACGCGATGGTCATCGCGGAGAAGTCCGATCGACTCGACGCGGTGGAGGCCGCCGCGACGAGGCTGCTCCGCGATCATCCGGACGCGGACCCGCAGGTATTGAAGGCCGCGGCGCTGTCTCTCGCCTCGGCGGCGGAGCGGACGGGCCGATTCGCCGACGCGGCGGCGCGGTACGAGGAGTTCGCCGCTCGTTGGGCCGACGACGCGCGCGCCGCCGATCGCCTGAGCCGCGCGGCCCTGTGGCGCGAAGCGCTCGGCGACGACGTCCGGGCCGCGAAGGATTGGCAGTCCTGGCTCGACGAGCATGCCGACGACCGTCCCGCCGAGGCGCCCAAGGTGGCGTTCGCGCTCGGGTCCGCGCTCGAGCGGCAGAAGCTCTGGCAGAAGGCGGCGGCCTTCTGGGGATCGTTCGTTCGCGACTATTCGAAGACGGCGGCTCCCGGTCAGCTGCTCATGGCGCGCTACAAGGAAGCCCTCGCCTTCCAGCAGTTGCGCAAGAAGCCGGAGGCCGAGGCGGCGTTCGCGGACGTAGTGCGCAGGTTCCCGCTCCTTCCGCCTTCGCAGCGGCTCGGTCCAGCCGTCGACGCGGCTGCCCACGCGCGGTTCGTCGATACCGAAAGGGACTTTGCCAAGTTCCAGAGCATCAAGTTCGATACCACTTCGCAGCGCGCGCTCGTTTCCCGGCTGCGCGAGAAGAATGCCGGCCTGACGAAGCTGTTGCGCTCGTACGCCGAGGTGCTGAAGCTCGGCAGCCCGAAGTGGAGCGCGGCGGCGCTGACCCGGCTCGGGCAGGCGCACCAGTCCTTCAACCGCGGCCTCCTCGACGCGCCGGTGCCGCGCGGCTTGAATGCCGACGAGCAGGATCTCTACCGGCAGGCGCTCGCCACCAAGGCGGCGCCCCTCGAGGACAAGGCCGTCGAGGCTTTCCGCAAGGCGGTCGAGACGGGCGAGCGAAGCGGTGTCTACACCGAGTGGGCGATCGCGGCGCAGGACGCCCTCCGCGACCTGCAGCCCGACTCCTACCAGGAGAAGCGCGATCTGCCGTACCGGCGCGGGGACGCGGTGGAAGTCCCAGAGGTTGCGCCGGGCGCGCTCGAAGGGCCGGTGGCGACCGCGCTCGAAGGCGCGCCGGCGCTCTGCCTCCGGGAGCCCTCCGAGGCAGTCTGCAGGGCGGCGCTCGATGCCCATCCCTCGGATCCCCGGCTCGAGGACGCTCTCGCGGAGGCGCAGCGCGCCGCGGGCAAGCTCGATGCCGCCGAGGCGACGGTGCGCAAGATGTTCCTGCGGCGCCCGGGCGATCGCGGCGCCGCCAAGGAGGCGGCCCGCATTGCCGCCGACCGTGGTCGGACGCGGCTCGCCGAGTCGCTCTACGCTCGCGCCCGCACCGAGGACCCGCGGGATCCGGCCCTTCCGAACGAGCTGGGAATCCTCGCCGCCCGGCGTGGAGATTCCGCGGCCGCGCGTGCGCTGTTCCTGGAGGCCACGAGCATCGATCCCGGCTTCGCGCCCGCCTGGGCCAATCTCGGTGCGCTGCTCCTCTCCTACAGGAACTACGCGGCGGCGCAGGACGCCTTCGCCAAGGCCGTCGCGCTCGATCCGGCGCGTCCCGAGCTGCACCTCGGATACGCCTGGTCGTTCGAGGGGGCCCGCAAGGTCGCGCTCGCCCGCGCCGAGTTCGACGAGGTGCTGCGCCTCGCCCCCGGCGAGATCGATGCGCTCTACGGCCGCGCCGCGGCGCTCCGCGCCGAAGGGCAGCTGGAGATGGCGCTGCGCGCGTTCCGCGAATACGTGGGAAAGCCGAACGCGCCCCGGATCCGCGAGGCGCAAGGAAACATCTCGGCGATCGAGCTGCGTTTGAAGACCGCGGCGGCTCCCAAGCCCGAAGCCGCGCCCGCTCCGGCTACGGCTCCGGCCGAGGAGAAAGATCCGAACGTCTCCGGGTGAACGTCGTGCCAGCGACCAGCCGCTTGGCCGGCGGGTCGGGGATGCAAATCCTTTCGCACGAGGTGGACATGTTGCGTTTGTCGATTTGCGTACTTCTCCTGGCGCTTGCGTTACCAGCGGGCGCCGCGGACCCCGCGGCTTCCGCGGCGGAGAACAAGCCGGGCGTCCGGATCGTGCAGGAGCCCGACAAGGTCATCGTCCGCAAGAAGACGGTCATCGACTTCAACGACGTCACCGTCGAAGGCGAATTGACGAAGCCCGAAGGCAGCTACTTGCAGAGCCGGAGCCGCACGCGGTTCCGCTCGCTCATCCGGCTGCGCGACAACTTCAACCCCGAGCTGCAGAAGTCGGCGGACAACCTCTAGGCGGACATGGCGAACCAAGTACGAGTGGACAGGGTGGGGCCGAGGGCAGCGCCAAATCTCGTTGCCGACGAGAGGGTGGGTCCGACGGGAGCGCCGAACCTCGACGACGAGAAGCTCCACATGATCCCCCGGGGATCGCTTGCGGCGCAGCTCGTCGACGCCGCCGCCGCGCAGCTCTTGCTCGCGGACGAGCTGCCCGCGGACGAGAAGCCGCGCGATCGCGATCGCGTGCTCCTCGTCGGCCTCGTCTGGGGCGGCCAGACGCTGGTCGAGATCGAGCAGGTCGAGACCGGCAGGGACCTTCGCGCGGGGAAGCTCTTCGACCTTCCCGCGGTGCAGCTCCCGAAGACGTTCGCCCTCGTCCGGCACGAGGGAGATCGACATGTCGTCTCCATGCCGGCGACGCTGCGCAGCGAAGTGCACAAGGGGCGCGAGGTGCGCTCCTTTGGCGATCTCGCCGCCGAGGCCCGCGCCGGAGTCGTCGAGGCCCCGTTCCGCGGCCATGCCTATCCGATCGATCTCGACGACCGGGTGGTGGTGAGGATCGCCCCGCAGCTCACTCTCGTCGCGCGGTACGTGCGTGCCGGCCGGGCCCGCGGCAAGTCGTTCCTCGAATCTGTCGATGTCGGATTCGCGAGCACGCTCTTCGCGGCGCTCGTCTTCTTGATCGCATTCCTCGCGATGGTGCGGCTCGCTCCGAAGCGCGTTCCGGGATCCGCGGAGGACCTGCAGGCGGCCCAGGAGCGGATCGCGCAGTACGTGGTGAAGCCGCAGCCGGTCAAAGTAGAGGAGGCGCCCAGGTTCAAGGACCTCTCCGGCGCCCCCGAGGGCGCGAAGGCGCAGGGCGAGGAAGGAAAGCTGGGCAAGGAAGACGCGAAGAAGAAGGAGGCCGATCCGTCTCGCAAGGGATCGCCCGTGACGGACGCGCAGAAGAAAGAAGCGGATCGGCGCAAGATCGCCAAGCTCGGGCTGGTCGCCGCGCTGACGAAGGTCGGTGCAGGCGCAGGTGCCGCCTCGAACGTCTTCGGGCCGGGCGGTATCGGCAGCGGCGTGAATACCTCGCTCGGCGGTTCGAAGCCGGGCGCGGGACTCGGTGACCCGTACGGCGTCGGCGGTCTCGGAAGTCGCGGAACCGGGTCCGGCGGAGGCGGCACCGCCATCGGTATCGGCGGCCTGGGAGTCAAGGGATCCGGAGCGGGCAAAGGCGGCTACGGCGGCGTGGAACTGGGCGGAAAGGGCAAGGAGGAGACGCGCTTCATCCCGGGCAAGACGGTGGTGATCGGCGGCCTCTCGCGCGACGTGATCAACCGCATCATCCAGCGCCACTATAACGAAGTGAAGTACTGCTACGAGAAGGAGCTGACCCGCGATCCCGGGCTGTACGGCAAGGTCGCGGTCCTCTTCGTCATCGACGGCACCGGCAGGGTTGCCGACGCGCTCGTCCAGCAGACGACGCTCTCGAGCGAGCCGGTGGAGAGCTGCATCCTGACGCACGTCCGGCGCTGGGTGTTCCCGCAGCCCGAAGGCGGCAGCACCGTGCAGGTGACGTACCCCTACGTCTTCAAGAGCGCGCAATGAGACTCGCCGCGCTGATGGTTCTCGCTTCGTTCGCTGCTTTTGCCGAGGACACGCACCTCGAGCCGCAGCCGCCCGCGTTCCCGTCGGTAGGCGTCGATCCGGCGCCGCGCCGCGGGACGTTCGCGGAGACGGCGCTCGGCGCGTTCGCCAGCCTTGGCGGGAGCGGGGGCGTTTCTGCCGTCCAGCCGTATCTCTCGCTCACCGCGGGGCACAACCTCGGCGAACGGAGCACGCTCTTCCTTTCCCTCGGCATCGGCGCTTCCAGCCAGTCGTGCTTCGACCGCGGCGCTTCCGGCTGCGCGGCGGCCGACTCCTTCGGGGCCACCTTCCTCGAAGCGGGCGCCTCGACCGGTACGCAGATCGCGCCGCGCACGCTGCTCTCCGCGAAGGTGCTGGGGGGCGTCGGGATCTTCTCGCCCGGACCGTTCGCGCATCTCGACGGTTCGGTCCCGGATCGGGTGATCGCGCCGCATCTGGGCGCCGGCGTCGGCCTCGACTACGACACGCACCTCGATCATTTCTCCGTCGGCATCGACGCGCTCGCGCGCTATTCGGTGGCGTCGAAGCCCGATGGGCAGGGGCGCGAGGGGATCGCGTCGATCGCGTTCCTTCCCCGCATCCGCTACGTCTTCTGAGACAGGAGGAGCCGGCTACTTCTCCTTCCCCCGCATCGCCCGGAACATCTGCTTCACGTTGTCCCTGTCGTAATCGGTGACGTAGCTGAACTCGCCGCCGTTCTTCAGCCACTCGCCTCCATCGACCACCAGGCAGTCGCCGGTGACGTAGCCGGCGCCGTCGCTGAGGAGGAACGCGGCCGCGTCGGCGATCTCGCGGGGGGTGCCGAACCGTTTGAGCGGAACGCGGTTGCGCGCTTGTTCCTCGAACGACGGGTCGGGCATCAGGCGCGAGAAGGCGCCCTCGGTCGGCACCGGACCCGGTGCGATGGCGTTCACGCGCACCCCGTAAGCGGCCCACTCGACGGCAAGCGATCGCGTGAGCACGAGCACGCCCGCCTTGGCGCAGGCGGAGGGCAGGACGAACGCGGATCCGGTCCACGCGTACGTCGTGACGATGTTCACGATGGCGCCGCGCTTCTGCTCGATCATCTTGCGGCCGAAGGAAGTCGTGCAATGGAAGGTGCCGTTCAGGACGATGTCGACCACCGCCTTGAACCCGTTCGGCGAGATGTCCTCGGTGGGAGCGAGGAAGTTTCCGGCGGCGTTGTTCACGAGCGCGTCCACGCGGCCCATCTCGCTCGCCACCCGATCCGCCGCCTCCTGCACCGCCTTCGCGTCGCGCACGTCGCAGGAGATGGCGAGACCAGAGCCGAGCTGCGCGATGACCGCGTCGAGCTTCTCCTTGCGCCGGCCCAGCACCGCGATGCGCGCGCCCAGCTCGGAGAACCTGCGCGCCATCTCCGCCCCGAGGCCCGAGCCGCCGCCGGTCACCACGATGACGCGGTCCTTCAGCAAGTCGCGTGCGAACACGGAAACCTCCGGGCTGGAAGAGCGGGCTTCGCCTGCGACGCGAGGCCGAAGGCCGGAGCATACGGTAGAAGGGCGAATGATGCAGATAGCGGCGCGTCGCGTCTACCTCGTCGTCGCATGCGCTGCTGCGCTGGTTGCACCCGCGGTGCGCGCGCAGGGCGGGCGGCTGGTGGTCTTCGTCGTCGTCGACCAGCTCCGGTACCAGGATCTGCTCTGGGCTCGCGATGAGCTCGGTCCCGGCGGGTTCGGCGGGCTCGGGCAGCCGCTGCAAGCGCGCTATCGCGCGGCCCTCACGCACACGGCGCCGGATCACGCGACGCTCGCGACCGGCACCTATCCCGACGTGCACGGGATCGTCGGCAACACGCTCCTCGACGACGGAAAGCCCGTCGAGGCGATCGACGATCCCGCGTGTGAAAACTGGCGGGGGACGAGGCGGCAGGGTCCGGGAAAGCTCCTCGTCCCCACTGTCGCCGACGCGCTGAAGCTCGCGACGCTCGGGCGGGCGCGCGCGCTCGCACTGTCGTTCAAGGATCGCGGCGCGCTGTTCCTCGCGGGCCGAGCGGCGGATCTGGCGCTCTTCTGGGACTACGACAACGGGGAGCTGACTTCGTCGCGCTGCTACGCGGAGGAGCCGCCGGCATGGCTAGCCGACCTTGCGCGGAAGCATCCCGTCTCCGAATGGAAGGACTACGTCTGGACGCTCTCCCGCCCCGAGAAGGTGTACGCGCGTCTCGCGGAGACGGAGAGCGCGTTCTCGGAACCGTACGGGATGGGGGGACGGTTTCCCCATCGCGTCGGCCGTGGCGAGTTGGCGAAGCCGTTCTACACGCGTCTGCGGGCCGCGCCTCCGTCGACCACGATCGTGCTGCGCGCGGCCGAGGCGGGCGTCGCGGGAATGCGCCTCGGCGATCGCGGCGAGAGCGACCTCTTGCTCGTGTCGCTGAGCGGCCTCGACTACGTCGGCCACGCGTACGGGACGGCGTCGCGCGAGCGCCTCGACATGCTGCTGCGGATGCACGACGGGCTGTCGGAGCTCGTCTCGCGACTTCGCACGAAGCTCGGGAATCGGGTGGCGTTCGTGCTCTCGGCGGATCACGGCGCGACGCCATCGGCGAAGACAGCGGCGGCGGCGAGGCTTTCTGGCGTGCGGGTCGATCTCGAGAAGATGCAATCCGCGGTCTCCGCCGCGCTGGACAAGCAGTTCGGGCACCAGGACAAGTGGGTCGATCTGGCGGAGGACGGAGTGATCGCGCTGCACAGGGTGGCCGGGATCGATCCCGACCGCGCCGCACGCGTCGCGACCGAGGCTGTGGCGAGGATGCCGGGCATCTGGCGGGCGGTGGCCGCTTCCGACATGGCGGGCCAGGATCTGGTCGTCCGGCACTCGTTTCATCCCCAGCGCAGCGGCGACGCGATGTTCCTGCAGGGACCACTCGTCACGGTGGCGGACCAGGAGATCGCCAATCACGGCAGCATGTGGAACGAGGACGCACTCGTGCCGGTGCTGTACTCGACGCCGGGGTTCCGGCTCCGGCCGGTGTTGGCGGGGGGGATCCTCGATCCGATCCAGATCGCGCCGACCCTGGCGATGCTGCTCGGGATCGCTCCGCCATCAGCGGCGTTCGCGGAGCCGTTCCTGGTCCCGGAATCCGCCAGCCGATAGCGAAAGCGCACCCCGCAACTCGCCCCGGGGCGAACGATGGGTCACATCTTGTTCTCGACTGGCGATCTTGATCTAAGCTCCTCATGAGAAATGGGGCGGTCGACGAGGGCGAATCGGCCATCGCTGCAGAGCTGGCGGAAGCAGATTTGGGGGACCTTCGGCTCGGGCGCCGACTCGGGACGATCGCGGCGCGGTTGACTGCGGCTCCAAGCGCAGC
>JBJMQD010000272.1:0-10296 GCA_045802855.1 Myxococcales bacterium | reverse complement strand
GCTTCGGCGAGCTTGAGCGCCGTGCCGCTGGGGGCGTCCTTCTTGGCACGATGGTGCATCTCGACGATCTCGACGTCGTAAGCGGGGCCGAGGGCGCGGGCCGCTTCCGCGACCAGGCGAAAAAGGACGTTCACGCCGACGCTCATGTTCGGGGAGAGGACAAGCGGGATCTGCTGCGCGCACTCGGCGAGGTCCGCTTTTTGTGCGGGAGAGAATCCGGTCGTGCCGACCACGAACGCGACTCTTGCGCGCGCGCAGGCCCGGGCGTGCTCGACGGAGGCCGCGGCGGAAGTGAAATCGATGGCGACGTCCACCCCGCGGGCGAGAGCCTCGTCGACCGCCGGCGAGACCGGGACGCCGGCCTCGCCGATGCCGGCGACGACGCCCGCATCGCGACCGATGTAGAGGCTGTACGGTCTTTCCGTGGCGGCGGCGAGGCGAAGCTCAGGCTCGGCTCGGACGGCTTTCGCCACGGTGCCGCCCATCCGCCCGGCGATCCCGAGCACGGCGACGCGGATCATGCGATCCCGTAGCTCTTCAGCGCCGCCTCCACCTGCGCCGCGCCGGCCTGCGAGATCGGCACGAGCGGGAGGCGGATGTCGGGCAGGATCCGGCCCATCTTCGCCAAGGCATGCTTCACGGGCATCGGATTCGTCTCGCAGAACAGCGCGCGCACGAGAGGCGCGAAGCGGATCTGTTGTCTGCGGGCGGCTTCGAGATTGCCCGCGAAGAATTCGTCGGACAGGCGGGCGAGGTCGCGCGGAGCGACGTTCCCGACCACCGAGATGACGCCCTGCCCGCCCATCGCCAGCGTGGCGAGCGTGAACATGTCGTCGCCGGCGAGAATGGCGATCGGGCGCCCTTCGCACTTCTCCTGGATCTCCGCCACGCGGACGATGCTGCCGCTCGCCTCCTTCACCGCGGCGATGCCCGCGACCTTGGAAAGCCGGCCGATGGTGTCGGGAAGCAGGTCTACGCTCGTGCGGGAAGGAACGTTGTAGAGCACGAGCGGCAATCCGCCCTTCTGCGCAACGGCCTCGAAGTGGCGGAAGAGTCCCTCTTGCGTCGGCTTGTTGTAGTAGGGCGTGACGATGAGCGCGTGATCGGCGCCGGCTTCCTTCGCGAGGCGCACGTTCTCGATGGTCTTCGCGGTGGAGTTCGATCCGCAGCCGGCGATCACCGGTACCCGCCCCTTCGCCTCCTCGACGCAGACGCGGACGACCTTCAACGTTTCCTCGGCGGTGAGGGTGGCCCCCTCTCCGGTCGTGCCGCAGGGAACGAGACCGTCGATACCCTCGTCGATCTGCCAGCGCACGAGCGCCCGCAAGGCAGGCTCGTCCACCGCCCCGTTCTTCATCGGGGTCACCAGCGCCACCATCGAACCGCGCAACGTCGGCACGGAGTTCCTCCTGCCCGCCGCTGGTCCTTCCTCGGGGACGGCGGCGCGCTTTCAATCGCGACTGTAACAGCCCGCGCCAGCGGCGTGCCACCTCCCGCGCGTCACCCCGAAAGAACGTCAATGCCGCGCTACGTCGACTCTCCCCGGACCAGGTCGGCGTAGGTCTCGCGGCGGCGCACCACCCGGAAGGAGCTTCCCTCGACCAGCACTTCGGCCGCGCGGGGGCGGGCGTTGTACTGGCTCGACATCGACATCCCATAGGCGCCCGCGGTGCGCAGGACGAGCAGGTCCCCTTCGGCGACGCGGGGAAGTCTCCGGCCGCGCGCGAGGACGTCGGTCGACTCGCACACGGGTCCGACCACGTCCACCACCTCGGCGGGGCCGTTCGACTTCCCGACCGGCTCGATCTCGTGGTGCGCGTCGTACAGGGCGGGGCGGAGGAGGTCGTTCATCGCCGCGTCCACGACCACGAACTTGCGCGAGCCGGCGCCGCGCTTTTCCAGGAGCACGCGGGTGAGCAGGATACCGGCGTTCGCCACCAGGAGCCGCCCGGGCTCGAACAGGACCCGCGCCTCGATGCCGCGGAGCGCTTCCGAAAGCACCCTCCCATATTCGCTCGGCGGAGCCGGTTCCGGACCATCGCCGTACGGCACCCCGAGGCCGCCTCCGACGTCGACGTGGCGGATCCGATGCCCGTCGCGACGCAGCCGCTCGACCAGGGCGCGGACCTTGCGCGCCGCCTCGACGAACGGTTTCACCTCCGCGATCTGCGAGCCGATGTGGCTGGCGACGCCGACCACCTCCAGGTCCGCCAGCTGCGCCGCGAGGCGGAACGCCTCCCGCGCCCGTCCCGCCGGGATGCCGAACTTGCTCGTGGAGAGCGCGGTGGCGATGTAGGGGTGCGTCTTCGCATCGACCTCCGGATTCACCCGGATGGCGACGGGGGCTTTCCTGCGCATCGCCCGCGCTACCTCGGCGAGCTGGGTGAGCTCCTCCTCGCTCTCGCAATTGAACTGGAGGATCCCGGCCTTGAGCGCCGCGGCCAGCTCCTCGCGCCGCTTGCCGACGCCGCTGAACACGATGGCGGACGGCTCGGCGCCGGCGCGGAGCGCACGGAAGAGCTCGCCGCCGGAGACGATGTCGAAACCGAATCCTTCCTCCCGCAGGACGGAGAGAAGAGCGAGGTTGGGCGCCGCCTTGACCGCGTAGCAGGCGAGGAAATCGAGACCGCGCAGCGCGTGCCGGAAGACGCGCGCGTGACGCCGCAGCGTGGCCGACGAATAGACGTACGTCGGTGTGTCCACCTCCCGCGCGATGCGCGCGAGCGGCACGTCCTCGCAGTAGAGCTCTCCCGACCGCCTGCGGAAATGGTTCATTGCGAACCGCCGTCGGACGGGATGCCTCCGTCCACGGCGGCGGGAAATCCGGCGTCCGTCGCTGGCGGCAGCGGGGGGCGCGGAGAGCCCTTCACGCCGCACACCGCGGTCGCTAGCGCGAGGGCGAGCGCGAAAGCACGAGCCATCAGAACGGAATGGCCATGATCGCCCGGATGGCATGCGCGATGCCGATCTCGCGCGTGAGCGTGCCGGGAACAGGGAGCGCCTCGAGCCCGGAGAAGGGCAACAGGAGCCCGTACGCGATCCCGGTGTGGAACCGGTCCGAAGTGTCGTAGGTGATGCCGAGGTCCATCTCGAGCCCGAGGGACTTGTGCAATCCCGGCGTGTTCTCCGAGTAAAAGGCGGAGGCGTACATTACCGAAAACATCAGCTCGAACCCGGTATCGTCTCCCCCGGCCGATTTGCGCCCGGTCGGCCGGTACCGCAGCGAAGGCTTGAGGTACCAGGACGACGTGATCGCGGTGATGATGTTTCGATACAGGATCATGTCCACGTTGAAGGCGCGGTTGAAGACGAAGTTGTTGGCGTGATCGTGGGTGCCGCCATTGCTGACGTCGATGTGGTTGCCGTCGATGTCGCCGCGGCCCGCGACTCGATACGGCGGAAGTCCGGGAGGCGTGGGCTGGATGTTTCCCGATCCCCCCCGCCAGGGACGCGCGCCGAAGCCGAAGGCACCCTTGTCGCCGGTCGCGAACCCGAAATCGAGGCCGAGCAGCAGGGCGTCCGCGGGCAGGAACGCGAGATCGGTCTGCAGCGCGCCGCCGAACGCGGTGAAGGAGATGTCGCGAGTCAGGTTCGGATCGGAGGCCGGACCCGGCTCGCGGGAGGCGCGGCTCGCGACGCTTCCGATGGAGGAGGCGAACTCCATGTCGAGCCGCCACTTCCTCTTCTTGAGCGAGAGGAAGGCGTCGGGCTGGTAGAACTTCGCCCCCCTCCGGACGACGCCCGCGCGGGCCGAGCCGATCCCGGCGATGGTCTGCAGATCGCCGCCGTTCGGCAGGGTGGTGACGGTATCCCACGCCTGCGTCCGGTAATCGCCGAGGACGCCGTAATTCAGCACCCATTCGCCGGCGTCGAGCTTGCGCTTGATCGTCTCCGGAGTGTCGAGCCGGGTGATCGCGATTCCCAGCCGGTAACCGTCATCGAGGGTGTCGGCGTCGACGGAGCGTCCAAGCTCGCCGAATTCACCGGTGGTGAAAGCGCCCTTGGCGAGGACGTCGAACATCAGCGAGACGTTGTGTCCCTTGATCTCGCGGGGCTGGAAGGCGACCCGGTCGTAGGTGTCGCCGAAGTCGCAATCGAGGCAGTTGCCGTCGTTGTGCAGGATGCCGAGGCCCCAGTGGTAGCCCATGCGCCCGAAGAGGATCTCGCCCAGCTGGGTGTTCACCCTGCCCCAGACCCGCTTCACGTTGACGACGCTCGAGAGCCTCGTCGTCGAGACGTCGCCGAGCGGGGTGAACGGGTCGAGAAAGGGATCGAGCTTCGGATCGGAGCCGAGCAGCACGTTGTCGAGCATGTCGAGCTGCGTGTAGATGGCGAGGTCCTCGCTGATCTCGAACGTCGGCTCGAAGCGGAACCGCATGTTCGCCATCGAGAGCGAGTGGTTGTCGCCGGTGCCGATGAACGGCCTGACGAAGAGCGGAAAGCCCGCCGGATCGTTCCCGCGGCCGAGGTCCATGTTGTACATGAACTCGCCGCGCAGCCGGAGATAGCCGTGCGGCTGGAACAGGTTCACGCGCTGCCGCAGCTGCTCGACGGCCTCGCTGTCCTGGACGCGGGCGGCGCTGTCCTGCTCGATCCACGCCGTCTGCTTCTCCATGTCCTCCTTGGCCTTCTGCAGCTCGCGGCGGACCTCCTCCATCACCTGCCTGCGGAACTCCTCGGGATCGATCTGCTGGGCGGACGGCTTCTCCGCCTGGGCCGAGCTGCGCGACGAAGGAGCCTGGGCCGTGTCGCCCGCGGCGGCGCCGCTCGACTGGCCCGTCTTCGCGTCAGTCGATTCGCCCGGCGGTGGATTCGCCTGCTGCTTCTGCGCAGGGGGCTTCCGCTGCGGCGGCTTCTTCTCGGTCTGGGCCAGCGCCGCGAGCGGGAAGAGGAGGCAGAGAGCGGCGATCGCGGTCGGCCTTCGCATCCGTCCTTCTTTCGAGGGAAGGCGGCGCAGGTAACATGAGGAGGAGGGAGGGTCAAGGCGACGAACCGCCTCGAAACATCGAGCGAGCGACCGGATTAATTTGGCACACTGCGCGAGTCGTGCCAGACCTTCGCCCGCGATGAACGTCGTCTTCGTCCTTCTTTTCGTCATCGGTCTCGTCGCCGCCGCGCTGAAGGGCGACGTGAAAGCGGTCGGGCAAGGAGCGCTCGACGGGGCCGGTGCCGCGGTCACCCTCGCGATCGGACTCATCGGGGTGATGTCGCTCTGGCTCGGGCTCCTCAAGATCGCGGAGAAGGCGGGGCTCGTCGAGAAGCTCTCGCGCGCCGCCCGGCCGATCTTCCGCCCGCTGTTTCGCGACGTCCCGGATGGGCACCCCGCCATCTCGGCCATGCTGCTCAACATCGCCGCCAACATGCTCGGCCTCGGCAACGCGGCGACGCCCTTCGGGATCAAGGCCATGGAAGAGCTGGAAAAGCTCAACCCGAATCCCGGAACCGCCACCAACTCGCAAGCGCTCTTCGTCGCCATCAACACGGCCAGCCTCCAGCTCGTCCCGACCACCGTCATCGCGCTGCGCGCCTCCGCCCACTCCCACGATCCGGCGGAGATCCTGCTGCCGACCGTCGCGGCGACCTTCTGCTCGCTCATCGTGGCCATCGTCGTCGCCAAGACGCTGGAGAAGCTGTGGCGCTGATCGCCGCCGCCAGCGCCACGTTCCGCCACGTGCTCGAGCTCGGCTCCAACTGGGCCCTCGCGCTCATCCTCGTCGGTATTCCGCTGTACGGGTGGCTGAAGGGCGTGAAGGTCTACGAAGCGTTCGTCGAGGGCGCGAAGGAGGGGTTCCAGGTCGCGGTCCGGATCATCCCGTTCCTGGTCGCCATCCTCGCGGCGGTCGGCGCGTTCCGGGCCGCGGGCGCGATGGACGCCCTCGCCCGCGTGCTGGGGCCGATCACCGTACCGCTCGGGCTCCCGGCCGAAGTGCTCCCCATGGCGATCGTCCGTCCGCTGTCCGGCGGCGGCTCCCTTGGCATCCTCGGGAGCATCCTCGCGGCGCCCGGTCTCGGTCCCGACTCGTACGCGGGGAGGCTCGCCTCGGTGTTGCAGGGCTCGACCGAAACCACGTTCTATGTGCTCTCGGTGTATTGCGGCGCTGCCGGGATCGTGCGGTATCGGCATGCGCTCGCCGCCGGCCTCTGCGCAGACGCCTCCGGCCTCATCGCCAGCGTCGCCATCGCCAGGCTGCTCTGGGGATAACCAAGCAAAAAAGGCTGCTACGCTTTTGCGTTATCCCCTGCTAGCGTCCGCGCCCCATGCGGTCGCTCGGCATCGCGCTCGTCATCGGGATCGGGGGGATCGCGGCCTCGTCCGCGTGCAAGCGCAGCGAGGATCAGCAGGCGAAGGCGCGGATCTTCTCCCCGGAGGATCCGGGAGCGTCGCAGCCCGAGGCGAAGGAGGCCATCGACACGAGCCGCCTCGGCGACGACCCCAGGCTCGCGGGACGCGTCCTGCGGATGTCGCAGGCGGAGATCGCCGCGCGGCTCGGAGCGCACCGGGCGGAGACCCGCGTGCAGTTCGCCTGGTTCCGGGGACCCGGCCTGCCCGACGGCGGCTCGGACGTCGCTCTGTCCGAGCAGAGCGCGCTCGCGCAGGGACCGGGCGGCGACTACTCCGTCCGGGAGGAGAACGACCGCAACCAGGGATTCGAGCTTTTGCTGGTGAAGGACGAGGTCTACGTCCGCAGCCTCTTCGGTCCCTTCCGCAAGCGGCGCGCCGATCGCACCGAGCCCGAGAAAGTGCGCGAGCTGGCGATGGGCGCCGTTCCGACCTTCGATCGGCTCGCCCACGGTTTGAAGCTCAAGCTCGCCGGCGACGCGACCGTCGAAGGGAGGCGCGTCCTGCGCTACCAGGTCGTCGGAGGCGGAGCGCGCCCCCAGGAAACGGATTCGCGCGAGCTGCCGCCGGTGCAATATCCGGCGAATCCGGACGGCGGAAAGGGACCCGATCCCGACACCGCGCGAAGGCTCGAGCTGTGGACCAAGGAAGAGCCGACGCAGCTCTCCGGAACCGTGATCGTCGACGCGCAGTCGGGCGCCGTCATCGGCGCCGATCTGCAAGGCCACTTCCGCGTTCCCGGCAGCTCCGGCCCCTCGGCGGAGCTCGATCTCCACTCCGTCCTCACCACCAGCGCGATCGGCAAGGACCCCGGGCTCAAGGCGCCCGAGGTGGAGGCCGCCCCGAGCGTGCCGCACGCGGTGAAGGATCCCTTGCGGTTCCTGGGAAAGGCGCCCGTCGCGCCGGGTGCCCCGAGCACCGAGGAGCCCGAGGAGCAGACGGAAGAGGAAGAGGCTCCTGAAGGGCCCCCGCCGGCCGCCCGCCGGAGATGAACGGCCGAAAGTTTGACCCCGTCCGGGAAGCCGTGTTTTTCTTGAACGCGTTTTCAGGTGGGGCGGGGTCTCACAGAGTGTAAAAAATTGATCTGCCGGGGCCGCGGCGTAGGGTGGAACCCACTACCGCAGCAACCGAGCGAGGTGACCGCGGCATGGCCAACAAAGGCTCGTCGGGGACGACGACCCACACGCAGATTCGTAAGATTTTGCGGACCGCCGCGGAGCGCCTCAGCGCGCGCGAGGAGAAAGCCGTTCGCATGCGAACCGGAACCGGTATCGACGCCGAGGCAGCCCTGCCCCGGCGCGGGACGAAGTCGGTGGAAACGAACGCCGAGTTGACCGCGCTCGAGATCGAGCTGACCCGCAAGCTCGCAGAGCGCAATCCCGAGCCGCAGCCGCAGGTCCGGACCCGGGCGAAGGACAAGATCATCCGGGCGCTGCGCCGCCTGAAGTAGCCCGCGATGCACGCGCTGTTCGCGGCGGCGCTCCTCGCCACGGCGACCCCGCGCACGTACGGCCCGGAAAAACTGCCGGAAGTGGCCGACGCCAAGGACCCGCTCGTGGACGCGGCGAAGGTGGTGCCGCACCTCATCGTCGACCTCCGCTACGCGACCTCGAACAACTTCGCCGGCCGGCCGCTGTACCCGAAGGATACCGACTGCCTGCTGCGGCGGAGCGTGGCGGAGCGCCTCGCGCTCGCGGCCCGTACGCTCGCGAAGGAGCGCCTGCGCCTCGTCGCCTGGGATTGCCTGCGCAGTCCCGAGGCGCAGATGGCCCTCTGGCAGGCCCATCCGGTGCCCGGGGCCGTCGCCGAACCGGGGCGGGGAAGCCTCCACGAGCGCGGAGTGGCGGTCGACGTCGGGCTCGCCGGCTGGAACGGCGATACGGTCGAGCTTCCAACGCCGTTCGACAGCTTCGGTCCTACGGCGGCGGCCGATGCGCCGCTTCCCGATGGCCCTGCCAGACGGCACCGCGACCTGTTGATCTCCGCGATGCGCGCCGCCGGGTTCCGCCCGAATCCGAAGGAATGGTGGCATTTCAGCCGCCTGTACGGGTGGCGCTGGCCGGTCGCCACGGCGCGGACTCCCCGGGTATCGAAGTAGCGTCAGGCGCAGGCTTCGAGGAGGAGCGCGGCGAGCGGCGCGACGGACGGCGCCGCGTCGATCTCCGACCACAACTCGCGCAGGGTGGGCCTGCCGCCGCGCGCGAACAGCCCCTGGATCGCCGCGCCCGCTCGCGGATTGCGCCAGAAATCCTCGTCGTACCGCTCGCGCAGGTGTCCCCACGCGGAGGCGGCGAAGGCCCAGCCGCGAAGCTCGGCGAAGGAGTCGAGCCAGGGATCGAGATCGCGCAGCGCCAGCCCGGCGGGAAGGGTGGCGCGGCAGGCGCGCTGGAAGAGGTCGCGGCTCATCGCCGTGGCGCGGGCGAGCGATCCCGCGACGTGCGCCTCGCGCGAGGCGAGGGCCCGGGCGGCGCGAATCCGCGCTTCGAAGAGGCGGGCGACGGCGAGCGCCCGCTCGTCGTCGAGAGAGAGGTCGGTTCCGGCGCAGCGCTTCGTCCAGCGCGGATCGAGGAGGAGCAGCGCGAAGAGCGCCTCGCAGGCGTGGTCGAGGCCCCGCTCCGAGAACCAGAGATCCTCCGGAGGCGCGTCGGGCGGTGGCCCCGCTCGCAGGAACGCCGCGCCGAAGGCGGACAAGAGAGCCGAGAGCGCGCCGGGGCCTTCGAGGGGAAGGAAGCAGACGCGAACCTCGTGGGGAGGGTCCACCGCCACGGCGCGTCCTGCGAGCGGTTTGAGAGGGGCGTCGCCGTCCTCGATCCGGATGCAGCCCGCCAGGGATAGATCGAAGCGTAGCTGGTCCGCCCACCTCCGGCAGGTCCGCAGCATCTCGTCTCGCGGAAACGCGGACGCGAATCGCGGCGCGAAGATCAGCCGCTGGATATCGTGCAGCGAGACATCCGCCGTCGACGCGCCCGCGTACCGCTGCAGGATCCAGCCGCCCAGGTCCCTCGCCACGCCGTCGGTCGTCGCAAGGAACTGCTCGCAGGCTTGCGTGAGCGGGTCTTTCGGCGGCGCCGGCGGGGCGGGGACGAAGCCGGGCGGTAGCGGCGGCGCGGTCCTGTCGGGCTCCACGGGGGGCGCTGGCTCCGCCCAACCGCGCTCCTGGAGCGACCAGGCGGCATCGACCGGCTCTCCCGCGCGTAGCTCCGAAAGCGCGGCCTGCGCGGCTTCCCAGGCGGCGCTGCGCGCTCCGGCGACCTGCCGCTCCGCGCCGGCAAGCCCGTCCTCCATATCGGCACGGCGATCGCGAGACGCCTCGAACGGGAGATCGCGCTCGACGAGGAGCGGAGCGAGGGCGCCGTGCAGCCCGGGATCGCCGGGAAGCATCACGGACGGACGGGCGGGAAAGCTCCACAGCTCCTGCGCCGCCCGGGGCTCGAGCGCCATCGCCCGCACGCGCACCAGGAAATCGCGGAGCGAAGCCAAGCGGGCCGAGCGCCCCGCGGTCTTCGCGTCCTGAAGCGCCTCGCAGGCCTGGGCGAGTCCCTCGCCGCTCGTGGCGAGCCGATGCGCGCGGACGAGAGCCGCCACGTCTAGCGGCGCAGGAAGTCCACGTGCGCGCCGGAGCTCCGCCTGCGCCATCTCCTCGCGCAGCGCCACGGCGTCCTCTCGCAGGTCGATGAGCTCGCGCAGGGTCACGAAGGCCCTCTTACCGCGAACGGCCCCGCCGTGGTTGACTCGCGAACGGAGGAGCGGGCTTCGCCCGCGACGGGCGAAGGCCGAAGGCCGCAGCATACGGCGGTGCGACCCCTGCCCCTCGTCTCTTTGCTCCTCGTCCTTGCCTGTACCGACAAGCCGAAGCCGCCCGCGCAGGCTGGCGTTCCCGGGCGTACCGGGACGAGCCGCATCGCGCGCGTCGTACGGCTGGTCGGAACCGCCCCTCCACCGCCACGCGTGACGCG
>JBJMQD010000257.1:0-7504 GCA_045802855.1 Myxococcales bacterium | reverse complement strand
GATCCGCTGCCAGAGACGAAGGAAGCGATCGACGAGTTCAAGCGCGAGAATTCGTAGTCGGCTGCGCTCCGAAGATCTTCGCCAGCTCGTACGCCGGCGTCACCTCGAGCTGGTCGTACCGGCACGAGCTGGGATCCTTGTCCGGCCGCCATCGCAAAAAGTGCGTGGCGTGCCGGAAGCGATCGCCCTGCAGGTGATCGTATGCGACTTCGCAGACGCGCTCCGGCCGGAGCGGCTCCCAGCTCAGGTCCTTTCCGCGGTTCCACCGGCTCGTCGCGCCGGGCATTCGCTGCCCGCCATCGCCGATCGGTGCTCCGCCCTGCGGGCTCCGCCCGTCGCGGGCAAAGCCCGCTCCTCCGCCTCCCCACTCCTTCCACGGATGTTCGTCGAAGGCGTGCTCGCGGAGTGGCGCGAGTTCATTCACCAGTTCCTTGCGCCGCGCCATGGTGAAGCTCGACGTGATGCCGACGTGATGCAGGGTCCCCTTGTCGTCGTACAGGCCGAGTAGCAGCGATCCGATCATCGTGCCCGGCCCGTTCTTGTGCCAGCGGAACCCCGCCACGACGCAGTCCGCGGTGCGGGCGTGCTTCACCTTGATCATCTCGCGCTTGCCCGGGACGTAGCGGCCGCCGAGGTGCTTGGCGACCACGCCGTCGAGGCCTGCGCCCTCGAAGCGGGAGAACCAGTCGCGGGCGACATCCAGGTCGCGCGTCGCGGGAGTGAGATGAATCGGCGGTTTTGCTTTTCCCAGCGCGCGCTCGAGCTTTTCGCGGCGCTCGGAGAGCGGACGATCGAGAAGATCCTCCCCGTCCAGGGCGAGGAGATCGAACGCGACGTACGAGGCGGGCGTCTGCTGCGCGAGCAGCTTCACCCGCGACGCCGCTGGATGGATGCGGAGCAGGAGCGCCTCGAAGGCGAGGCCTTCCGGCCCGGCGATGACGATCTCTCCGTCCAGGGCGCAGCGCTCGGGAATCTGGCGGGCGAGCGGCTCGATCAGCTCCGGGAAGTAACGGTCGAGCGGCTTCAACTCGCGGCTCTGCAGATAGGGCTCGCCGCCGTCGCGGAAGACGAGACAGCGGAATCCATCCCATTTCGGCTCGTACAGGAAGTCGTCCCCGGCGGGGAGGTCCTCGGACAGCTTCGCCAGCATGGGCTCGACGGGAGGCTTCAGCATGCGGGAGGCGTCAGCTCCGCAGCGCCGCAGATACGATCGCCTTCGCCTCCTCCACGATCCGCGCCAGGTGGTCTTCCCCGCGGAAGCTCTCCGCGTAGATCTTGTAGACGTCCTCGGTTCCGGAAGGCCGCGCCGCGAACCAGCCGCTCTCCGCGACCACCTTGAGACCGCCGATCTCCGCTCCGTTCCCGGGCGCTTTCGTGAGCCGCGCGCGGATGGGCTCGCCCGCCAGCGTCTTCGCCGCCACCTGCTCCGGGGCGAGCTTCTTCAGGATCGACTTCTCCTGCGGAGTCGCGGGAGCGTCGATGCGCGTGTAATACGGAGTGCCAAGCTCGGACATGAGCTCTCTCGCGTGGACCCCGGGGTCCTTTCCCGTCCGGGCGAGGATCTCCGCCGCGAGCAGGTCGAGCAGGATGCCGTCCTTGTCGGTGGACCAGGCGGTCCCGTCCTTGCGCTCGAACGAGGCTCCGGCGCTCTCCTCGCCGCCGAACCCGAGGGATCCGTCCAGAAGACCGTCGACGAACCACTTGAAGCCGACCGGGACTTCGCGGAGCGGGCGTCCTACTTTTTGCGCGACCCGATCGATCAGGCTCGAGGAGACGAGCGTCTTCCCGACCGCGGCGTCGCGGCGCCACTGCGGCCGGTTCGGGAACAGGAACGACACGGCGACGGCGAGATAGTGGTTCGGGTTCATCAGGCCGCCGCTCCTCGTCACGATCCCGTGTCGATCGGAGTCGGTGTCGTTCCCGAAGGCGAGGTCGAACCTGTCCTTGAGACGGAGAAGGTTCGCCATGGCGTACGGCGACGAGCAGTCCATCCGGATCTTCCCGTCGTGATCGAGGGGCATGAAGGAGAAGGTCGGATCGACCTTGCGGTTCACCACCTCGATCGAGAGCCCGTACTCCGCCGCGATCGGATCCCAGTAGCCGACGTTCGCGCCGCCCATCGGATCGACGCCGAGCTTCAGACCCGCGGCTTTCACGGCGTCGAGATCGACCACGTTGCGCAGGTCGCGGACATACGCGGAGATGAAATCGTGCGTCTTCGCGGCGCGGATCGCTTGCGCGTACGGAGTTCGCTTTACCTCGATAGAGAGAAGATCGTTGGCGCGTTTTTCGATCCATCCGGTCGCCGAAGTGTCGGCCGGTCCTCCGCTCGGCGGGTTGTACTTGATGCCGCCGTCCTCCGGAGGATTGTGGGAGGGCGTGATGACGATGCCGTCAGACAGCCCGTCCTTGCGGCCGCGGTTGTGGGTAAGGATCGCGTGCGACACGACCGGCGTCGGCGTCCATTCCCCTTCCTTCGCGCAGCGGACGTCGACGCCGTTCGTCACCAGCACTTCCAGGCAGGTCACCCGCGCGGGTCCGCTCAGGGCGTGCGTATCTATCCCGAGATACAAAGGCCCGCTCGTTCCCTGCTGCTTGCGGAATTCGCAAATCGCCTGCGTGACGGCGGCGATGTGCGCCTCGTTGAAGGCACGCTTGAGCGAGGACCCGCGATGTCCGGACGTGCCGAAGCTCACCCGCTGCGCGGGGTCCTTCGGATCGGGCTTGTCTTCGTAGGCCGCAAGAAGCCGCTTCACGTCGACGAGCATCTCGCGCGGGGCCGGTTTGCCAGCGAGTGGATGCGCCATGCCTGCCGATATGTCACTTCGCAACCCGGTTGTCTTGCCGGATTTGCTCACCCGAACGCGGCGTCGAGCGCCTGCGACAAATCGGTGACGAGATCCTCGCAGGCTTCCACGCCGACGGACAGGCGGACGAGAGAGTCGGAGATTCCGATCTCCTCCCGCTGCTCGGTCGTCAGCTCGAAGTACGACATCAGCGCCGGCTGCTCGATGAGCGTCTCCACCGCTCCGAGCGACGGCGCGATCGTGGCGATCTTGCACGCGTCGACGAAGCGCGAGGCCCTCGCCATGTCGCCGTCGACCTGGAAGGTGACGACGCCGCCGAATCCCTTCATCTGCTCGCGGGCGATGGCGTGATCAGGATGGCTCGCGAGCCCCGGATACCAGACGCGCCGGACGCGGCGGTCGTTTTCCAGGAAGCGGGCGATCTCGAGCGCGCTGCGATTCTGCCGCTCGACCCGCAGGGGGAGCGTCTTCATCCCGCGCAGGAGAAGGTACGCGGAGTGCGGATCGAGCGTGCCGCCCAGCACGCCGCGAAGATCGCGGATCGCCGAGACCAGCGAGCCCCGGCCCGAGATCGCTCCGGCCAGCAGATCGTTGTGGCCGCCGAGATACTTGGTCCCGGACTGCAGCGAGAGATCGACCCCGAACTCGAGCGCACGCTGGTTCACCGGTGTCGCGAACGTGGAATCGACGAGCAGGTTCACGCCCTCGAAGCGATCGCGAACCCGGGCGAGCGCGCGCAGATCCGCGACGCGCAGATAGGGATTGGTGGGCGACTCCGAGATGATGAGCTTCGTGCGCCCGGGCCGCACGGCCGCAGCAAGCATGTCGGTGTCGCCGGCTTCGACGAGCGTCTTTTCCACTCCGAACTTGCCGAGGAACTGGCGCACGAACTGGCGGGTCCGGCGGTAGCAGTCGCTCGTCATGACGACGTGGTCGCCGCTCTTCACCAGCTCCAGCACGGCCGTCGTCACCGCCGCCATGCCGCTCGCGAAGAGGGCGCAGTCCTCGGCGCCCTCGAGCGCCGCGATCTTCCGCTCGGCCGCGCGCACCGTCGGGTTGCCGTAGCGCCCGTACTCCTCGCGCTCCTTGCGCCCCTCGAAGTAGTCGAAGATCTCCGCCGTGTCCTCGAACGCGTAGGTGGCGGTGCAGACGATCGGGGTGGTGACGGCGTCGTGCGCGCTCTTGCGCGGCTCGCCTCCGTGCACTGCGACCGTTTCGATCCTGGCCATCGAGGGCGTCCTTCCCGCCCACCGAGAAGCCAAGCGGCGCTCCCGCCTTCGCAGGAAGCGCCGCTACCCAGCGGCTTAGGGTGATATTTGTAAGGCGCGTCACCCAAGGTGGGCGAAAGTCGCGCGCCGAGCCGCGCCGCATCCGCGGCGCTCCGTGTTCTCCTCGCGCTTCAAATCGCTTTTGTCAACCACGGGCGCGATCCGTGCGTGACAGGACGCCCGTCGTGGTGGAGTATTTCGCGCCGCATGCAGAGCTACCGGATCGCTGCCATCCCCGGCGACGGGATCGGCGTAGAGGTGATCGCCGCCGGGCTCGAGGTCCTGGAGACGGTGGCGCGCCGCGACGGCCGGTTCCAGGTCCAGGTTACGACCCTGCCCTGGAGCTCGGACTTCTATCTGCGGGAAGGCCACTACATCCCGGAAGGCGGGCTGGACAAGCTGCGCGGGTTCGACGCCATCTTCTTCGGCGCCGTGGGCAGCCAGAAGGTGCCGGATCACGTCTCCCTCTGGGGCCTGCGCCTGCCGATCTGCCAGGGATTCGATCAGTACGCGAACGTAAGACCGAGCCGCGTGCTGCCGGGCGTGCAGAGCCCTTTGCGGGACGGGCAGGACATCGACTGGGTGGTGGTGCGCGAGAATACCGAGGGGGAGTACTCGGGGAGCGGCGGACGGGTGCACAAGGGACTCCCCGAAGAGATCGCGACCGAGACGTCCGTGTTCACCCGGCACGGGGTCGAGCGCATCCACCGCTTCGCCTTCGAGCTGGCGCGAAAGCGGCCGAAGAAGCTCCTCACCCTCGTCACCAAGTCGAACGCGCAGCGCCACGGGATGGTGCTGTGGGACGAGATCTTCGCCGAGGTCGCGAAGGGCTACCCCGACGTCCGCACCGACCGTGAGCTCGTCGACGCCGTCACCACCCGGATGGTGCTCAAGCCGCGCTCGCTCGACGTCATCGTCGCGTCCAACCTCCACGCCGACATCCTCTCCGATCTCGCCGCCGCGCTCTCCGGCAGCCTGGGCATCGCGCCCACCGCGAATCTCAACCCGGAGCGGAAGTTTCCCTCCATGTTCGAGCCCATCCATGGGTCGGCGTTCGACATTGCGGGCAAGGGCGTCGCGAATCCCATCGCCACCTTCTGGACGGCGTCGATGATGCTCGACCACCTGGGAGAGCAGGCTGCGGCGCAGCGGCTCATGCGCGCCATCGAGAAGACCACCGCGAGCGGCGTCCGCACTCCGGATCTCAAGGGAACGGCGAAGACCGCGGACGTCACCCGCGCCGTGCAAAGGGCCATCGAGGAGGATGCGGCAACATGAAAAGGCATGTTTTTCTAGGCGTCGTCCTCCTTGCGTTCGCGGCTCGCGCCGAGACCGGCGAGATCCGCTGCGCGCAGCAGTACGGCCTCAGCTATCTCGCCCTGATGATGATGGAGGACGGGCACCTGGTGGAGAAGCAGGCCAAGCGCCTCGGCCTCGGCGACGTGAAGGCAACCTGGGCCAAGCTGGGCGGCCCGGGCGCGATGAACGACGCCCTGCTCTCCGGCGGGCTCGACTTCGCCACCGGCGGCGTCCCGTCGCTCATCACGCTCTGGGCGAAGACCAAGGGATCGGCCCTCGAGGTCCGCGGCGTTGCCGCCCTCAACGACATGCCCGTCGAGCTGGTGGTGGCGAATCCGAAGATCAAGTCCATCAAGGATTTCGGGCCGCAGGACAAGATCGCGGTCACCACCGTGAAGATCTCCACGCAGGCGCTGCTCCTCGAGATGGCCGCCGCGAAGGAGTTCGGCGAGGAGAACTACGAGAAGCTCGACGCGCTCACGGTCTCCATGCCGCATCCGGACGCGCTCACCGCCCTGCTCTCCAACAGCGGCGGGATCACCGCCCACTTCTCCTCGCCTCCCTTCGAGTACCAGGAGAAGGCGAAGGGCATGCGCGCCATCACCAGCAACTACGAGATCCTGGGAGGCAAGGCGACGTTCAACGTCGTGTGGGCCACTTCGAAATTCAAGAAGGACAACCCGAAAGCCTACGAGGCTTTCGTCGCCGCTCTGTCGGAAGCGACCGACTCGATCGTCAAGGACCCGAAGGGAGCGGCCGCCATCTACAAGCGCATGAGCAAGACGGCGGAATCGATGGAGGAGCTGGTCAAGGAGATCGCCGACCCGCAGGTCGAGTTCACGCTCACCCCGCACAAGACGCTGGTCACCGCCCAGTTCATGCACAAGATCGGCCGTATCAAGGTGAAACCGGCGAAATGGCAAGACCTCTATTTCGAAGACCTCCATGGCCGACCCGGCAGCTGAGAACGCCCGCTCTCTCCTCGAAGTCCGCGGCGTCACCCTCCAGTACAAGACGCGGGAGCACCTCGTCACCGCCACGTACCGGGTGGGCTTCGAGGTGTCGCGGTCGGACCGGTTCGTCATGCTGGGGCCGTCGGGCTGCGGGAAGTCGACGCTGCTCAAGGCGGTGGGCGGGTACCTCACGCCGGTCGAGGGCGAGATCCGCTTGAATGGGCAGACGATCACGAAGCCCGGGCCCGACCGGGTGATGGTGTTCCAGGAATTCGATCAGCTCCTCCCCTGGAAGACGGTGAAGGAGAACGTGCTCTTCGCCCTGCACGCGAGCGGCAAGCTCAAAGGGCGCGCCGCCGAGGAGAAGGCGCTCGCCACCATCGAGAAGGTGGGCCTCACCAAGTTCGCGAACAACCTCCCGCACATGCTCTCGGGCGGCATGAAGCAGAGGGTCGCGATCGCCCGCGCCATGGCGGTCGAGCCGCACATCCTGCTCATGGACGAGCCGTTCGCCGCGCTCGACGCGCTCACCCGCCGCAAGATGCAGGAGGAGCTTCTCCGGCTCTGGGAGGACACCCGCTTCACGGTGCTTTTCGTCACCCATTCCATTCCGGAAGCGGTGCTGGTGGGGAACCGCATCCTGCTGCTCTCCCCGCATCCAGGGCAGGTGAAGGCGGAGATGCAGAGCACCGGAAAGGACGAGCAGCGGCTCTCGCAGCGGATCCACGAGATGCTCTTCTCCGAAAAGGTCGAGGAGGTCGTCGATGGCTGAGCAGGCGCAAGCCGCGCCGGTCGTGGTCGTGAAGCCGCTCACCACCTGGGAGCGGCTCTCCGGAAACGCCGGCTTGCGCAAGAGCGCGCTGCTCTTCTTGCTCGCGCTCCTCTGGGAGCTGTACGCGCGCAAGCTCGACAACCCGCTCCTCTTCCCCACGTTCATGGCGACGCTGCAGGCGTTCGGCGAGGCGATCGCGAGCGGGGTCATTCCGCAGCGCACCGCGCATTCCCTGCAGGTGCTCGGTCAGGGATACGCGGCGGGGCTCTTCTTCGCCGCGCTCCTCACCGCGTTCGCCACCGCCACTCGAATCGGCACTGATCTGCTGGAGCTCCTCACCTCCATGTTCAACCCGCTGCCCTCCATCGCGCTCTTGCCCCTGGCGATGCTGTGGGTGGGCTTGGG
>JBJMQD010000213.1:0-5488 GCA_045802855.1 Myxococcales bacterium | reverse complement strand
TCCCGCGGAGGGAAATCCGATCCATGCCCACCCGGTGCCCACAACTCCGCGAAATGATGGAATGCGCGTCACACGAGCACCCGAGAACTCTCATCCTTCCGAGGAGTTGAAGAGGCGCGCCTGGAGGGAGTCGAACCCCCGGCCCGCGGCTTCGAAGGCCGCTGCTCTATCCAGCTGAGCTACAGGCGCGATGGGCGCAGTCTACCAAGCCGCTCAGTCCTTTTGTCGGTCGTGTGCGGGGCCCTCGGCGCGCGAGAGGTTCAGCGCCGTGTTGACCAGCGACACGTGGGAGAATGCCTGCGGGAAGTTCCCCACCAGGCGTTTCGCCTGCGGATCGTATTCCTCGGAGAGCAGGCCGACGTCGTTGCACAGCCCCACCAGCCGCTCGAAGAGCGCCTGCGCCTCGGCGCGCCGTCCCTGCAGGACGTAGTTGTCGGCCAGCCAGAACGAGCAGGGCAGGAACACGCCTTCTCCGGGCGGCAGACCGTCGACTCCCGAGCGCGTCTCGTAGCGCAGGACGAATCCCCCGCTCAAGAGGCGCTTCTCGATGGCCGCGACGGTCCCGCGCACCCGCGGATCGGAAGGCGGCAAGAAACCCACGACGGGAATGAGGAGCAGGCTCGCGTCGAGTTCCTTCGATCCGTACGCTTGCACGAACGATCCCTGCTCGGCGTCGAACCCCTCCCGGCAGACCGAGGCGTGGATCTGGCCGCGAACGGCGCGCCATCGCTCGACCGGCCCCTTCATCCCGAACTGCTCGACGCTCTTCACCGCCCGATCGAGCGCGACCCACGCCATCACCTTCGAATGCGTGAACTGCCGCCGCGGGCCTCGCACTTCCCAGATGCCTTCGTCCGGCTCCGCCCAGATCTTCTCCAGATGCTCGACGAGCTTGACCTGCAGGGCCCAGCTCGCGTCGACGTAGGCGAGCCCTGCGCGGGACGAGCAGTAGAGCGCGTCCATCACCTCGCCGTAGACGTCGAGCTGGAGCTGGCATGACGCCGCGTTGCCGATCCGCACCGGCGACGCGCCCTGGTAGCCCGGAAGCCAGTCGAGCTCCAGCTCGGGCAGCCGGCGCTCGCCGGCGAGCCCGTAGAGGATCTGCAGTTGCGAAGCATCGCCCGCGACGGCGCGCAAGAGCCATTCGCGCCACGCGCGCGCCTCCGAGACGAATCCGGCGCTCATCAACGAGTACAGGGTGAAGGTGGCGTCGCGAAGCCAGCAGATCCGGTAGTCCCAGTTGCGCACGCCGCCGAGCTGCTCGGGAAGAGAGGTCGTCGCTGCCGCGATGACTCCGCCGGTCGGATCGTACGTGAGCGCCTTCAATGTAATGAGCGAGCGCTGGACGATGCCCCGATGGGGGCCGGTGATGTTGCCTTGCTGGCACCATTTCACCCAACCCTGCTCGGTTTCGCGCAGGGCGCTCTCGGCATCGACGTGTCCGGGATCCCGCTCATACGACGGCGCCCAGGTCAGCACGAAAGGAACGCGATCGCCGGCGCTCACCGGGAAGCGCGCCACCGTCGTCAGGCCCTCGCCGTGGGTCGCGACCGGCGTCGCGAGGCGCAGGACTTCGGGACCTGCGATCGCCTCGATTCCTTCGGCGGTGTGCCGCACCCATGGCACCGCGGAGCCGTACCCGAACCGGATGACGAGCTGCATGCGCATGCGTACCGTGCCGCTCTTCCCCACCACGATGCGGGCGACGTCGGTGCCCTGACCTGCGATGGGCATGAAATCGACGAGCGTGACGACGCCGTCCTCCGTCTCGAAGTCGGTCTCGAGAATGAGCGTGCAGTCGCGATAGCGGCGCGTGACGCGGCGGACGCCGCCTTCCGGCGCGAGCAGCCAGCGCCCGTGCTCGGGCGTGCCGAGGAGGGCGGCGAAGCACGCATCCGAATCCATGCGCGGAAGGCACAGCCAGTCGATCGATCCATCCTTCCCGACGAGCGCCGCGCTGCGGCAGTCGGCGACGATGGCGTAGTCCTCGATGGGCAAAGGCATGCGGGATCCTATGCACGCTTGTGGCCACGTCGCCTTGACGGCCCTCGCCCGTCGATCTAGAAGCCTCCGCTCCGTCGGCGCTTCCGCCGGCGTACACGGAGGAAGCGGACTTTGCCTGCGACAGGCGGAGGCCGCAGGCCGCAGCATATGATCGATGCCAGGTTGGGAGAGGTGGCCGAGAGGCTGAAGGCGCTGGTTTGCTAAACCAGTATACGGCCCAAAGCTGTATCGAGGGTTCGAATCCCTCCCTCTCCGCCAATGCCGGAGCATTGCAGGAGGAGCGGGCTTTGCCCGCGACGGGCGAAGGCCGCAGGCCGGAGCATTGGAGAAGGGCCCATAGCTCAGTTGGATAGAGCGTCGGACTACGAATCCGAAGGCCGCAGGTTCGAATCCTGCTGGGCCCGCCAACTTCCGGCGCAGGTGGTCTTTGAGATCGCTGGATGAAACGTTCATGGCGGACGCCCTCGCCGAGGCGCGTGCCGCGGCGGGCGAGGGCGAAGTGCCGATCGGTTCCGTCGTGGTCGCGGACGGGCGCATCGTCGGGCGCGGCCGCAACGCTCGCGAAGTGCGAGCCGACCCCACGGCGCACGCCGAGGTACTCGCGCTGCAGGAGGCAGCCCGCTCGCTCGGACGGTGGAGGCTTTCGGGTGCGACGGTCTACGCGACCCTCGAACCATGTCCCATGTGCGCGGGAGCGCTGGTCAACGCGCGGGTCGACCGGCTCGTCTATGCGGTCCCGGATCCGAAGGCGGGCGCCGCGGGGACGCTGTTCGACATCGTGCGGGACTCGCGGTTGAATCACCGGGTGGAGGTGACGAGCGGGGTCCTCGCGGCAGAATGCGGGGCGCTGTTGACCGAGTTCTTCCGCTCACGGAGGAAGTGACCACGGTTCGGGAGAGGTGGCCGAGCGGCCGAAGGCGCACGCTTGGAAAGCGTGTATACGGCAACGTATCGTGGGTTCGAATCCCACCCTCTCCGCCAACACTGCTTGACGCGGTCCCCGCCCGAATGCACAAAGGGCGTCCGAAAAATAGGCGGTCCGACGACGGGTCTCGTGGGTCCCCGGCGGCGGACCGCGGGGGTACGGGGGGCAGGCGTAGCCGGCCCACCGATCAGATGGAGAGCTGGCCGAGCGGCTGAAGGCACCTGATTCGAAATCAGGAGTACCCGCAAGGGTATCGGGGGTTCGAATCCCTCGCTCTCCGCCAATACCGAGGCGGTTGCGCACGAGGTAGCAAAATGCTACCTTCTGGACCGTGGGTCAGCCGGTCAAGCTCTCCGAAGCGCTCGTTCTCGACGCCCGCCTCGCAGGAGAGATCGCGGAGCGCTCGATCGCGAGCCAGATCGAGTTCTGGGCACGACTTGGTCGAGCCGCTGAGCTCATCCTGCGCACGGATGCTCTTCTCCGGCTGAAGCAGCGCGGCGAGGTGCGCCCGCTGTCCGAATGCCTCGAGTCAGTCGACAGCGACGAGGGGCGAGAGCGCGTGGGCGCGTACCTCGCGTCGCGTCCATATCCGCACTTCGAGGCAGCTCCCGGACGCCCTGGATACGTCGTCAGGATCGAAGCGGACGGCACCCGCCGCACGGGACGTTTCGTGAACCGTGAGTTCAAGGCGATCAAGTCGAGGTGACTTCTCCCTTCGACGCGCGACCGATCGTCGTCGCGATCGCGGGGCCGAACGGCGCCGGCAAGTCGACGTTCTTCGCAGCTCACCTGGCCCGGGCAGGGCTGCGTTTCGTGAATGCGGACGATCTCGCTCGGGAGCTCGGAATCGACGCACTCGACGCCGCGCGCCTCGCGAACGAGCTGCGCAAATCGCTAGTCGAGCAGGGCGAGAGCTTTGTGTTCGAGACGGTATTCTCCGACCCGGTCGGCGAAAAGGTGGAGTTCCTGCGCCGGGCCGTCGAGAAAGGCTACGCCGTCGTTCTTTGCTTCGTCGGCATCTCCAGCGTGGAGGTGTCCCAGGAGCGCGTGGCGATGCGCGTCCTTCAGGGAGCCCATGATGTACCCGACGAGAAGCTCGCAGCACGGTTTCCGCGCACACAGGCCAACCTCGCGCGAGCCATCCGATCGATTCCGCACGTGCTCATTTACGACAACGACGATCTCGCACGACCTTTCCGGCGGGTGGGAGAGTTCCGCGATGGAAAACCTGTGCAACTGTCGGAACCGCTTCCGGATTGGCTGCATTGGGAATGAAAACGACGTGAGCCGGAGGCCTGGAGTGCGGTGATGTCGAATCAGGTGATCCGGTCCGCGATCGTATCCCCGCATCCACCGCCTTGAAAATATACGATTGGATCGTCGATTTTCAACGGCGATCCCTCAGACCTGCTCGACCGCGCGCCGGATCGCCCCCGCCGGATCCCGCTCCACGATCTCCCCGTGGCTCGGCACCACCCGCACGAGCCCCGGCGTCTCGGCGAGCCGTAGCAGGTCCCGCTTCAGCGCGGCCGTGTCGCGAATGGCTCGCAGCCTGTACATCCACGGGATCTTCGGTTCCGGCCCCGCGGCCCCGAGCAGCTTGAATACGAGTGCGACGAATCCGGTCCCCGGCCGCGAGTTCATGATCGCGTCGCAGACGATCAGCGACGCGCGCGCTCCGGTCCGAACGACATAAGCGGCTTCGCCGAACCTGGTGCCGGCAAGCGGCTCGCACTGCAGCGCCGGATCCTTCGGCAGATCCTCCAGCGTGCCCGCGACCTCGACGATGGCGCGCACCTTCTCGATGGCTTGCCTCGCCGTGAACACGGGCACGCCGAGCCTGGCCTGGAATGGGTGCGCATCGATGGCGTGGAGGTGGTGCGGGATGATCAAGATCGCGGGCTTCCCCCACGCGTGCACCTGCATCAGCGCGGCGTCGTCGATGGGCACGGCATTGTGGAAGACCAGCCGCCCGTCGGAGAGCTTGACGATCTGCATCCGCCGGTGAAATCGCGTAGCGGGCGAAAATCCGGGAACGTCGCCGTTCACCGCCCAGAGGTTGTCCTCGAGCTTCTCGATTGGATCGTGCCGCGCGACGATCCAGGGCCGCGCCATCAGCGCCTCGCCCAGGCGACCGCGTCGTCGAGGCGGTCCTGCCCGAAGAAGAGCTCCTCGCCGACCACGAAGTTCGGAGCGCCGAACATGCCGAGCCGCACCGCCTCTTCGGTGTTGGCTCGAAGCTGCGCCTTCACTCCGGGTGACATGGCGCGCCCGACGGGCTCCGTCCCCGCGATCTTCGCCAGCACCAGCGAATCCGCGATGTCGAGGTCCTCGGCGAAATTCGCGCGGAAGATGCCGCGGACGACTTCGCCTGTCGGGGCCGCGCAGCAGACTCGCGCCGGGAGGACGCTGTTCCGTGGAAACACCGACGGCTTCCGCCAGGGTAGGCCGTACTTCGCGCAGAGCCGTTCGAGGTCGCGCCACATGTACCGGCCGCGGATCGGGTTCACGTTGAACGGCGAGTCCTTGATGCCCTGCTGCGCCGAGAAGATCGGCCCG
>JBJMQD010000206.1:0-3085 GCA_045802855.1 Myxococcales bacterium | reverse complement strand
GGTGCTCGTAAGCGTCGCGAACCTCGCGCGCGGCGGGATCGACGAGCCGGGCGAGCTCAATCATCGGGTCCTTCGAGGCGTCGACGGCCGCCTTGCCGCCCTCGAAGAGCTGCTTGCGGACCGCGACGTCCTTGAGCTTCGAGCCGGAGACGAGCTCGCGGGCGAGTTGGTCGGGAGACTTCTTGCCGAACACCTTGCGCACGAGGGGATCGTCGGCGCCGAGGACCTCGCGGAGCTTCGTGAGCGAGAAACGCAGGGCCTCGGTCTCATATTCGTCGTAGACCGGAGCGCTGGAGAAGAGCTTCTGCTTGAGGGCCGGTAGGGCGGAGTCGACGTAGTCGCGGAGCCGCTCCTCGTTCGGCTTCTGCAGCTCTTCCGCGGCGCGGACGAGGTAGCGCGCGTTGCGGAAGTAACTCACGTTGCCGATGCCGAAGCCGCGCGGCCTCACGAAAGTCCCGGCGTTCGTCGGCGTCCCCTCGAGGGTGACGAGCCGGTCGTGGAGCTGCTTCGCCTTCTCCACCGACTTCGCGATCTCCTCCCAGGCGCCGGCGACCGTCTTGTTGCCTTTGGTCTTCTTCTGCAGCGCCTGCTCGTTCTTCTCCTTCTGGTTGAACAGCGCCGGTTCGACGAGCGCCTCGTGGCGGCCCTTGATCGCCTTGTAGCTGTTCTCCACGTAGAAGAGGTCCGCCTCGGCCGTGCGGTGCTGCTCGGGACCGCGGCGCGTGTACTCGGTCAAGAAGCCCCGTACCTGCGCGAGGTAGACGAGGGCATCCGGAAGGGCGACGTCGCGCTCGAACTTGAGCTGCGAAACCGTCAGGTCGCGATCCGTGCCGCCCGGATGGCCGGAGACGAAGGTGAGATCGCCTTCCTTCGCACCCGCCTGCGACCACTTGAAGTAGTGGTCCGTGTGGAAGGGCTTGTTGTCTTCGTAAGCGCGGAGGAACGAGACGTCGAGATCGTAGCGGGGGAAGTTGAAGTTGTCGGGGTCGCCGCCGAAGAAGGCGATGGCGAACTCGGGCGCGAAGACGAGGCGCACGTCCTGGAAGCGGCGGTACTTGTACAGGTCGTAGCGGCCGCCGTGGTACATCGTGACGACGTCGCAGCGGACCTTCGCGTCGCCACCCGCGCATTCCTTCTCGATCTTCGCCATCGCCCCTTTCTGCGCCTTGGCGAACTGCTCGCCTGCGAGCCCGCTCGTCGCCGAGGTGACGCGAGAGGTGACGTCCGAGATCTGGACCAGCTGGTTCAGCTCGATCTCGGGGCACTTCACCTCCTCGGACTGCGCCTTGGCGTAGAAGCCCTCCTTCACGAAGTCCTTGTCCTTGGTGGAGAGCTGCTCGATGCAGGTGTGCGCGCAGTGGTGATTCGTCATCACCAGGCCGTCCGGCGAGACGAAGCTGCCGGAGCATCCGCCCGCGAGCCTCACCGAGGAGAGGCGCGCCTCCTCGAGCCAGCGGTCGTCGGGAGCGAACCCGTACTTCTGCGCCACCTTCTGCTTGGGGAAATTGTCATAGGTCCACATTCCCTCGTCGGCGCGCGCGGCAAACGACACAACGAGCCCGAGGGTGATCGCGGCGATTCGATTCATGTCTGTCCTTTCCGCCCTGGAAGCGGAAGAGTTTTTGAAATGACAGCGGGCGCGTTTTGCCGGAAAGCCAGACTGTCCGTCAAGGGCACCCGGAGAGAGCCGCTTCCTTCCTCTTCTACGGAGGCGGAATAGCGGTCAGCAGACCGCCGAGTTTGTTCACTTCCTCGGGCGTTTCTGCGTCGGAAAGCCATTCGGCGGGAAAGTGCCGCTGCGAACGCAGGAAAGCGTCGAGCTGCGCGTCGCGCCCGTACAGCCGCGCCGCACAGCTGACCGCGCGCATGAGCCCCTCGCGGATTGCCGACGGCTCGGTCGACTGCTGGGCTATTTCCAGGGCGGCTCTCGCCTCGGCGAGTTGCTCGCTATCGTGCAGGCGGAGGTTCTCCCGCCTGCTCACTAGCGAGAGCGAGTCGAGGAAGCGGGCGAGGTTATCGGCGGTCAGCTTCACGTCCTTCGCGCGCAGAGGTGTCTCGAGCGAAAGAGCGAGGAGCCTTTCCCTCGTCTCCAGGAAGATGCGCTTGTCCGCGGTGCGCAGCGCCGCGAGCGCGCGGGTCCGGGTGAAAGCCTGGATGTCGCGAAGCGCTTCCGCGAGCACGGTGCCGAGCCGGTCGTCCGGGGTGGACGCGATGCGACGGGCATGCCCGCGGAAGAGAAAGGCGAGGTTCGTTGCCGCGTCTCGTACGAGCCTCGCCTGGGCCAGATCCGTCGCGTACCCAGGCACGACGTCGATCCGGCGAACCTGCGCGACGGTCGAGACGAGTTGGTAGATGAGCTCGCCGATCCCCGCTCGGGACCGGCCGCGGAACTCGAGCAGATCGGAAACGAGGTTCCAGGTATCGGAGACGACGCTCGGGTTGCGCAGGCGCTCTCCCAGGCGGGCGACGTCGCCGCGAAGGCCCATCGACACCGCGCTGACGAGCGCGGCGATCTCTTCCTCCCTGCTGCGGGGGCGATCCGGCTGCCTTCGCGCCGAGGCAGGGCCGAACGCGGCGTCGAGCCCGGATTCGAGGTCGGGCTCGGCGGAGGGAGGAAACACCTCCTCTGCAACCTCCACGAGGCGGTTCACGCTCTCGACCGTCTCGCTCATCACCGGCGCAACTTCTTCCCACACCGCGAGCGTTGCCGACCCGCCGGACGGCCGCGTCTCGAACCGGATCAGATCGATGTCCGCAAGCTGCAGGATCGCCTGGGCCGCCCCGAAGAGCAGCCGGTTCACGCGCTCGCGAACGGCGGGCGGAAAGCGCCCGGCGAGATCCCGCAACCGTTCCTCGACGTCCCGGGCCAGTACGTCTTCGGGAGGGAGCTCCCCGATCGGCATGCGGCCTAGCTACCAGAAAAAGGAGGGCGCGTTCCGGCGGGGAACGCGCCCTCGAAGAAACAACGTGACAGGGACGGCTACGCGGCTTCCTCGAAATCCGCCAGGTAGCGGCTGAGGAAGCTGCGGGTGCTCTTCTCCACCTGCCGGACCCTCTCGCGCGAGAGGCCCCACTGCTTGCCGAG
>JBJMQD010000166.1:0-2877 GCA_045802855.1 Myxococcales bacterium | reverse complement strand
ATGAAGGTCCCGACCGCCAGCGGGCGCTCCTTCAGGGTGTAGTAGCCCACGCCCTTCGGGTTCTTGTCGCAGTACGGCACGAGCATCAGCCCCGTGATGATCATCGACGGCAGCACGACGCCGGCGATCCAGGGGTCGAAGTACACGAGCATTTCCTGGAGGCCGAGGAAGTACCAGGGCGCCTTCGACGGGTTCGGCGTCTTGGTCGGGTTCGCCGGCTCCTCCATCGGCGCGTCGACGGTGATGCTCCAGACGAGGAGGACGAGGAGCAGGACACAGCCCGAGATGAATTCCGCGCGGACGAGGTACGGCCAGGTATGGACCTTGTCCGGCAGATCCGATGCGGCGATGGCGCGGGCGCGTCCGGCCTGGACCTTGACCTCTTCCTGGTCCTGGATCGGAGCGCCGACGTTGAGGTTCTCGGCCATGTACGCTCCTTACAAGGGACCCGAGATGCCGCCGTCCTTACGGATCCGCCAGAAGTGCAGGATCATCAGGATGGAGGCGATGATGGGGATGAAGATGCAGTGCAGGACGTAGAAGCGGAGCAGCGTCGGCGAACCCACCACCGTGCCTGCGGTGAGCAGCGATCTCGCGTCGTACCTCGGAGTCATTCCCAGCTGGGGGCCGAATGGGCCTTCGTTCCCGAGGAGCGGCGTCGCGCGAGCCATGTTGGTGCCCACCGTCACCGCCCAGATGGCGAGCTGATCCCAGGGCAGGAGGTAGCCGGTGAACGACAAGAGGAGCGTGAGCGTGAGCAGGTTCACGCCCACCACCCAGTTGAACTCGCGCGGCGGTTTGTAGCTCCCCGTCATGAAGACGCGGAACATGTGCAGCCAGATGAAGATGACCATGCCGTGCGCCGACCAGCGGTGCATGTTGCGCATGATCATTCCGAAGGGGACGTCGAAATCGAGGTACTTCACGTCCCAGTAGGCGTACTCGCCCGTCGGCCGGTAGTAGAACATCAGGACGACGCCGGTCACCACCGTGCAGAGGTAGAGCAGGAAGGTGAGACCGCCCGCGCACCAGGTGTGCCGGTAGCGGATCCCGTGCCTTCGCATCTTCGAGGGATGCAGGTGCAGCCAGACGTTGGCCGACACCTGCAGCACGCGGTTGCGTGGAGTATCGGCGTAGCCGTGACGGAAGATCGATCGCCACACGTAATTGTTGGTGACGACGTCGAAGATCCCCGGCTTCCTCGGGGTCGGCAGGTTCTCGGCCACTCTGTTCCCCTCCGCGTAGGTGCGAGCGTTCGCGCCTAGGCGCCGGCGTACTTCACGTAAGCCGTCGGATCATCCCACTGTCCTAGCTCGTACCGGTAACGGAATGCCTTGTCGACGATGATCTGACCGTCGTCGCCGAGCGTGATCTTCACCCGCTCGAGCGGGCGGGGCGTCGGGCCTTCGAAGTTGATCCCGTCCTTCGTGTACCCCGACCCGTGGCACGGGCACTTGAACTTGTTCTCGGGTCCGAGCCATCGCGGCGTGCAGCCGAGGTGGGTGCAGATCCCGAGGAGCGCATAGATCGTGCTGTCGGTGCGCACGATCCAGACGCGCTGGCCCTTCATCCACTTCTCGCTCACCTCGCCCACCGAGTACTCGGTGGGGTAGCCCGCCTTGAACGACGTGGGCGGCTCGAAGAGAACCCGCGGGAAGAGCATCCGGAGGATGGCGAGACCGGCCGCGGCGAAGCAGGTGAGGATCGCACCCCAGGCGGCGAGCGAGAGAAGGTCGCGTCGGGACCAGATGCTGTTCCCGCTCTGAGACTCAGGAATGCCGGGATCTCCGCCGGGCATCGTTCTCCCTTCCTTCTGGAGCGAGCGATGGTTCTCTGACATTTCCCTCGGAGACGGTCAAGACGGCCCCTGGCCGCGCGACGGACTGTCGCATGCCGCCGGTTGATTCTTTGCCTCGCGGCGGGTACAGATTTCGCGAACGGAGGGGACCGAATGGGCCGGCTGCAGAACTTCTGGGCAATCCTCTCGGTGCCCGACAACATCCCCATCGTCTTCATGCTGGTGCTGGTCGGGTTCTTCACCTGGCTGAGCTTCCACGAGGCGGCCAAGAACGACCGCCTCATCGGCGAGGGCCGCAAGGAGCAGGTCCTGCGACGGATGCAGGACTAGCCTACTCCTCCTTCACCTCGTAGCGGTCCGTGAAGACGCGGCCCTTGCGCCCCGTGGTGCGGTTGAGCGCCCGGGCGAACCGGATCGCGAGACCCTGCATCCCCCGCGCGAGCCGTTCCGCGTCGCGCGCGCTCACCGTGAACTCGGCGACGCGCCCGCGCAGCGCGCCCTTGGCGACGTGGAATCCAGTCGCCTCGCTTCCCGCCTTGAGCGCCGACGCGAGCGCCGCCCGCGCCCCCTTCACCTCGATCTCGGGATCGAGCTGCCAGCGGATGCTCACCCGCCCGCCGCCCCGGATCTTCGGCCTGCGCGCGTGCGACACCATGGGCTTGTCGCCCTTCGGCTTGCGTCCGGCTCCCGCCCGCCGCCCGCCCCAGTTCGGGTGCTTCTTCGCCCGCTTCGTCGTCGCCATAGGCCCGGCCCATCGGGAGGGAGAACGCTCCCACGAGTCGATTCGGCATCTATCTTGCCTGCGGGAGCGCCGTCAACCGGAGGAGCGGGCTGTGCGCGGGTCGGGCTCGTTGCGGTAGTGGGCGATGAGATCGCCGAGGCGCCTCCCTTCCCCGTCGGGAAAGCGATCGGGAAGCACGCGCAGCTCCGATACCCGATCGGCGCGGAAGTTCCGGAAGTCCTCGCGCACCTCGCAGTACCCCGCGACGGACCATGTCTTGCCCCAGAAGAAGAGCCCCAGCGGCCAGATGGTGCGCTCGGTCGCGGCGCCGCCCTTGTCGAGGTAGCGGAAGCGGATC
>JBJMQD010000162.1:0-10566 GCA_045802855.1 Myxococcales bacterium | reverse complement strand
CCGGGACGAAGTCGCCGACGTCCGGGTTCGCGAGGACGTGCTGCTCCAAGTGGTAGTCATCTACGGCGTCGGCTCTGTCACCGAGCGGAGCGGCGTCTTCAAGGCGTCGAGCAGGAGCAGACCGCCGCGACCCGCGCGCGTGCTCTTTGGCAGCGCTGCCGGGCGGCCGTGCATCGGGTAGCGAGATCCGCTTCGCCTTCGTGTCTCGACGAGAGCAGGCAGATGCGGCCCGTGAGCTCGCAGATCTGGCCGGCCAGCTCGCAAGCGCGCGGACAATCGGGAGCCATCTCCCCGAGGGCGAGAGAGGAAAGGGTGTGCTCCAGCTCGACCGCCTTCTCTTCCTGCACCGCCGCGACAGCCCGCGCGTCCTCGGCGGACGAGGTCGGCGGAGGACGGTCCGGTGATTCCCGCACCGCATGTGAGCAGGCGGCGCTGGCGAGCAACGCGCAGGCGAACAGCCGCGTCATCGATCCCCTCCCCCGAGCGCCTGCTGGAGCAGGGCCTCCGCGATCCGCTGCGCCGCCTCGTACTCCCGCGCCGCCTCGACGTCGTGGCCGAGCGCCTCCTGCGCGCGTCCGCGAGCCGTGTACAACGCCGAGGTGAAAACGTCCGCTTGCTCGCCGAGCGCAAGGCCCGCGTCGGCATATCGTAACGCTCGCGCGGGCTCGCGGGCCTGCACGGCCAGGACGGCGAGGCGCGCGTAGGCATCGGCGAGGACCGCGCGGCGATCCGGCCCTGCGACCCCGCCCGGGACGGACCGCGAGACGAACCCGTCGAGCAACTTGCTCGCGGCTGCGAGCTGCCCATCGCGGAGGAGGACGTCCGCCTGCGCGTTGGCCGCGGCGGCAGACTCCACCCATTGGCTGGCTGCCCCGCCGCAGGCGAGGATCGTTCCCGCGAGGACGAGGAGCGCGGCTCGCGTCATGGCCCGCGACCGTAGGTGCGCCGCAGCGACGCATAGAGCTCCGTCCGGTAGGCGGCCCGCTCGTCCTCGAGCCGCGCGAGGGCGGGGCCGGAACCGGGGCGCGCCGCGGCGAGCTGGGCGCGCAGGAGGCGGACGCCCGGCGCGGGAAGCACCGCGGTTCTGTGGGGACGCAGGGCGAAGAATGCGACGGCAGCCGCCGCAGCCGCCACCGCAACAGACCGCGCAAGCAAGGTGCCGAGCTTCCATTTGCGCCCGATGATTCGCGGCCGCGTCAGCCAGGCACGCTCCTCCACCGCGCGCGCTCGCGGCCCCGTCAGCTCCATCTGTCGCGAGCCGCGCAGCAAAGAGGCCGCGGAGAGCGCATCGGCGACGGAAGCCACGTCGCGCACAGGGCTCGGCGGCTCCTCGAGCGCGCGCGCGACCAGCTCCGCCTCGCGCAGCTCTTCTTCGGTGGGAGGCGCGTCTTCGCGGATCATGGATTGTCCTCGCTTCCGCCATGCCGATCGACCCAGGCCTTGTGGAACGCGCGCAACGCGCGCAAGAGCAGCACGTCGAAGTTGCCGATGGTGATTTGCATCCGCTGCGCGCACTCGGCCCTGGGCAGATCACCAAGCACGCGAAGCTCGATGGCCTGCCGGTAGCGGGGCAGGATCAGCGCGAGCGCGTCGTCCACCGCGGTCCGGAGCCGCTTCTGATCGAGCGTGCGCTCGACCTCCGATCCCGCAGGCCCTTCCCGGAGCGGGGCGACCAGGGCCTCGAAGCTCGAAAGGGCCTTGCCGCTGCGCGCGCGATCCCGGTGCAGGTCGTTTGCCTTGTTCACGGCGATGGTCGAAAGCCAGCGCAAGACGCTCCCACCCTGGGGCCAGTATCGGCCGACGTGCTCCAGCGCCGACCGGAAGGTCTCCGCAAGCGCCTCCTCCGCCGCGGAGGCATCTCCCAGCCGGGGCAGCAGCACCTGCGCGTACAGCCGGCCCGCGAAGGCCGCGTACAGCTCCGCGAATGCCCCGCGATCGCCGCGGCGGATCCGTTCCAGACAGCGAATCTCCCAGGCGTGGTCATCCGGACCGCCGGTTCCCAAGCGCACTCCGTTCAACGCGCGAGCCCGGTGCGGCCTTACACGGCGAACGCCGCGCGGGCCACTGTAAGTCGCAGCCCGGCTCCCGCGTTCCTTCCTGCGAGGGGGAAGGATCATGCGATTTGCCACCATGCTGCTGTTGCCTGGCTTTCTCGGATTGTACGGATCCGGGTGCGCCGCCCACGCACCCGTCCCGTACGCCGCGGCGCGGGAGGTCGACGGACCCGCGAAGGCTTCCCGGGACCAGTTCCGGCGCGACCAGGCCGGCAGCCTGAGCGAGGAAGCGCTCCAGGCAATCCTGGAAGCACCCGTCGATCTAGACGGGTCGCGGCGCGTCGGCGTACTGCCGGTGACCGATTCCTATCGGCCAGACCGGAGCGTGCCCGTCCCCGCCGTTCCCGCCGAGCTGACCCGTTCCCTCGATGCCGCCGGCCTCTTCCAGGCGACCTCGGAGGTGGCCGCGGATTGGCCTTCGGACGGCGACGTCCCCGGGCTGCGCGAACTGGCGGCGCGGTACCGGTGCGGATACCTGATCTTGTATCGGCAGAGATTCGTTGATGACGAGTACTTGAACGCCTGGTCCTGGCTGTACGCGACCGTCGTCGGCGTCTTCGTGGCCCCGGGGCGGACGCTAGAGACGGCCGGAGTGCTGGAAGCGACGCTCTTCGACGTGCGCACGGGCACCATCCTCTTCACCGTCTACCAGCGCGTGCACACGCGATCGGACGTCACCGCCGTGAACGAGGAGCGCAAGCTCGCCGCGATGAAGGCGCGCCTCGTCGAAGAAGCAGCGGGCAAGCTCGCGGAGCAAGTAGTCGCCAAGGTGCGGGGTCTCGCGGTCGCGGCGCGGGAGAAGCGCCCCGGCTCGGATACCTGGTGAGCCGTGGTCGCTCTGACGGCAACGCTCACTTGCGTTTCGCGGGTTTCTTTCCGCCCGACGTGTTGAGAGCGACGGCCGCGCGGATGAGCGCCTTGAAGGCCTTCGCGTCGATCTCGTCACCCTCATGGATGTCGATGGCGCGCCTGACGTTCCCGTCGAGACTCGAATTGAAGAGCTTCGCAGGATCTTTCAAGGACGCGCCCTTGAAGAAGGTGAGCTTCACTATCGACTTGTACGACTCGCCGGTGCAGATGCCGCCGTCGTGCGACCAGACCGGGGTCCCCATCCACTTCCACTCTTCCAGCACGTCAGGGTCGGCCTCCTGGATGAGCGCGCGCATCCTTGCGAGCGTATCGCCCCTCCAGTCACCCAGCTCCGCGATCTTGTCGCTGATCAGTTGCGAGGCCGCCTTGCCCGTTGCCTTCTGCTGACCCTTCATCTTCCCGAATCCCGTGTTGGAGTCTTCGTTCGTGGCGATCTTTCTTGGCACGATGAGCGACGGGCGTCCATGATCGCCGCACCCGCCGGAAGGAGCCGATGCATGCGTCATCGCCCGCAGCCGAAGACCGCCGTCCTCGTTGCCGCGCTGCTTTTGTGCCCGCTCGCCGCATCGGCACAGTTGAAGGTGATGATATCGGGCGGATTCTCCGGCCCTTATGAACAGCTCTTGCCCGAATTCGAGCGCACGGCAGGCATCAAGGTCACGACCGGTTCGGGTTCATCGCAGGGAACGGGGCCGCAGACGATCGCCGCGCAGCTCGCCCGGGGTGTGCCGGCCGACGTGGTCATCCTCTCCCGGGAAGGGCTTGCGGAGCTGATCGAGGCGAAGCGGATCGCCGCCGGGACGGACGTCGATCTGGCCCGAACGCCGCTCGGCGTGGCAGTGCGCGCGGGCGCGCCGAAACCGGACGTCAGCACCGTGGAGGCGTTCAAGAAAGTCCTGTTGAACGCGAAAGCGGTGGCGGTTCCGGGCAGCACGAGCGGCATCTTCCTGACGAACGACGTTTTTCCAAGGCTTGGTATCGCGGACAAGATCACCGTCAAGCGCACGCCGCGAGGGGCGGGCGCGCCGGCGATGGTCGTGTCGGGCGAAGCTGATATCGCCGTCCTACCGGTCAGCGAGATCGTTCACGCACCGGGAGTCGAGCTCGCGGGCGTCATCGCGCAAGAGATCCAGCTCAATCAGACGTTCGCGGCGGCGGTCGTCGCCGGATCGAAGGAAGCGGAGGCGGGGAAGCGACTGATCGCCTTCCTCGCATCTGATCGTGCTTCCGCAGCGATCAAGAAAGGCGGAATGGAGCCGCTCGGGAAACGCTGATTCACCTTCGCCATCTGCCTCACTTGCGCGAAGCGGTCGCAGCCCGCTCGGCGTAGAGCTTCCGCGACTGCGGTTCGAGCTCGGCCGGCTCCGCCTCGGCGACGCTCGCGCGCGAAAGGAGCGCGTCCGCCCACGCCGACACTTTCGGAAAGCGTTCGAGCAGGCGCGCCTCGGGGCCACCCCACCGCTCGGCGATCCGCCATCGGCGGAAGAACGGCGCGTACGCCGCGTCGACCAGGCTGAAGTCGCGCCCGAGGAAATACGGGCCGCCGCGCTTCGCGACCTCCGCGTCGAGCTTGGCGAGCGCCGCGGCGACCTCCCCGACGAGGCGCGTCCGTTCGTCGTCCGGCGCACCGCCCACGAAGGCGAGCGACGCCCGGTAGCTCGCCGGCATCACGGCGTCGTTCGCGAACGCGATCCACGAGCGCGCCTCCGCTCGTGGGAGCGGTTCCTTTGGAAAGAGGCGCGGCTCCGGGTGGAGCTCCTCGATGAGCTCGTTGATGATCGACGACTCGAACACCGGTCGACCGTCGACGAGGAGCACCGGCACCCGTCCCATCGGCGAGACCTCGAGGAACCAGGCCGGCTTGTTCGCGAGATCGATGAACTCGATCTCGTGGGCGACGTGCTTCTCGAGGAGGACGATCCGGCTCCGCTCCACGTACGGGCAGATGTCGAACGAGACGAGCTTCAGCTTGTGGGCCACGTTTCCGAACCTCCTCGGGTCTGCGGCATCACTGAGCGTAGAACCGCTCCCGCTTGCGGCGCCAGACCGCGGTTCCGGCGCCGCGGAGCTCGCGGTTTACCACGTCGAGCTCGAACTTCTCCGGGTCGAAGTCCGGCCCGACCCACTCGCGCAGCTCCGCGGAGCGCTTGGTCGGTCTCGCCAGCACAGCGAGCAGATCGCCGTAACCGAGCGCGCCGTGGCAATCCTCCGGAGGGCAGGCGCGCGCGCCGTCGAGGCATTGCGCCTTGGGCGCGCCGGGCTCGCCCGGGACGGTGTCCTCGACGATGATCTCGTGCCGCCACGCGTCGCCGAAGTCGTACAGGTAGCCGAAGCGCGTCCCTCTCCTGAGCAAGGAGGCGATCCGATAGTCCTGCTCGTCGAGCGGCGATCGGCCGCGCTCTTCCGGCGGATAAGGCAGGCCGTAGCGCTTGCCGTCGATGTCGAACTCGTGGAGGTGGCAGTCGTCCCACCCCATCGCGATCTGCAGCACGTGGTGCAAGTCGCGAAGGGTGAGGTCGCCCGCGACGCGCAGCCGCCGCCAGACGGGCGGCTTCACCTCGGACAACGTGACGCCGAGGACGTACGCGCCGCCGCCCTGCTGCGGCGCTCTCCCTCGGATCGGGATGACCTTCGCCTTCGCCATGCTGGAAAGTTACGCGAAACGGCTCCTCGCGCCCACCGGTGTGATGATCCTGACGATCCGTACGATTGTGCGGATCAACCTTTCCGCTCGAGATCTTCGAGCCAGTACTCCCCCGGTCCGCGTTCGCCGGTCGCCCGCCGCTCCTTCTCCTGGGCGCGCAACTGCACCCGCCGGATCTTCCCCGAGATCGTCTTCGGCAACTCCGCGAATTCCACGCAGCGAATGCGCTTGTACGGCGCCAGCTTCTCCTTGCAGAACAGCAGGATGTCGCGCGCCGTCGAGGCGTCCGCCGATACTCCCGGCTTCAGCGCCACGAAAGCCTTCGGCGAGCTGGTACGCACCGGATCGGGGCTCGGCACGATGGCCGCCTCGGCCACTGCCGCATGCTCGATGAGGACGCTCTCCAGCTCGAACGGGCTGATCCGGTAATCGGACGATTTGAACACGTCGTCGCCCCGGCCCACGTAGTGGTAATAGCCAGCCTCGTCTCGGGACGCCTCGTCGCCGGTCCGGTAATATCCGCCCGCCATCACGGCGTCGGTGCGCGCCGGATCGTCGAGGTACCCGACCATCAGCCCCATCGGACGCGGGTTCAACCTCAACGACAGCTCGCCCTCGGCGGACTCGCGGCCTTCCGCGTCGAGGAGCGCCACTTCATAACCCGGAAGCGGCCGCCCCATCGATCCAAGGCGCACTTCCTGCCCGGGTGAGTTGCCCACCTGCGCCGTCGTCTCCGTCTGCCCGTAGCCGTCGCGAATGGTGACGTTCCAGTCCTTGCGGACGTGGTCGATCACCTCCGGATTCAGGGGCTCCCCGGCGCTGCACAGCTCGCGCAGCGTGGGAGGACGCTCGCCGAGCTTGTCGAGGATCATCATCCTCCACACGGTGGGCGGCGCGCAGAACGTCGCGACGGACGCCTTGCGCACCCAATCCACCGTCCGCTGCGCCGAGAAGCGCGACTGCTCGAGCACGAAGATCGTCGCTCCCGCGTTCCAAGGAGCGAAGAAGCTGCTCCAGGCGTGCTTCGCCCAGCCGGGCGAGCTGACGTTCTGGTGCACGTCCCCCTCGCGCATGCCGACCCAGTACATCGTCGAGAGATGGCCGACCGGATAGCTCGCGTGCGTGTGGAGGACGAGCTTCGGTTTGGCGGTCGTGCCGGAGGTGAAATAGAGCAACAAAGGATCGCTAGCGCGCGTGTCGGCATCGGGCGCGAACGCCGGGGTGCTCGCGAGCGCGTCCTCGTACCGGGTCCAGCCTTCGGCCTCTCCGATCACGAGCCGCGTGCGGACCGCGTCGATTCCCGCGAATCGCTCCGCCACCGACGCGTCGACGACCGCATGCCTCGCCTCTCCGCGCGTCACCCGCTCCTCGACGTCCTTGCGCACGAGCTGCATCGAGCAGGGGATCACCACCGCGCCGAGCTTCATCGCCGCGAGCATCGTTTCCCAGAGCGGGCGCACGTTGGAGAGCATCACCAGCACCCGGTCCCCGCGGCGCACGCCCTTCCCGCGCAGCCAGCTCGCGATCCGGTTCGAGTTCTCGGACAGCTCCGCGAAGGTGGCCTTCACCTCGCCTCCTTTGTCGTCGGCGATGTGGAGCGCCACCCGCGAGTTGCCTTTTGCGTAGACGTCGAACCAGTCGAGCGCCCAGTTGAACCGGTCCAGCTCCGGCCAGCGGAACTTCGCGCAGGCAGCGCCGTAATCGTTCCGCTCGGCGAAGAGCAGGTCGCGCGCGCGCAAGAAGGCGTCAGTCGAGCCCATCGCTCACCTCCAGACCGGCATACCAGCACGAGCGCGAGGCTCCGGGAAGCGCGCACACCTTGCGCCCCAGCAACCCGGGACGGCACAATGACCGCACACATGCATATGGCAGCCAGCGACGGAACCGACCGGGAGTCGACGCTCCAGGAGCGTCTCGAGCAGATCCTGGGAAAGGAAAGCGTCCTCACCGGCACCGCCGAGCGCATCGCGCACGCGCACGACGGAAGCTTCTATCGCCTGGTGCCGCAGGCCGTCGCGCTCGCACGCACCGAGGACGAGGTGGCGCGGCTCTTCCGGCTCAGCCACGACGTCTCGCTGCCGCTCACGTTTCGCGCCGCCGGGACCAGCCTCTCCGGGCAGGCGCTGAGCGACGGGATCCTGGTCGACATCTCGCGCGGTTTCTCCCGGATCTCCGTCGAGAATGGCGGGCGCCGCGTCCGGGTCGAGCCCGGGCTCATCGGCGCCCAGGTGAACCGCTTTCTCGCGCCCTATCGAACGAAGATGGGTCCCGATCCCGCCTCGATCGCCACCTGCCGGGTGGGCGGGATCCTGGCGAACAACTCGAGCGGCATGTGCTGCGGCGTCGAGCAGAACGCCTACCACACCCTGGAGTCGCTCACGTTCCTCTTGCCGTCGGGCACCCGCATCGACACCGCCCGCCCCGACGCGGACGAGGAGTTGCGAGCGCGCGAGCCGGATCTCCACGCGGGCCTTCTGGAGCTGAGGCGCGGGATCGAGAACGATGCGCCGCTCGCGGCTCGCATCCGGGCCAAGTACCGGATGAAGAACACCACCGGTTACGGGCTCAACGCCTTCCTCGATTTCGAGCGGCCGGTCGACATCTTCGCGCACCTCTTGATCGGCTCGGAGGGAACGCTCGCCTTCATCTCGGAGGTCGTGCTGCGGACCGTCCCCGATCTGCCTCACAAGCTGACGGGGCTCTTGCTCTTCCCTGACGTGCACGCCGCCTGCGCCGCCATCTCGCCGCTCCGGAACGCCGGAGCGCGGGCGCTCGAGCTGATGGATCGTGCCTCGCTCCGCTCGGTGCAGGGACAGCCCGGAATGCCCGCTGCCTTCGCGGGTCTCGGCCCCGACGCCGCCGCGCTGCTGGCCGAGTTGCAATGCGAGACCGCGCCGGAAGCGGGCGAGAGGCTCTCCGCCGCGCTCGCCGCCTGCGAGCGGCTCTCGCTTCTCGAGAAGGCTTCCTTCACCCGCGACGCCGGCGAGCAGGCGAAGCTGTGGCGGGTGCGGTCGGGCCTCTTCCCGTCCGTGGGAGCGGTGCGCAAGAGCGGCACCACCGTCATCATCGAGGACGTCGCCTTTCCTCTGGAGCGGCTGGCGGACGCATCTCTCGATCTCACCGCGCTGTTCGCGAAGCACGGGTACCGCGAAGCGATCGTCTTCGGCCACGCCAAGGACGGGAACCTCCACTTCGTCATCACGCAAGCATTCGGGACGCAGGCGGAGATCGATCGGTATGCGCGCTTCATCGACGATCTGGTGCAACTCGTCGTCTCCCGCCACGGCGGCGCCCTCAAGGCCGAGCACGGGACCGGCCGGAACATGGCCCCGTTCGTGGAGGTGGAATGGGGACCCGAGGCGCTCGCGATCATGCGGCGCCTCAAGCGGCTCGCCGATCCGCGCGGGCTCCTCAATCCGGGCGTGATCGTCAACGACGATCCTCGCGCGCACCTGCGCGATTTGAAGCCCATGCCGGCGGTCGAGCCCGAGATCGACCGCTGCATCGAGTGCGGCTTCTGCGAGCCACGCTGCCCGAGCCGCGAGCTGACCCTGACGCCGCGGCAGCGGATCGTCCTCTGGCGCGAGATGACGCGGCAGCGCGAGCGCGGGGACCTCGACCCCGAGTTGGAAGACGCCTGGGGCTATCTCGCCCTCGACACCTGCGCGACCGACGGTCTCTGCGCGACGGCCTGCCCGGTCGGCATCGACACCGGTCTTTTCATCAAGCGCCAGCGCAAGGAGCGGCATGGCGAGACGGCCCAGGCGCTCGCCTCCGCGGCCGCGTCGCACTTCGCGGGTGTGGAAATGGGCCTCCGCGCTTCGCTCCACGCCGGCGCGCTCTTCTCCGGGCCTCTGACGCAGATCACGCGCGGGGCCCGGAAGATCGCGCGCGCGCTTCCGCTCTGGTCCGATGACGCTCCGGCGGCGGCGAAGCGCCCCGCGGTCCGGACCGACGCAAAGACCGCACAGGCGATCTATTTCCCTTCCTGCATCTCGCGGACGATGGGGCTTCTGCACGAAGGACTCACCGTGCAGGACGCCTTCGTGCGGATTGCCGACCGCGCGGGCGTTCCGCTTCATGTTCCTGCCGACGCGGCCGGAACCTGCTGCGGAGTACCGTTCTCGTCGAAGGGATACACAGCCGCGCACGCCGTCGCAGCGAACCATGCTGTCGACAACTTCTGGCGCTGGTCGGAGAACGGAAGGCTCCCCGTCGTCATCGACACGAGCCCCTGTACCTACGGCATCTTGCACTCGAGGGACGCGCTCGATCCGGAGAACGCCGCCCGCTTCGACAAGCTCCGCATTCTCGACGCCGTCGCCTTCGCGCACGATTCGCTCCTGCCCGCACTGAGCGTGAAGCGGAAGGCGGGATCGATAGCCGTCCATCCCGTCTGCTCGCTCGTGAAGATGGATTTGACCGGCAAGCTCGCCGGCCTTGCCCGGGCCTGCAGCGAGAGCGTCCTCGTTCCCGGAGAGGCGGGCTGCTGCGGATTCGCCGGCGACCGCGGCTTTCTCGTTCCCGAGTTGACCGCTTCCGCAACGGCGCACGAGGCGGCCGAGATCCGGGCCGCGAATCCGGAAGCCTGCTACTCGTCATCTCGTACCTGCGAGATCGGGATCTCCCGCGCCACCGGGATCGAGACGCGTTCGATCCTGTTCCTGCTCGAGGAGGCGACGAGGCCCGCTTAGAGCCGCTTGGCGATCCTCTTCTGCTCGTCGAACTCCTTGCGGCGCCGCTCGATCTCCTCGTTCGATAAACGCGCGACGTTCATGTAATCGAGCTTCCACTCCGCGACATCGCTGATTCACAGTGCCCGGGATAACCAGCGACGGTGTCGGTCAAGCGATTCATCGTGCGGGGGTACTTGATGCGCAGAGAAGCCCTCGAGCTCGAAGAGGCCTCGCTGTTCGTGACGCGCGCTTCCTTGCAATCGACCGTCGAATGCGCGTAAGCGCCCAGCGGGGAGGGGATCCGCCTCGGTGGCACGACATA
>JBJMQD010000148.1:0-13866 GCA_045802855.1 Myxococcales bacterium | reverse complement strand
GCTCCCGGCGCGCCCGAACGTGCTCAAGGCGACGTCGTCGTTCGCCGGCGCCTCGACGATCAACATCACGTACAAGTAAGTCGCGCCTTGAAGCAGTAACGTAGTGCTGGAGCCCGGGCCTCTCGCGAGGCGGCCCGGGCTCCAGTTTTTTTTTCGGCCGCCTCGCGCTAGGTTCGCCCGCGTGCCGGTGCTCGCGGATCTGGTCGCCGCCCTCTCGACGGGCGCAGTCGAAGTCGTGGACCTCACCGCTCCCTTATCCTCGGAGACCCCGATACTCGGCCTCCCGCTGCAGTTCGGGCAGACCTGGCGGTTCTCGCTGACGGAGATCAGCAACTACGACGCCCGGGGGCCGGCCTGGTACTGGAACAACATCTCGACGGGCGAGCACACCGGAACGCACCTCGACGCGCCCATCCACTGGGTGACCGGGCGGGAAGGGAAGGACGTTTCGCAGTTGCCGGTGCGCCGCTTGATCGCGCCCGCGGCGGTGCTGGACTACTCGGCGCAGGCCACCGACCACCCCGACTTCCTCCTCGAGGTGAAGCACATCGAGGCGTGGCAGAAGCAGCACGGCCCGTTGCCGAAGGGCGGCTGGCTCCTCTTCCGCACCGGCTGGGACGCGCGCTCGCGCGAGCAGGCGGCGTTCCTGAACGGCGGTCACACGCCCGGGATCTCCATCGAATGCGCCCGGTGGCTCGCGGAGGAAGCGCCCGTGCAGGGCGTCGGCGTGGAGACCGTCGGCACGGACGCGGGAGCGGCGCATTCCTTCGATCCACCGTTCCCCTGCCACTCCTTCCTCCTCGGGCACGACAAGTACGGGCTCACCCAGTTGCAAAACCTCGGAAAGCTCCCGCCGCTCGGGGCGGTGGTGATCGTCGGTCCCCTGCCGATCGTGCGCGGTTCGGGCAGCCCTTGCCGCGCTCTCGCTCTCGTCGAGCGGCGATGAACGTCGCGGAGGCGGTCGGCCGCGGTCTCTTCCGGCACGGTGTGGACCACGTGTTCGGCGTGGTCGGGAGCGGCAACTTCCACGTCACGAACGCGCTCATCTCCGCGGGAGCGCGCTTCGTCGCGGCGGCGCACGAGGGCGGCGCGGCGAGCATGGCGGACGGATACGCGCGGGTCTCGGGAAAGCTGGTCGCGCTGTCCTTGCACCAGGGGCCGGGATTCACCAACGCGCTTACCGGAATTACCGAAGCGGCGAAGAGCCGCACGCCGATGATCGTCCTCGCGCCCGAAGCCACGAACCCGCGGTCCAATTTCTTCGTCGATCTGCCGGGCATCGCGAAGGCGATCGGAGCGGATTTCCGCCGCGTCGACACGGATGCCACAGGCGTCGCGGCGATGGCGTGCGAAAGGGCGGTATCGGGCGCGGGGCGGACCGTCGTGCTCGGGCTGCCGCTCGACGTGCAGGCGCTCCCGGCAGGGGGCGCTGGTACTTTTGCAAGCGGAATCGAGGCCCGCCCCGACCCCGACGTGAACGCCCTGGTCGAGGCGCTCGTCCGGTCGCGGCGGCCCCTGTTCATCGCCGGGCGCGGCGCGGCCCGGCACGCGGCAGACGCGCGGGAGGCGCTGACCGCGCTCGCCGACAAGTGTGGCGCCCTGCTCGCCGTATCCGCCGCGGCGAAGGGTCTCTTCGCCGGAAGCCCCTGGTACCTCGACGTCTCCGGAGGATTCGCGACTCCTCTTACCGCGGAGTTGATCTGTCGAGCCGACCTCGTCGTCGCGTGGGGCAGCACGCTCAACATGTGGACGACGCAGAACGGACGGCTGATTCCGCAGGGCGCCACCGTCGCGCAGGTCGATCTCGAGGAGTCCGCACTGGGAGTGAACCGCAAGGTGGACATCGGCGTCCGCGGGGACGTCGCCGCCGTCGCGCGAGCCTGCTCGAGGGTTTTTCCCGGGTCTTCCGCGACGGGATGGCGCTCCGCGGATCTGCGAGCGCGGATCGCCGCCGATGGAGCGTGGCGCCGCGTCGCCTATACGGACGAGAGCGCCCCGGACCGGATCGACCCGCGGACCCTGACCATCGCGCTCGACGATCTCCTGCCCGCCGCGCGCACCGTGGTGGTCGATTCCGGCAACTTCATGGGCTACCCGTCGATGTTCCTCTCCGTGCCGGACGTCCATGGGTTCGTCTTCACTCAGGCGTTCCAGTCGGTCGGGCTCGGCCTCGCGAGCGCGCTGGGAGCGGCGGTCGCTCGTCCGGATCGGCTCACCGTGGCGGCGCTGGGCGACGGCGGGTTCGCGATGTCGGTCGCGGAGCTCCTCACCGCGGTCCGGTTGCGCCTCCCGCTCGTCGTCATCGTATACGACGACGCAGCCTATGGCGCCGAGGTGCATCACTTCGGGCCCGACGGCTTGCCACTCGACACGGTGAAGTTCCCGGACACGGATCTCGCGGCCATCGCACGCGGCTTCGGTTGCGCGGGCGCGATCGTGCGCACGCGAAGCGATCTGGCCGCCGTCCGCGACTGGCTCCGTGGCCCTCGCGATCGTCCCCTCGTCGTCGACGCGAAGATCGTTTCGACCCACGGTTCCTGGTGGCTCGAGGAAGCGTTCCGCGGACACTGAGGTACGGCATGGACCCGACCCTGACAGGCCTCATCCGCCAGCTCGATCTGGAGCAGCTGGAAGTGAACCTCTTCCGCGGCCAGTCGACCGACCTGGGCGGCCGCAGCGTCTTCGGCGGTCAGGTCGTCGGGCAGGCCCTGATGGCGGCGGCCCGCACCATCGAAGGGCGGGTGCCGCATTCGCTGCACGCGTATTTCCTCTTGCCGGGCGACATGGCCGCGCCCATCGTCTACGAGGTCGATCGGATCCGCGACGGCAAGAGCTTCAGCGCCCGGCGGGTGCAGGCCATCCAGCACGGGCGGCCCATCTTCTCGGGAATTGCCTCGTTCCAGGTGCCTGAGGTCGGTCTCGAACACCAGGCTCCGATGCCGGAAGTGCCTCCACCCGAGAAGCTCGCCTCGCTCTACGAACTACGCGAGCGATGGATGGCGGAGGCGGGCGAGGTGTCCGAGCGGGTGCGCGAGTCGATGGCGCGACAGATCGCGATCGACTTCCGCCCGGTGAACCCGCTGAACCCGCTCACCCGGACGACCGGTGAGCCCCGGCAGGCCTACTGGTTCCGCACCGTCGATCGGATCGAGAACGACGACCCGATGCTGCACCGGTGCCTCCTCGCCTACGCGTCGGATTTCCAGTTCGTCGGCACCGCGTTGCGGCCGCACGGCCGGAGCTGGCACCAGCCGGACATGATCGTCGCCTCGATCGACCACGCGCTCTGGTTCCATCGCGAGGCCCGCGTCGACGAGTGGCTCCTGTACGTGATGGACTCGCCGTCGGCGCAGGCCGCCCGGGGCTTCGCGCGCGGATTGATCTACGAGCGGGGCGGACGGCTCGTCGCCAGCGTCGCGCAGGAGGGGCTGATGCGCGAGGTGGCCGAGCGGAGGAAATAACCGCGCATTCCCTTCGCGACCGGCCGGCCCGCGCAGGACTTTCGCCTTCCTTGCACCGCTCGCCCGCGACAACACGTCGCTTTTCCACGGCTTCGAGATTGCATTTCTGTGACCTCTCCGGGGGGAGGGCCGTGCCATGCAAGGCGTCGTCACGACGAAGGAGGTGCTTGCGCATCCGCTCGTCATTCTCGAAGCGTTCGGCCTCAAAGTCCTGGTCCGCTCGCTCCTCGCCGGACGCGACGAGACGTTCCTCGACATCGTCACCCGCTGCGCGCAGGAAGGCGCGAACGACGACATGGAGGAACTCGATCTGCTGAAGACGGTGGATCGGTTCGTCCGGCTGGAGCGCCTCGCTCGCGACCTGTATCGAGAGCTGTCGAGGCAACTCGCCGGACTTCCCGACGCGGCGAGGTTCTTCTTCACGCTCTCGTGGCAGGAGGAGGGTCACGCGCTCGTACTCTCCCGCGTACGCCGCGAAATCCGGCGCGGGCGGCTGTGGAAGAAGTCGAGGGATCTTCATCTCTCCTCGATCGGATCGCTCGAGGCGCTGTTCGCCAATTTCGAGCACGAGGTGCGAAAAAAAGGCATCTGCCTCGCGCGGGCACTGGAGATCGTCGAGGAGATCGAAGGGTCGGAGCTGGACGTCGTCTTCGACTGCTTGAACGGCAGCGTCGACATGCGCTCGCGCGCTCGCTTCGAGCGGTACTTCGTCCTCAGCAAAGCTCATTCGGCGTACTGGCACGAAATGGTGCGGTACCTGCGGGCCCGTTATCTCTCCGGCGCCGGCGCCGCGTAGGTCATTCCGCGTTTCGCGAAGATCCGCTGGATGCTGCCGTCCATGCGCAGGTCGAGGACCGCCGCTTCGATTCGCGCCGCGAGTTGCGGGTCGTCCGCCTTGACTGCCATTCCCACGTCCCAGGCGATGGGACGAAGGCCGGGCGTGGAGGGCTCCGAGACCGCGAAGTCGCCGCCGCCTTCGGCGAGCGCTGCCTCGATCTGGCCGCGGCGGCCCATGATCGCCGCCACGTCTCCGCGCCGCAGCGCCGCCGCCGCTTCCGGGACGGAGAGGAAATGGACCACGTTGTCGCGGAGGATTCCGGCGAACGAGCGGAGGAGGTAATGGTCCTCGATGGTATTGAACTGCACTCCGATCTTCTCGCGGGTGAAGACTTCGAACGTGTCCAGACGCGGGATGCGGCTCTTGCTTCGCGCCACGACGAGCCGCTCGCGGAAGTAGGGAGCGACGATCCGGACCTGCGGGTTCTTCCGCGCGAGGTCCGGGTCGACCGGGACGTGCATCATCACGTCCGCAAGCTTCCCCTTCCACAGGTAATGACCCTTCCAGACGATGTTGCGGAGGTCGTCGTCGACGGATTCGCCGTCCTTGAAGGGGACGATTTCCGCGGGGAGGCCGAGCTTCGCGGCGAGCGCGTTGCCCACCTCGACGTCGACGCCCTTTCCCTCGTCGGAGAAGGGCGCGTGCTCGGTATAGACCGCGACGCGGAGCTGTCCGCTCTGGCCGGCCTGGGGACTCTCCGCAGCGGGCGCGGCAGAAGCGAGGGCCAGCGCCGCCGCGAGAACGCTATTCCTCATAGATGGTGTCGAGCCAGGCGCGGATCGCCCACATCCCTTCCTGGCTCACGATGCCTTCGAACTTCGGCATCAGCGTCCGGCCGTCGCGGAAGACACCGCGGCGCATCGGCGCCAGGAACACCTTGTCGCCCTCTGCGTCCTTCGGGAGGTAGCGCAGGTCGGGGGCGAGGCCGCCCGAGATTCCCTGCAGCCCGTGGCAACGGGCGCACTGCTGCGCGTAGGCGGATTTGCCGATGCCGATGGCGACCTTGTTGGCGCGATAGGGGTTGCTCTCCCGCCAGGGGTCGCCGAGCGGATCGAGTCCGGCCGTGTTGACGGGCTGGGGGGCCACGTCTCCATGGGCGGACACGAGGGCGGGCGCGAGCGCGAAGGGCAGTACCACCGCCAGCGCCCAGACCAGTCTTCCGTTCTTCGCCATTTGCAACGCTCCTTTATCGATGGCTCGTTTCAAGAATGCAGTTGGGGGTCCATCGCCAGTCGAGCTCGCACCCATCTCTGTGGAAGCGCCGAAAGGCGACGGATCTCCAACGTTCGTAAACGGTAAGAAGTGATTACTTGGGAATTTTAAACGCCCAGAGCGCGCCGCCCTGGTTGATCGCGGCGTGCATCTTCGCCACCTCGCCGCCCCAGAGCGGAGTCGCGCCGCCCCAGCCGCTCGCCACGGCGACGTACTGCTCGCCGTCCTGCTCCCAGGTGATGGGCGAGCCGATGACGCCCGAGCCGGTCTGGAACTCCCAGAGCTGCTTTCCCGTCTTGGCGTCGAACGCCTTCAGGTAGCCCTCGGGAGTCCCGGTGAAGACGAGGCCGCCCTTGGTGGCGAGCACGCCGCCCCAGAGGACGCCGCGGTTGTGCGCTTCCCAGACCACCTTGCCCGTTGCCGGATCGATCGCCTTCAGCGAGCCGACGTGGTCCTCGTACACCGGCTTGATGACGAAGCTCGCGCCGAGGTACGCCGCACCCTTCTTGTAGCTGATGGGCTCGTTCCAGATGTCCATTCCCCACTCGTTGGCGGGGACGTAGAAGAGCCCCGTGTCCCTGCTGTAGGCGACGGGATTCCAGTTCTTGCCGCCGAGGAAGTTCGGGACGGTCCAGACCGTCTTGCCCTTGTGGCTCTCACCGCCGCTGCCGCCGCCCGCGCTCGCCGCCTGCACCGCAAGCCCTTCGCCCTCGGCCGGATCGCCGGGCCGGTTCGCCGTCTCGACGGGGCGGCCGGTCTCGAGATCGATCTTCGAAGCCCAGGTGATCTTGTCCACGAACGGAGTCGCGGAGATGAGCTTTCCGGTCCTGCGATCGTTGACGTAGAAGAAGCCGTTCTTGTGGAACATGCCGCCGGCCTTGATCACCTGGCCGCCCTTCTTCAGATCGAACGGCACGAACTCGCTGATGCTGTCGAAGTCCCAGGCGTCGTTCGGGACGTGCTGGAAGTGCCAGACGATCTTGCCGGTGTCGTTGTCGATGGCGACGGTCGAGTTCGCGTAGAGATTGTCGCCCTTGCGGACGTACGGGTTCCAGGGCGCGGCGTTGCCGACGCCCCAGTAGCTCAGGTTCAACTCCGGATCCCAGGTGCCGCCGTTCCAGGCGCAGCCGCCGCCCTGCTTCCACATGTCGCCGGGCCAGCTGGCGTTGACGGTGCCGGTCACGTCCTTCTCCCCGCCCGGCAGCGTGCCCTCGTGACCCTCGATGGTGGGCCGGGACCAGACGAGCTTGCCGGTCAAGGCGTCGCGCGCCTCGACCTTGCCGACGACTCCGAACTCCGAGCCGGCGATGGCGGAGATCACCTTGCCCTTGATGATGATGGGAGCCGCCGTGATCGAGACTCCGGCGGCGTAGTCGCCGAGCGACTCCTTCCAGGCGACCTTGCCGGTCTGCTGCCTGAGCGCGACCAGCGTTCCGTCGAGGGTCCCGAAGATGACGAGATCGCCATAGAGAGCGGCGCCGCGATTGATCACGTCGCAGCAGGGAAGGATGCCCTCGGGCAGGCGGTGGTCGTACTCCCACAGCTTGCGCCCGGTCTTCGCGTCGACGGCGTAGATCCGCGAATAGGAGCCGGTGACGAAGATCTTCCCGTCGTGGACGAGAGGCTGCGTCTCCTGGCCGCGCTGCTTCTCGCCGCCGAAGGAGAAGGCCCAGGCCGGGGCGAGCTTGCGCACGTTGTCTTTGTTGAGCTTGGTGAGCCCGCTGTACCTTTGCGCCTGCGGTCCCATTCCATACGAGACGACGTCGCCCGTCGTGCTCGCGTCCTTGAGGATGTCCTCGTCCGTCACGCCCTTCGCCAGGGCCGACCCCGCGCCGCCCAGCACCAGGCAAGTCAGGCAGAGAAGCGCGCTTGCCACCCGGGTGGCATTCGATACCATCGACATGCTCGACCTCCAGTGAATCGATTATCGAGCCGGCCCTTCAGCCGATCTCGTCTTTAAGCTGCAGATACTCTTCGTCGGTGAAGACGCGCGAGCGCGTGAGGAAGCGAACGCCTTCGCCATTCTCCAGCGAGAACATTCCGCCTCGGCCCGGGACGACGTCGATGATGAGCTGGGTGTGCTTCCAGTACTGGTATTGCGCCTCGGAGATGTAGAAGGGCATTCCGCCGATCGCTCCCAGCAGCCGATCGTGATCGCCCACCAGGAGGTCGCCCTGCGAATAGCACATGGGCGAGCTTCCGTCGCAGCAGCCGCCAGATTGATGGAAGAGGAGCGGACCATGGCGGTCGCGTAGCTTCGCGATCAGCCCCAATGCCGCCGGCGTGACCGTCACGCGCTCGGGCTTCACCATGGTCCGCTCCGTTCCTTTTCCGGCTTCGGCCTAGAAGAAACCGAGGGCTTTCGGGGAGTAGCTGACGAGCAAGTTTTTCGTTTGCTGATAATGATCCAGCATCATCTTGTGGTTCTCGCGGCCGATGCCCGACTGCTTGTATCCGCCGAAGGCGGCGTGGGCCGGATAGAGGTGATAGCAGTTCGTCCAGACCCGGCCGGCCTTGATCCCGCGGCCCATCCGGTACGCGGTGCTGCCGTCGCGGCTCCAGACGCCGGCGCCGAGGCCGTAGAGGGTGTCGTTGGCGATTGCGAGCGCCTCCGCCTCGTCCTTGAAGGTGGTCACGGCCAGGACCGGTCCGAAGATCTCCTCCTGGAAGACGCGCATCTTGTTGTTGCCGCGCAGGACGGTGGGCTGCACGTAGTAGCCGTCCTTCAGGTCGCCGGCGTGGACGGTGCGGCCGCCGCCGGTGAGGACCTTCGCGCCCTCCTGCTTGCCGATGTCGATGTAGGAGAGGATCTTCTCCAGCTGCTCGTTCGACGCCTGGGCGCCGATCATCGTGTCGGTGTCGAGGGGATGGCCCTGGTTGATCTTCTTCACCCGCGCCACGGCCGCTTCGATGAACCGGTCGTAGATCGACTCCTGGATGAGCGCCCGCGACGGGCAGGTGCAGACCTCGCCCTGGTTCAGCGCGAACATGGCGAATCCCTCGAGCGCCTTGTCGGCGAAGTCGTCGTTCTTCGCGAAGACGTCCTCGAAGAACACGTTGGGCGACTTGCCGCCGAGCTCCAGCGTCACGGGGATGAGGTTCTGGGCGGCGTACTGCATGATCAGGCGTCCCGTCGTCGTCTCGCCCGTGAAGGCGATCTTCGCGATCCGGTTCGACGACGCGAGCGGCTTCCCGGCCTCGAGGCCGAATCCGTTCACGACGTTGAGCACGCCGGGGGGCAGGAGGTCGCCGATGATCTCCATCAGGACGAGAATGGACACCGGGGTCTGCTCTGCAGGCTTCAGCACGACGCAGTTGCCCGCCGCGAGGGCCGGCGCGAGCTTCCACGTCGCCATCAGGATGGGGAAGTTCCAGGGGATGATCTGGCCCACGACGCCGAGCGGCTCGTGGAAGTGGTAGGCGATGGTGGTCTCGTCAACCTCGGCGACGCTCCCCTCCTGAGCGCGGATGACGCCGGCAAAGTAACGGAAGTGATCGATCGCGAGCGGGATGTCCGCGGCGAGCGTCTCGCGGACGGGCTTGCCGTTGTCCCAGGTCTCGGCGACCGCGAGCGCCTCCAGGTTCTGCTCCATCCGGTCGGCGATCTTGTTCAGCAGCACGGCGCGCTGCGTGTAGGAAGTCTTTCCCCAGGCGTCCTTGGCGGCATGGGCCGCGTCGAGCGCGCGGTTCACGTCCTCCGCATTCGAGCGCGGCACGTCCGTGAAGGGCTTGCCGGTGACAGGTGAGAGATTGGCGAAGTATTCGCCCTTGGCGGGCTCGACCCATCTACCTCCGATGTAATTCTGGTAACGCGTCTTGAAAGTGACCTTGCTCCCCTGCTTTCCCGGCTCCGCGTATCGCATTCGCTCTCCCAGTCTTGCGGTTTGAAACGACTTCACAGCCTTCAGCAATGGACGCGCCAATTTCGTCGGATACGTCGCGCGATCTCTCAAAACGGTGGTTTCTAAATGGTTTCCGGCAGAAATCGAGAGCGGCAACCCGTCTACATGTCACAGGACATGTATCGGACCTGTTACGGGTGCTGACCGCCGCGCGCGATTCCGAACCGCGCGAGGCGTCGATAGAGCGTCATCCGCGAGATCCCGAGCGCCTCGGCGGTGCGGACGAAATTCCAGCCGCATTGCTCGAGCGCGCCGAGGAGCGCCTGCCGCTCCGATTCATCCACCGTATCGCGGAGCGTCGGGCGCTTTCTCGCCTCCGGGTCGAACACGGGTGGTGTGGCGGGGCACGCGCCTGCGTCGCCAGTCGCGCAGGCCCGCAGGCCGGAGCGTACGGACGGGGGATCGTCCTCCGGCTCCACGCCGCCCGTCGTTCCTTTGTCGAGGGTGATGTCTTCGGGAAGGATCTCCTGGTGCGAGCACGTCGCCGCCGCGCGCAGGATGACGTTGCGCAGCTCCCGGACGTTTCCCGGCCAGCTGTGGGTCCGGAGCGCGGCGAGCGCCGCCGCGGACAGCGAGAGCCCGCTGCGCCCCACGGCCTGTTCGGCCTCTTCCAGGAAGGACAGGGCAAGGAACTCGACGTCTTCGACCCGCTCGCGCAGCGCCGGGATCGGAACGGCAAGGACATTCAACCGGTAGTAGAGGTCGCGGCGGAAACGCCCCTTGCGGATCTCCTCGTCGAGCGGCTTGTTCGATGCGGCCACGATCCGGACGTCCACCTGTCTCGGCGCGCTGCCGCCCAGACGCACGATTTCCTTCTCTTGCAGGACGCGCAGGAGCGCCGTCTGCGCCGCAGGCGCGAGCTCGCTCACCTCGTCGAGGAACAGGGTGCCTCCGTCGGCATCCTCGAAGCGCCCGGGGTTCCCCTGGCTCCTGCCTCCCGTGAAAGTGCCGGGCTCGTAGCCGAAGAGCTCCGCCTCCACCAGTTGCGAGGGGATCGCGCCGCAGTGGACGACGACGAAGGGCCCGCTGCTGCGCAGGCTGCTCGCGTGGATGGCGTGGGCGAAGAGCTCCTTGCCGGTGCCGGATTCGCCGCCCAGTACCACCGGGAGCGTATTGCTCGCCGCGGTTCGCGCCAGGTCGATCGCTTTGCGCAGCGTCGCGGAGGATCCGAGGATGCGCCCGAAATCGTAGCGGGTCGGATGGGCAGCGGGGCTCCTTTGCGCGGACGGATCCTTCCGCAGCGAGGGGACGCGAACGATCCCGCCCACCACCACGTCGTCGTACAGCACAGGGCACACCGTCGCGCCCCGCGCTTCGGCGAGCGAGATGGGAACTTCCGCCGGTCGCGCGCATTGGCTGGACGAGAACATCCGGAAGAGATCCTCGCGCGTCGCGCGGGGAAGCTCGCCCTTCTCGACCAGCAGCCGTCGCTGCGCCGCTTCGTTCTGGGCGATGACGCGGCCGCGCGCATCCACCGCGACGAGCGCGTCGCCGGCGCCGCGAGCCGCCCGGAAGGTGTGTCGCACGACTTCCGAGCGCACCATCGCCGCCGCCCGCACCCGCTCCTCCACGGCGCGGGCGATGGCCTTGACGATCACGAGCGCGCTCCGCCGCTGCACCTCCCACGGTCCGGTGAGGTCGATCACCCCGATCGGCAGCGGATCGCCTGGCGCGAAGATCGGAGCCGCGGCGCACGTCCAGGGCTGCCAAGCGGCGACGTAGTGCTCGGAGGCGAAGACCTCGACGGGACGGCGCTCCGCGAGCGCGGTTCCGGGGCCGTTGGTCCCGGCGGAGTCCTCGGCCCAGCTCGCGCCGGGGCGGAAGTCGATCTCCGCGATCCGCTCGATCGTCTTCGCGTTCCCGTCGATCGAGAGCATCACTCCTTCGGCGTCGAACGACGAAAGGACGTGATCGGAGAGGCCGAGCCGGGTGGCGAAGTCTTCCAGGACGGGGCGCGCGAGGCGAAGGAATTCGCTCCGCCGCAACCGCTCGTCGAGCTCGTGTTTCTGCAATACATGCGGAATGTGCTTCAGCGCGGGATCGATGCCGTATGCGTCGCGGACCCGGCGCCACGACCGGGAGATCTCCTCGGCGAGGCCGGACGGCTCGACGCCTTCATCGAGCCACGCTTGCCAGAGGACGTCGATGGCGCGCCGGCGCTCGAGAACGGAGGTCCCCGAAGGCGCGCTCGTGGACCAGGAACCGGGAGCGAGCACGTCGCTCCGAAGAAACTCCGCATTGCCGGACTGGCCGGGCACGACCATGGGTGTCCCTTCGGGGAATTACTGACGAAACTGTTCCGATCTGGGCGAAACCATTGCAAAATAAAGCCCAGCAAGTCAATGAGAGTCACGCACCTTCGCGAATGCTGCGCCTCGTCGCGCAAGAATTGCAGCAAACGCCCGCGCCGGGTCGTTTCTTGCGCAAAATCGCCGCACGAAATGCACTGTCCGACCACTTCGTGCGGCACTGCCGATCGTCGCGAAGATTTCCGACACGCCCCGCCTGCCGACGGGATTTGCAAAAGGAGGGGGGACTAAAGTCGATGAAGCAACCATACGAAATGAGGATGGGGGTCGGGGCCGTGCTGGGGGCCGCAGGGGAGCGGCGGATCGCGCTTACGTACGAGTACGTGGAAGAGAGGATCGTCGCCTGGATGGCTGCGCACGGGATTTCTTTCCTGCGTGTCAGCCTGGGGATCGTGTTTCTCTGGTTCGGAGGGTTGAAGTTGGTGCCCGGCCTCAGCCCCGCCGAGGGGCTCGCGGGCGCCACCATTACCAAGCTCACGTTCGGCCTTGTCGAGGCAAAAGTCGCGGTTGCGATCCTTGCTGTCTGGGAAACCGGAATCGGGTTCGCGCTGGTGTTCGGCGTGCAGTTGCGCCTTGCGCTCGGCCTGTTGTTCCTGCAAATGGCAGGAACACTCACACCGCTCCTGCTGTTTCCGGCGGAGACGTTCACCCGGTTCCCCTTCGCGCCCACCATGGAAGGGCAATACATCCTGAAGAACATGGTGCTGATCAGCGGCGCCATCGTCGTCGGAGCGACGCTGCACGGCGGAACGCTGATCGCGAAACCGCTACGGGAGTGACTTCGAAACCTCCACGCTCGCCTCGAACGCAGCCTGTCCGGCGGAAAAGCCGAACAGATCGACGCCCGCATCCGGGATGACGGGTGCGCCCGAGGTGAGCGTGTTGAGGCCCGTCCACCCATCGCGCATCCAGACGGTGCCCGGAGGGATTCGCTCGGTCACCTGTGCGCGGGCCCGCATCTCGCCGCGTTCGTTGTGGATGCGGATCGGGTCGCCGTCCGCGATCGCGCGCGCCTGCGCGTCGGCGGGAGCGATCCACAGCCGCGGCTCGGGATCGGCGCGGGAGAGCGAAGGCAGGGCCCGCCCGTGATCGTAGAAACCGTGGAAATGGGTGAGCGTGCGGCCGGTGCAGAGCCGCAGGGGATGGGCCTTTGCCGCGGGAGGCTCGTAGGCCGGCAGCGCCGGTAGCCCGAGCTTCCGCGCCCGCTCGGAGACGAATTCGACCTTTCCCGAGGGAGTGTCGAAGGCGAGATCCGGATAGGCGACGTGCGAGATGCGCAGCTCGCGGATCCCTCCTTCGGCGGCGAGATCGGCGTACGTCGCACGGGCGGTCGACGGATGGTCGAGGAGCGCATCGAGCGGTCCCGTCTCCTCGGTCCAGGGAAAGTAGTCGGGTACCCCGAGCCGCTTCGCCAGATCGCGCAGGACGCTCGCGACGGGCCTCGCCTCACCGGGGGGATCGAGGACTTTCGGCATCAAGTACAGATGCGTGTTCGTGCTCTTGCAGCCGACGTCCTCGAGCCAGGAGGTGGCGGGGAGGAGCAGGTCGGCGTGGGCGCGCGCGGTGTCGTTCGGGAAGAGATCGTAGCTCGCGACGAGATCGGTGCCGGCGAGCGCACGGCTCGCGCGGCCCGCGTCGGCGAACGACGAGAGCATGTCGGTGCCGAAGAGGAGCAGGACGCGCACCGTGCCGTCTTCGAGCGCCTCCGTGATCCGCGACATCTGCGCCGGGACGTACTCGCCGGGCGCGCGGCGGTCGTCGGCGGCGATGCTCGAAAGCTCCTGCCCGTGCGCTCGCGCCCCGTGCCGCGGTCCCATGCCGCCTCCCGCGATGCCGAGGTTGCCGGTCAACGCCGGAAGGCACCCGATCGCGCGGGCAGAGTCGATGCCGCCCTCGCCCTTGTGCATCGAGCTTCCACCGAGAATGATCATGGCGGGCTTCGTCGTCGCGTATCGCCGGGCGAGACCGACGATCCGATCCGCCGGGATTCCGGTGACGCCTGCCGCCCACAACGGGTCGTAGCGCGCGACGTGCTTCTCGAGCTCGTCGAACCCGACGGTGTGGCGGGCGACGAAGTCCGCGTCGTGCAAACCCCCGGCGACGATGACGTGCATCATCGCCAGAGCCAGAGCGGCATCGGTTCC
>JBJMQD010000140.1:0-32470 GCA_045802855.1 Myxococcales bacterium | reverse complement strand
CGCATAGCCCATCTCCCGCCCGTAGGCGATGTCGACCGGATCGAGCGAACGCACTCCTTCGCGGAAGATCTCCCTCGGCGTGCAGGAGACCCCGAAGGCGATGCGGACGAGGATGGCGAGCTTGTCGGCGGCGTCGACGGCATCGACGTCGTCGCCCGGATCCGCCTCCGCATAGCCGAGCTTCTGCGCGGTTGCGAGGGCATCCTGGAAGGACGCGCCGTGGGCCATCTGCGTGAGGATGTAGTTGGTGGTGCCGTTGATGATCGCCCGCAGCTCGACGATCCGGTTCGCCGCCAGATCGTCGGCGAGCGGCGCGAGGAGCGGGATCCCTCCGCCCACCGCGGCCTCGTAGCGCAGCTCGACTCCCTTGCGCGCCGCCAGATCGTGCAGCTCCGGGCCGTGCCAGGAGACGACCCGCTTGTTGGCGGTGACCACCGGCTTGCCCCGCTCGATGGCTTCCTTGATGAGGGCGAACGCGGGCTCCTCGCCTCCGAGCAACTCGACCACCACGTCGACGTCGTCGGCGCGAACGACCTCTCGCGGGTCCGTCGTCACCCGCTCGAGCGACAACCCTCGCTCTTTCGCCGGGTCGCGAACCGCGGCGCGCTGGACCACGAGGGCGGCGCGGGACGCCCTCGCGAGGACGTCGCCGCGGGTGGCGATCGCCCGCGCGACGGCGGCGCCCACGGTACCGACTCCCAGGAGCCCGATCCTCACCGATTTCACCGTGCCACTGTACCCTAGTCCCCTCGCTCGAACAGGGGGTCTTGCCATCTTCCGCGCCTCCCTCTAGACCAGTCCCGCTGAATGTCTGAAGACGCCTCGATCGTGAAGCGGCTCGGGATCAAACCGGGCGCGCGCGTGCTCCTGCTCGATCCGCCGGTCGGCTTCGCGCGTACGCTCGAGCCGCTGCCGGAGTCGGCTTCGGTCGCGCTCAAGCCCGTGTCGCAGATGGACCTGATCATCCTCTTCGCCTCCTCGAGGGCGGTGCTGGGCGAGCTGTTCGCGCAGGCGACGCACGTCCTCGCGCCGCGCGGCGCGATCTGGGCGGCGTGGCCGCGCACCTCCAGCGGCTTCTTCACCGATCTGTCGCAGGAGCTCGTCCGGGCGGTCGGCCTGGGCGCGGGGATGGTGGACGACAAGATCATCTCCATCAACGAGTTCTGGGCCGCTCTCCGCTTCGTCGAGAAGCTGCGCAGCCGGCTACCCCTCCCGAAGTCGTCGGAGGTCTCGCTCCCGGAGGCGTGATCCGCTACTCGAAACGGCTGGACTGGAACCTCGAGGAGAACGCCCTGGCGAGGGCGCTCCGCGAGATTCGCCATCCCTATGTCGATCTGTCGGAGACGAACCCCACCCGCGCGGGCCTCGTTCCCGACTTCGACCTGTCTGTCCTCTGCAACCCGCGAGCGCTCCGTTACGAGCCGCATCCGAAGGGCGCGCTGGTGGCCCGCGAAGCGGTCGCGGCGTACTACGCCGACTCGCGCGGCGCGGCCGTCGATGCCGAGCGCATCGTCCTCACCGCGAGCACCAGCGAAGCGTACGCGCTCCTCTTCAAGCTCCTCTGCGATCCGGGCGACACCGTCCTCATTCCGGAGCCGAGCTACCCGCTCTTCGGGTACCTCACCGCTCTCGAGAGCGTGAAGGCCGTTCCGTACCCGCTGCGCTGGGACGGGGAGTGGCACCTCGACCCGGACGCGATCCTCTCCGCGGTGACGCCGACGACGCGGGCGATCGTCGTCGTCAGTCCCGGTAACCCGACCGGCGCCTATCTCAAGGAAGACGAGCTGCGGGCGCTCGCCCAGACCTGCGAGCGCGGCTCCTGCGCTCTCATCTGCGACGAGGTGTTCGCCGGCTTCCCGCGCGGTCCCGATCCGCGCCGCGTCGCCACCACCGCCGCCCACGAGGCCCAGCTCACTTTCACGCTCTCGGGGCTGTCGAAGGTCTGCGGGCTGCCCCAGCTCAAGCTCGGCTGGTGCGTCGTTTCTGGACCCCCCGCGGACGTTCTGGGAGCCCTCGCCCGCCTCGAGCTGGTGGCGGACTCGTACCTGTCGGTCGCGACTCCGGTGCAGCTCGCCGCGAGCTCCTTGCTCGCCCTGCGTCACGGGTTCGAGAGGCGCGTCCTCGGCCGCGTCGAAGCGAATCTGTGGGCGCTCGCCCAGGCTCGCGGCAAAAGCGCCGCTTGGGACATACTTCCAGGCGAGGCGGGTTGGTCCGCGATCCTGGCGATTCCCGGAACTCCGTCCGAGGAGGAATGGGCGCTGCGGCTTCTGGAGGCCGGCGTCCTCGTCCAGCCCGGCTACTTCTACGACTTCCCGCGCGGATCGCACCTGGTCGTGAGCCTCCTCCCTCCGGAGGCGGAGTTCGCCCGGGCGGCGCAAGTCCTGGCGCGCACGCTCGGCTGAACGTCTAGTTGCAACACCGTTGCAAAAACGGGGCGGTCGTCTAGAGTCCGCGCCCGGTGCCGGTACCCGCTTCCAGCGAATTCGCCGCCCGCGCCGAGGAAGCGCTCCGGCAGAAGGGCGGAAGGATCACGCGGCGCAGGCGCGCGCTCCTCGAGCTTCTCGCCTCGCAGCGCAAGCCGCTCGGGCCGCGCCAGCTTCACCGCGAGCTTCTCCGCCGCGGCGCGCGCATCGACCTCGTCTCGGTCTACCGCAACGTCTCGGCCCTGCTCGCTCTCGGGCTCCTCCACCGGGTGGTCGGTTCCAGCGCGGTCAGGCCCTGCCGGGAATCGAAAGCGCGCTGCCATCATGCAATCGTTTGCACGGCCTGCGGCAAGACGCGCGAGTTCCATTCCCCGGCGCTCGAGCGGGCGCTCCTGGAAGTCCGGCGCTCCACCCGGTTCCGCGTCGAGGAGCACGTCCTCGAGCTGCGTGGCCGCTGCCCCGCGTGCCGGGGGGCGCGGGCATGATCTCGGCGCTCGGGCTCGTCGCCTTGTCGGCGCTTCTCGGCGGATCGCTCGCGCTCGCGGCGAGGCGCAGGCCGATCCTCCTCGAGCTCACCCGCACCTTCGCCTTCGCCGCCGCGCTCGGGGTCGTCGCCTTCCACCTGGTCCCCGAAATCATGCCGCGCCTCGGACCGGAAGCGTTCGTCTGGATCGCGGGCGGATTCGCGCTGCCCTGGGTCCTCGAGGCGGGGGCGCGGGCGCTCGGACCGGGATTTCTCTCCCGCCGCGGGATGCACGGATTCCGCGTCGCCGCCGAGGTGGCGTTCATCGCCCTCGTCTTCCATTCCGTCGTCGAAGGGCTGGCGCTGCTCGCGCTGGTCCAATCGAGTAGCCGCGCGGCCGACGTGCAGCTCGCCATTCTCGCGCATCACGCCCCGCTCACCGCGGCCGTAGCGCTGCCCTTCCTGGAGTTGCAGGGGGCGCGGTCCGCCGCCGCGCGGGTCGCGCTGGTGGGGCTCTCCGGCGCGGCTGGCATCGTGCTCGGGCAGCTGGTCCCCGGTCTCGCTACCGGCGCGGATGCCGCCGTCGTGCAGCGGGCCACCGCGCTCACCGCGGGAGCCCTGCTCCATGTCGTATCGGACGAGATCCGCGAGCAGCGCTTCGCGGCGAGCTGGCAGCGGGCCCTCGACATGCTCGCCTGCGCCCTGGGCTTCGGCCTCGCGGGGCTGGGCGCGTTCTTCGATTTGCCGAACGCGCAAGGCATCGTGAACGTCGCGCACGCTTCCGTCGCGCTCGGTCTCGCGGTCGCTCCGGCGCTCGTCGCGGGCCTGGTCGTGCGCTGGGCCACGATGCGGTTCGCGCCCCGCGCGGCGGAGCCTTCGCGGGCCGCCGCCGCCGGCATCTTCGCCGTCTGGGCGTTGCTCGGATTCGCGAGCGCCGCGATCCGGCTGGTGCTCGGGGCGCTCTTCTGGTCCGTCGGGAGCCGCCTCTCGCCCTTGCGACCCCTGCGGCCATTGCCCCTCGCGGACGAGTACGCCGCTCGCGCGCCGCCGGTGCTGGCGCTCTTCGTCCTCGCCGCGGGCGCCGACGCCCTTGCTCCGCCGGGGTTCTTCGCCTCGCGGGCACCGGTCCTCGTCGCGCTCGCCCTCGCCGCTTTCTCGCAGGCGAGCGCGTCCGGAGCGGCGCTGGCGGCGGCAGCCCTCGTCCATCGCGGCCTGCCGGCGAATCTCGCCATTCCCTTTCTCGCTCTTGGCAGCTTGCCCGTCGGTCGCGCCGTCTTCGCGCGGGGCGCGGCCACCGCCGCCGGCGGCGTCGCCGTCGCGCTCCTCGCCGGAGCGGCGCTCTCCCGCACCGATCTCGGCGACCGTGCCCAGCGCGCGGCCGACGCGTCCTTCGCCGGTTCTCGAGAGGCGGTCTCGGCACAGTTGGCCGCCGCGCCGATCGAGTCGGCGTGCCTCGCCCTGGTCGTCGCTCTCGGTCTGGCGATGGTCTACCGCAAGGGCGTGCGCGGATGGTTCCTGCCGCTCCGCCATCCGGATCTGCGCATCACGGTTCCCTCTGTCTCCGCGGCTCCCGCGGGCAGCGAGGCGACGCGCTAGCGGATGCGCCCGCTCGGCGGCGGGTCGGTGATGTCGATCGCGTCCGGGAGGACAGGCCGGGCCGCTTGACGAGGCGGCGGCACGTTACCGTGAGGCCGCGCGGGTCCGAGCACGGGTTCGAGATAGTCCGAAGCCATTCCGTATCCGAGCCGATCGCCGAAGGTGCGGACGAAAAGCCCTAGCGCCCGGAACATCGCGAGCGGGACGAAGAGGAGCACGAAATCGCGCCACAACTCGGGAAAGGGAAACCGCGCGAAGACGAATCCGCAAATCGCGTTCAAGACCGCCTCGGCGATCGAGCACGCGAGACAGAAGGCGGCAAGGACGAGGTAGTCGCCGCGAAACCGGACGGCGTTGCCGACGACGAGGGCGGGATTCAGGACCTGCGAGATCGGACCTCGCAACGATGCCGCGACGAGCGCCATGGGGAAGAAAAAGGCTCCAGCGGCGAGCAGGGCGAGGAATGGCGCCGACCGCGCGGCCAGGACGTCGCTCGAGAGAAAGCGGCTGAGGTCGCCGCGCGCTTTGTAAAAAGCCCACCACATGGCGGGACCGAACATCCACACGGTGGCGAGGAGGATACGGAAGAGGGGCGAGAGGACGTCTTCGAAGAAGCCGCGAAAATCCTCTGGCGCCGGGAAGTCGTCGTCGCCCCGCGCCGTGTGGCGGACGATCTGGAACAGGTAGGCGAGCATGACGCCGTCCGCGATCAGGCCCGCGAGCCCGCCGAGCGCGCCGAGGAGCCAGACGACCACCGCTGCCGCGGCGCAGGACAGGACGCCGGCGCGCTGGAACGGCCAGCGGACCGCCGTTGCAATCTCGCCCCGGAACGGCCGCAGCACCGCCCTGCGCTCGCGCAGCACGTCCGCGAGCCCGCCGCAATACGTGCAGACGACCAGACGCGACGACGGCGCGGCGCACGCGGGGCAGAGCGGACGCTGGCATTGCGTGCATCGCCACCCCGCCCCGGCGCGATGCTGGAGGCAGGCAAGCATCTACAACCGCCGCACTCCCTGGGGACCTCCGGCGAATATCTCCGGCGACAGATCGAGGAAAAGCCCATGATCGATGACGCCGCTGATCGACTTGAGCGTAAGAGCTATCTCATGCACGTCGGCGCCGGGCGCCAAAGGCACGTCCGCGAGCGCCGCGCCGTCGTTGCTGCGCTCCTCGCGCATCTTGACGCCCGGGAACCGCTCCGCGATCCGCGCAACCGTCGCCCGCGCTCCGAATGCGACCAGCGCGACGGGGACGCCGCGCGTCGATCCCAGACGGGAGACGAGCTTCGATTCCTCGACGATGAAGATCCGGCGTAGCGACGCGAGGGCCACCAGTTTTTCCCGGACGTGCGCACCGCCTCCGCCCTTGATGACTTGCTTCGCTGGATCGACCTCGTCGGCGCCGTCCAGCGTAAGGTCGAGCCGCGGCGACTCGTCGAGGGTGGTGAGCGCAAGCCCGAGGCGGCGGCAGAGATCGGCCGTCCTCTCGGAGGTGGGAACGCCGCGGACGTCGATCTTGCGCCGGGCGAGCGCCTCCAGCGCGGCGAACGCCGCCCGCCCCGTCCCGTACCCGATGGCCATTCCCGCCCGAACCTCGAGAGCCGCGGCCTCGGCGGCGGCACGCCGGAAGGAATCCGCGTCCACTAAAGACCCCCCATCTTGAGAAGGAAGCGGAACACGCCTCCGACGAGCAGCATCAGTGCCGGATTCAAGGGAAAGCGGCTCAAGGTGAGCGCGACCGCAACCGCGATGCCGATCTCGGCCTCGCCGTTCAGCGTGTCGCCGAGCGCGATGAGAGCTGCCGCCATCAGCCCGAGCACCGCCGGCGTCAGGCCCCGCAGGCCCGCTCGGACGAATCTTCGCGAGCGCAGCCGGTCGAGCGTCGTCCCGGCGACGACGACGAGGAGAAACGGAGCGGAGAAGATCCCGACCGTCGCGATCATCGCTCCGAGGAAACCTTTGTAGAGATAACCGATGAACGTCGCGAGCAGGAGCACGGGACCGGGCGTGAGCTTGCCGATCGCGACCGCCTCTGCGAACTCCTTCTCGCTGATCCAGTTGCGCGCCTGGATGACCTGCTTCAGGTGCGGAACGATGGCGAAGCCGCCGCCGTAGGCGCCGAGACCGGTGCGGAAGAAGGTGAGGAAGAACCGGACCAGGTTCGCGTCCACGCCGGTGACGTGCAGCGCCGCGAGCACGCAGGCGCACAGAGCCAAGATGGCCGGCGATTTCAGGCTGCCGTCGGGCCCGGGCGTATCTCCGGGGAGCGTATGGCCCTCCTCGGGGAGCGCGACCGGCGGGTCGGCGTCGCTCTTGCGCCTTCGCCGGACGCTCGCAAGACGCGCACGCTTCGTGCCGAGGTCGACCGCGAGGCCGACCGCGATGGCGCCGAGCACGATTTCGCCTGGCGGCGCATTGCCGATGGCGCTGAAGAGCAGGGCGACCGCGGAGACGCCCATCTGCCACAGGCGGGACACCGAGGTCCTCACCATCTTGAGGGTGATGCTGGCGATGATCCCGACCACCGCGGCGTTGAAGCCGCCGAGGACGACGTCGGCGTTCGGAGTCGTCCCGAACCGCGTATAGGCCCAGCCGAGCGCGAGGACGGCGAGAAGGCCCGGAAGGCAGAAGCCCGTGTACCCGAGGAGCGCGCCGCGCCAGCCGCCGAACCGCAGACCGATGTACGCGATGGCGTTCGCCGCCGCGCCTCCCGGAAGCATCTGCGACACCGTGACGGCGTTCGAGAACTCCCTGTCGGTGAGCCAACGCTTGCGGGTGACGACGTGCGATTCGATGCTGGCGAGGACGCTCAGCCCGCCGCCGAACCCGATCACGCCGAGGAACAATGAAGCCCGGAACAGCTCGTCGAGATTCGGACGCCGGCGCCCGGATGCAGGGGCGGTGGGCGCCGCGGGCACGACGCTGGCTTCACCGGCGTGGCTCTCCATCGCGCGCCAGTATAGAAGAGGCCGCCCAATGCCGCGCATCGACAAGGGCATGAAGGTCGTGCACCGGGCGCAACCCGGCTGGGGCGTCGGCCACGTGGTCGCGGTCTCCGAGGATCCGCCCCGGCTCGCCGTCGACTTTCCCGGGCGCCCTGGCGGCAACGTGATCGTCTCGTCGCGCGACGCGGCGGTGGTCAGGTTCCGCTTCGCCGCCGGAGCAACCGCCCTTCTCGCCGACGGCACGCCCGTCCGGATCCTCCGCCCGCTCGCCGGCAGCGAGAGCGACCTCCAGCGGTACACGATCGAAGTCCCCGGCAAGAAGCCCGCCATCCGCAGCGAGGCCGACCTGCGCGCGGCGGCTCCTCGGGCGGGCCCGATCGAGCAACTCGCGGGAGGGCGCTGGGGCTCCCCCGACGATTTCGCCCTGCGCGCCGAGATGGTGCGCCTCGACCTCGAGCGCCGGGCCGACGCTCTCGGAGCGCTGTTCGCGAGCCGGGTCTACGTGAAGCCGCACCAGGTCTCGGTCGCCCATCACGTGCTCTCGGCGCCCCAGCCCCGCTTCGTCCTCGCTGACGAGGTGGGCCTGGGAAAGACGATCGAGGCCGGGCTCGTCCTCTCCGCGCTGCTCCACGCGGGGCTCGTCAAGCGCTGCCTCGTCGTCGCGCCCTCGCACCTCACGGTGCAGTGGCTCGCCGAGCTGTTCCACAAGTTCAACCTGCTCTTCACGCTGATGGACCCTGACCGCGCGGCCGAGGGGCGGAAGGCGGAAGCGGAATCGTCCGCGTCGCCATGGACTCAGCACTCGCTGGTCGTCACTTCGCTCGAGTGGCTCTCCCGCGCGAAGGACGAGGCGAGCGAGGCGGCCGATGCCGGCTGGGATCTCGTCGTCATCGACGAGGCGCACCATCTGCGCGGCCCGCGCGCCTACGAGGTCGCGCAGGCGCTCGCGGCGAGCACGTGGGGCCTCTTGCTCCTCACGGCGACGCCGCTGCAGCTCGATCCGGGCGAGTACCACGCTCTTCTCCGCCTCGTGGACCCCGCGCCGGCCGCGTCGGAGGAGGAGCTTCGCTCGCGGCTAACGCGGCAAGGGGACCTCGCGGCCGAAGTGCGCGCGCTCCTCGCCGGAGACGCCGGAGCGGCGGAACGCATCCGGGAGCTCTTTCCGGACGACCCGGAGCTTTCTCGGCTCGAAGGCGAGGATCTCCTCGGCCACCTCGAGGGCAGCTACGGGCTCTCCTCGCGGCTCTTGCGCAACCGCCGCGCCGTGGTGGGAGGTTTCACCCCGCGCGTCCTCACCAAGGTCCCGGTCGCTCCGGACGCCCGCGAGCGGGAACTGGAGCGCGAGGTCCGCGCCGCCGCCGCCTCCTCCGGGCTTTCCGGCACCGTGCTCGCCTCCCTCCTCCGCCGCCTTTCCAGCTCCCCTCCGGCGCTCGCCGCCGGCCTGCAAGGTGCGTCGGACGCCGCGCTCGCGGCGCTGGCGAAGCGGGCCGCCTCGATTCCGCCCGAGGGCGACTCCAAGCTGCGCGCTTTCCGCGAGCTTCTCGACGGCCCGCTCGCGGGCGAGAAGGTGCTCGTCTTCGCCGAGGCGCGCGAAACGATCGAGTATCTCCGCGCCCAGCTCGGCCGATCCGAAGGCCGCAAGCCGGGCATCGAAGCCCTCGCGTACGTCGGAGACCTCCCTCCGGCCGAGCGCGACAAGCTCGTCGCCCGCTTCCGCGATCCGGAGGGGCCGCGCGTCCTCCTCAGCACCGAGCTGGGCGGCGAGGGCCGCAACTTCCAGCATTGTCATGTCCTGGTGAATTACGATCTGCCCTGGAGCCCATCAGCCATCGAGCAGCGCATCGGCCGCATCGATCGCATCGGCCAGGCGCGCGAGGTCCGCATCTACGCCTTCCGCCCGGAGGGCTCGCTCGCCGCGCACGTGCTCGATCTGCTCGACAGAGCCGTTGGCGTCTTCCGGGAGCCCGTCGGCGGCCTCGACACCATGCTCGAGAGGGTAGAGACGGACCTCACCGCGCTCGGATCCCGCCCGGCCGACGATGACGCGCTCTGGGATCGCACGCTCGCCGAGATCGCGGAGAGGGTCTCCGCGGCGCGTGCCGAGATCTCGCGCGCCCACGATCCCCTCCTCGATCGGCGCAGCTGCGACGTCGCCGCCGTGGGCGCGCTTGCCGACCGCGGTGCCCGCAGGCTCGGCGTGCGGACCGGGCGCGACCCCGCGGCGACGCTCGAAGCCGTCGCCGAGCACCTCGAGCGGCGGCTCGAGACCGTCACCATCGAGGCGGCCCGCAGGGTCGGGATCGTCCCTGACGTCGAGGTGGACGTCCTCCCCGGCGAGGTCTCCTTCCAGGTCGGTCCGGAGCTCAAGATCGACGCGCTCGCGGGATTCGATCTGTCGCGCGATCGCATCGTGCTCGGCTCGTTCCGCCGGGCGGTCGCGGTGGCGCGCGAGGAGCATGACTCCTTCGCCACGGGCCACCCCTTGGTCGAGGCGCTCTTCGGATTCGTCCGCGACGGCGAGCTCGGCCGGACCACGGTGGTGAGGACGCCGGGACGAGGCAAGCGCGGCGTCGCCATCGACACGCGCCATCTCGTCGTCCTGCCGGAGCCCGCCGATCTGGCGCAGGGCGCTCGCGTGCCTTCGCGCCGCGCTGCCCGGCACCTGGAGGACGCGCTCATCCGGGTCGTCGTCCGCATCGACGCGCGAGGCGACCTCACGGTCGACGAGGAGCTGGCCGCCATCGTCGATCCCGGCCGCGGCGAGGGAGTGCCGGCGCCCGAAGGAGGACCGCCGCCCGCGTTCGTCGCCGCCATCGAGCGCGGTCTCGCCCGCGCCGAGGCGGAGGCGCAGAAGCGACTTTCGCGGCTCGTCGTCGAAGCGAAGGAGAGGCTCGCGAAGGAAGCCGCCGCGTCGCGCGCCCGCCTCGAGCGCTGGCTCGCGCAGGGCGGAGCGACGGCCGAGGAGCGGGAGCGGATCCTCGACGGGGAAGCGGCGCTGCACGACGCGGCCCGCGCCGCGCTCGACGGAGCGCGGCTGGAGCTCGATCAGGCCGCCGTCGCGCAGCTCGTCTAGCGCATCGCGTACGCCACGCCGACCAACGCCTGGAATCCGAGGTCGCTACTCGCGCCGCCGGTCTGGAACGCGAATTCCGGACCGATGCGCATCTTGGCATTCACCGCCAGATCGCGATCGATCTTGAACTCGCCGCCAGCGCCGACGAGAGGTCCGAACACGAAACCGAACGGATTCGTTACCGAGAGCACAAGCGGCACGTCGGCCCCGGCGCTCACGGTGAGCTTCGGATCGATCTTGAGGCCGGCGGTAAGCCCGACGGGCGCCATGAGACCGAAGAGCGTGGAACCGTTGTTTCCGTAAATGGTGAACCCGGGCAGCACGTGGCCTTCGATGTCCCACCCGCTCGACGTCCTCGCCAGATACCTGCGCACCGGAACCTGCAGGTCGACACCGGTAAGGTTATTCGTCGTGTTGACGAATCCGTAATTGAATTGAAGGCGGACGCCGGCGTCGGTAAGGGGGTCGATACCGTGGAGGTACTGAACGGCGATTCCCGGCCAACCGGCCTCGCCGGTCAGCACGTTCTGGCCAGCGCCGACAGTACGACCCTGCGTCGCCGACCAATCGGTGGACGATGCTCCGGGGAAGGGCCGCGAAACCTGGGCCCCGGCCATTGGTGCCGCGAGCAACGCGCCGACGGCGGCGAAAACGATACCTCGCATGTAGCCTCCAGTTCGTGCCGCTCGGGGGAGCGGTCCGCCGGCAACGGTGGGTGTGCGGATCTTCGTTCGCAAGGGCGCGGCCAGAGGGCGGAATGCGTCGCTTGATCTTCGGGACCGCATCTGTTTGGTTGCGCCGCATCATGGAAGTCCTCGCTGGCGACATCGGGGGCACGAAGACCCTGCTCGCCGTCGCGGAGGTGGCAGCGGGGCAGCCGTCCTCCGGCCTGCGGATCGACCTGAAGAGCGAGCGCCGGTACGAGAGCGCGAAGTACCCGGGCCTCGCGGCCATCTGCCAGGAGTACCAGCGCGCCGAAGGCCGGAAGCTTCCTGCCCATGCCGGCTTCGGGGTGGCGGGTCCGGTCAAGAACGGCCGCTCGCAAACGACGAACCTTCCCTGGATCCTCGACGAGCGGGACCTCGCCCGCACCCTCGGCTTCCTGACGGTGCGCCTGGCGAACGACTTCCACGCCTTGGCACTTGGCATCCCGGCGCTCGGGCAGGCTCACCTCGTCACGCTCCAGGAAGGCGCGCGCGACCCGTTGGGCCCCTGCGCGCTCATCGGCGCCGGCACCGGGCTGGGCGAAGCAGTGCTCGTCCCCGCCGGCGGACCGAGGTACACGGTCATCGCCACGGAAGGGGGCCACAACGATTTCGCGCCCCGCGACGAGACCGAGATCGGAATCCTCCGCTTCCTGCTCCGCCGCTACCAGCACGTATCGTGGGAGCGGGTCCTCTCCGGCGACGGCATCGTCAATCTCGCCGAGGCGCTCGCGGAGATCACCCGGACGCCGATCCCCGAGCGAATCGCGCTCGCGATCGCGTCGGACCGCGCTTCCGCGCCAGCGCTCATCACGTCGGCGGCGGAGGACGATCCGCTCTGCCGCCGCGTGCTCGAAACGTTCGCCTCGATCTACGGCGCCGAGGCGGGAAACCTCGCCCTGAAGACGCTCGCGACGGGGGGCGTCTACATCGCCGGCGGAATTGCGCCGAAGGTCTTGCCCTTCCTCACCGACGGTCGCTTCCGCGAGAGCTTCCTCGCCAAGGGGAGGATGCGCCACCTCCTCGAGGCGATGCCTGTCTCCATCATGCTGCAGTCGGACGCGGCCTTGCTCGGCGCGGCCGCGCTCGCCGCGCACGCAGCAACCGAATCGAGGGAGGGGCGTCACATGCAGGCGACGGAACAAGGAGCCCAATGACGAATCTCACACCGGAACTCGAGCAGCGGTGCGTGAACACCATCCGCTTCCTGTCCGTGGATGCGGTGGAGAACGCGAACAGCGGCCACCCGGGCCTGCCGATGGGCGCCGCGCCGATGGCGTTCGTGCTCTGGACCCGGCACCTGCGCTTCAACCCGAGCGATCCGCGCTGGGCGGGCCGCGACCGCTTCATCCTCTCGGCGGGCCACGGGTCGATGCTGCTGTATTCGCTCTTGCACCTCGCCGGCTTCAAGGTCTCGCTCGACGACCTGAAGAAGTTCCGCCAGCTGCATTCGAACACGCCGGGCCATCCCGAGTTCGGCGACACCGACGGCGTCGAGGCCACCACCGGTCCGCTCGGACAGGGACTCGCGAACGCGGTCGGCTTCGCGCTCTCGCAGAAGATGCTCGCCGCCCGCCTCGGCGACGGCGTCGTGGACGCGAACGTCTACGGCATCTGCTCCGACGGCGACCTCATGGAAGGGGTCGCGAGCGAGGCCTGCTCGCTCGCCGGCCACCTCGGCCTCGGGAACCTCGTCTTCCTCTACGACGACAACCACGTCACGCTCGCGGGCCATACGGAGAAAACCTTCAGCGAGGATCGGCTCGCCCGCTTCGCGGCGTACGGATGGCACACCCAGAGGGTCGAGGACGGGAACGACATCGCCGCGATCGACCGTGCCATCGCCACCGCGCGGTCCGTGAAGGACAAGCCGAGCCTCATCTCCGTCCGCACCGTCCTCGGCTTCGGCGCGCCGACGAAGGCGAACACCCACGAGGCGCACGGCTCGCCGCTCGGGAAGGACGAGGTCCGCCGCGCCAAGGAGAACCTCGGCTGGCCGCTCGAGCCGACCTTCCTCGTTCCGGACGACGTGCGCGCGGTCTGGGCCGGCCGCGTCGAGGAGCTGAAGAAGGACTACGACGCCTGGCAGAAGCGCTTCGCGCAGTGGCGTTCGTCGAACCCCGACAAGGCGCGCGTCTACGACGAGCTTTCGAGCCGCGCCGTTCCCGGCAACCTGCCCGAGGAGCTGACCAAGGTGGTCGCTTCCGTCAAGGAGGCCGACTCGACGCGCAAGGTGGCGGGGGCCGTCCTGCAGAGGGCCGCCGAACTGGTGCCGGCGCTCGTCGGCGGCTCGGCCGATCTCGATCCTTCGACCCTCACCTATCTGAAGGGGAAGGGCGACGTGGGCCGCGGCCAGTACGAGGGCCGCAACATCCACTTCGGCGTGCGCGAGCACGGGATGGGATCCATCGTCAACGGCTTCGCCTACGACGGGTTCTTCCTGCCCTATGGCGCGACGTTCCTGGTCTTCAGCGACTACATGCGTCCGCCCATCCGCATCGCCGCGCTCTCCAAGCTGCGGAGCATCTTCGTCTTCACCCACGACTCCGTGCTCCTCGGCGAGGACGGACCTACGCACCAGCCCGTCGAGCACCTCGCGGCGCTGCGGGCCATCCCCAACATCCAGCTCTGGCGTCCGGGCGATCCGCTGGAGGTCGCGGCGAGCTGGGCCGCCGCGCTCGAGCGCGACGACGGCCCGACGGTCCTGGTGTTCACCCGCCAGAAGCTTCCGCCCCTGCAGCGGCAGACCCCGGGCGACATCCACAAGGTCCTCCGCGGCGCCTACCCGCTCGTCGAACCGCAGCTCGGAGCGGGAGAGGATCCGGAGCTCTGCATCGTCGCCACCGGTTCCGAGCTTCCCGTCGCCCAGGCGGCGCTGCAGTTCCTCGACCCGAAGATCGCGGCGAAGACGCGGGTCGTCTCCATGCCCTGCGTCGAGCGGTTCCTCTCCTGGACCGGAGACTCGCAGCGCAAGTTGATTCCGCATGATTCGAAGACGAAGCTCGTCGCGGTGGAGGCGGCAGGAGGCCTCGACTGGTACCGCATCATCGGTGACGGCCTGATGGTCGGCATCGACCGCTTCGGCGCCAGCGCGCCGGAGAAGGCCGTCGCGGACGCGTTCGGCCTCACCCCGCAGAAGGTGGCGGGACGGATCCAGAAGTGGCTGCAGGAAGGTGCCCGCACCAATACGAAGAGGTAGCAATGAAGCCAGCAGCGAAGCTCAACGAATTCGGACAGAGCGCGTGGCTCGACAACATCGGTCGCAAGCTCATCCATTCGGGAGAGCTGTGGAGGATGGTCGAGGAGGACGGGATCCGCGGCGTCACCGCCAATCCCGCCATCTTCGAGAAGGCGATCGTCGAGACCGACGAGTACGACGAGCAGCTGGAAAAGCTCGTCACCCAGGGCAAGGAGCCGCTCCTCATCTACGAGGCGATGGCGGTGGACGACGTCCGCTCCGGCTGCGACGCGCTCCGGCCGCTCTTCGACCGCTTGCAAGGCAAGGACGGATTCGTCTCGCTGGAGGTCTCGCCGTACATCGCCCGCGACACCCGCGCGACTGTCGAGGAGGCGAAGCGGTTCTGGAAGGCGGTCGATCGCCCGAACCTCTTCATCAAGATTCCTGCCAATCCGGAAGGCATCCCGGCCATCCGCGAAGCCACCGCCGCCGGCATCAGCGTCAACATCACGCTGATCTTCTCCAACCGCGTCTACGGGCAGGTCATCGACGCGTACCTGGGCGGCCTCGAGGAGCGGGTCCAGAAGGGACTACCGATTTCGCAGATCCACAGCGTGGCGAGCTTCTTCGTCAGCCGCGTGGACAGCGCCGTGGACAAGCTTCTCGAGCAGAAGGGCAACAAGGAGCTGCTGGGAAAGATTGCGGTGGCGAACGCCAAGGAGGCGTACCAGACCTATCTGCAGTCCATCGGGTCCGATCGCTGGAAGAAGCTGGAAGCGAAGGGCGCCACCCGCCAGCGGCCGCTCTGGGCCTCGACCGGCACCAAGAACAAGGCCTACAGCGACGTCCTCTACGTCGAGCCGCTCATCGGCAAGGACACCGTCAACACCATGCCGCTCGGGACGCTGCTGGCGTTCAACGATCACGGCAAGGTCGCCGACACCGTCACCCAGGGCGTCGACGAGGCCCGCGCCCAGCTCGCGAAGCTCGGACAGGCCGGGATCGATCTCGAGCAGGTTTGCAAGAAGCTCACCGACGACGGTCTCGACCTCTTCACCAAGGCCCTCGACGGGCTCCTGCGCGCCGTGCAAGGCCGGACCATCGCGCAGAAGGCCCGGCGCACGATGAAGGTCGACGAGAAGCTCGGGAAGAAGCGCGACGCGGCGCAGGAGGGATTGCGCATCGCGGAGCAGAAGAAGATCGCGCAGCGCCTCTGGGCGAAGGACCCGACCCTCTGGAGCAACGATCCCAAGCACCAGGCAGTGGCGAAGAACCGCCTCGGATGGCTCGACGTCGCCGCAAAGATGCGCCACGAGCTGTTCGAGATTGCCAACTTCGCCAAGCAGGCTTCGCAGAAGTTCCGCCATTGCGTCGTGCTCGGGATGGGCGGCTCCTCCCTCTGCCCCGACGTCCTCGCCCGGGTCTTCGGAAAGCAGCAAGGCGGCCTCGACCTGCGGGTCCTCGACTCCACCGCGCCCGATGCGGTCCGCAATTCCGTCCAGGGCTTCGACCTCGCGAAGACGCTCTTCCTCGTCTCGTCGAAGAGCGGCACCACCACCGAGGTCGATTCCTTCTACCGGCACTTCCGCGCGCAGCTTCCGGGCAAGGACGGCGGAGGCCACTTCGTGGCGATCACCGATCCCGGAACGCAGCTGCAGGATCTCGCCAAGAAGGAAGGGTTCTGGCGGACCTGGACGAATCCGGAGGACATCGGCGGCCGCTACAGCGCGCTCTCGTATTTCGGCCTCGTTCCCGCGGCGCTCCTCGGTCTGGAAGTGGAAAAGCTCCTCGACGAAGCCGACAGCGTCTCGCTTTCATCCGATTATCGAATCCCGCTGCACGAGAATTTCCCGGTCCGCCTCGGCGCCATCGCCGGCGGTTGCGCGCGCAAGGGCACCGACAAGCTCACCCTGCTCCTCAGCCCGAAGCTCGCTCCGGCGGGCGCGTGGCTCGAGCAACTCGTCGCCGAGAGCACCGGCAAGAGCGGGAAGGGGATCGTGCCCGTCGACGGCGAGCCCGTGGGCGATCCGGGCTCCTACGGCGACGACCGCTTCTTCCTTGCCTGCTGGCTCGCCGGCGAGCACGTCGCCGAGCACGAGAAGCGCGTCCAGGCGCTTTCGGAGGCCGGCCATCCCGTGGCGCGCTGGGAGCTTCCTTCACCGTACGCGCTCGGGGGTGCGTTCTTGCGCTGGGAGATCGCGACCGCCGTGATGGGCGCGGTCCTGGAAGTCGATCCGTTCGACGAGCCCAACGTGACCGAGAGCAAGGAGAAGACGAAGGCGCTTCTCGCCCAGGCGCAAGGGGCCGGTGGAAAGCTTCCCGCCATCGAGCCCGCGATGCGCGGGAACGGCCTCGCCCTCTTCTGCGCCGCCGATCACGCGAACGTCCTCCGCAAGGGCGGCTCCTCGCCGGCGCAGTGGATCGCCGCGCATCTTTCCACCGCCAAGCCGGGCGATTACGTCGCGCTTCTCGCCTATCTGCCCCCCGACGACGCGCTTCATCGTCAGTTGAACGAGCTGCAGGGACAGATTCGCGACGCGACCCGCGTCGCCTGCACCTCGGGATTCGGCCCGCGCTTCCTGCACTCGACCGGCCAACTCCACAAGGGAGGAGCGAATACCGGCATCTTCCTGCAAGCGACGAGCGACGGCGGCAAGGACCTGCCGATCCCGGGGCAGCCCTACGGATTCGGCACGCTGTTCGCGGCGCAGGCCCGCGGCGACCTCGAGGTCCTGCAGGCCCGCGGCCGCCGCGCGCTCCGCGTCCACGTCGAGGACGGCGACCCGCGCAAGTTCGTCGATGCGGTGCGCGAGGCGGTGAAGCTCATCCGGAGATGATCGACATGCACATCGCGATGCTCGGCCTCGGCAAGATGGGCGGCAACATGGTGCAGCGGCTGCTGAAGGGCGGGCATCGCGTCGTGGCCTACGACGTCGATCCGCGGCGCGCGGCCGATCTCTCGAAGTTCGGGGCCGCGCCCGCCACCACGCTCGACGAGGTGGTCGCCGCCCTGGAACCTCCCCGCGTCGTCTGGTGCATGGTGCCGGCGGGCAAGATCACAGAAGAACTGATCGTGTCGCTTGCGGTGAAGCTGTCGCGCGGCGACGTGATCATCGACGGCGGGAATTCAAATTTCCGCGACTCGATGCGCAGGGCGCACGAGCTTTCCCAGCGAGGCCTCCATTTCCTCGACGCCGGGACGAGCGGCGGCGTCTGGGGCCTCGCGAACGGGTACTGCCTGATGGTGGGCGGGAGCGACCACGCCTTCCGGGTCGCGGAGCCGATCCTCCGGACCCTCGCCCCGGAAAACGGGCTCATCCATACCGGTCCCGCCGGCTCGGGCCATTACGTGAAGATGGTGCACAACGGGATCGAGTACGGGCTCATGGCCGCGTATGGCGAGGGGTTCGAGATCCTCCAATCGTCGCCGTTCCCCGATCTCGATCTGGGAGGGATCGCCCGCACCTGGATGCAGGGGAGCGTCGTCCGCTCCTGGCTTCTCGATCTCCTCGCCGACGCGTTCGAGAAGGACCCGCGCCTGCAAGCGATCAAGGGATATGTCGAGGACAGCGGCGAAGGTCGCTGGACGGTCCAGGCCGCGGTGGACCAGAACGTTCCGGCTCCCGTGATCACGCTGTCGCTCCTCGGCCGGTTCGCCTCCCGGCAGGAGGAGTCCTTCTCCGCCAAGGTCCAGGCCGCCCTCCGCAACGAGTTCGGCGGCCACTCGGTCAAGAAGAGCTGAGATGCCGTACTCCCCAGAGCACGACGAGGTCCCGAATCCGCTCCGGCCCGGGCTGCGCGCGGAGTCGTCTCCGGATCCCTGCGCCGTGGTCGTCTTCGGCGCGAGCGGCGACCTCGCCCACAGAAAGCTGCTCCCCGCCCTGTACAACCTGGCGCTCGGCGCGCACCTGCCGGCCGCCTTCGGGGTGGTAGGGGTCTCGAAGACGCCCTTCTCGAACGAGAAGTACGCGGAGGACATGCGCGAGGCCCTCGGGAAGTTCTCGCGCAACAAGCCCGTCGATCCGGAGGTGTGGCGCGAGTTCGGCGCCGGACTGCGCTACGTGCCGGGCTCGTTCGACGAGGACGACACTTTCCGCCGCCTCGCCGCGCAGCTCGAGGAGCTCGACCGGACCCGCGCCACCCGCAGCAACCGGCTCTTCTACTTCGCCACCCCTCCCAGCAGCTTCCCGACGCTCCTCAAGAAGCTCAAGGAGCACCGGATGATCCGGCCGCCGAACGAATCGCGCTTCTCACGTGTCGTCATCGAGAAGCCGTTCGGCCGCGATCTCCCCTCGGCGCGCGCGCTCAACCGGCTCATCCTCGACCTCGGGCTGGCCGAGCGGCAGGTCTTCCGCATCGACCACTACCTGGGCAAGGAGACGGTGCAGAACCTCCTCGTCTTCCGCTTCGGCAACACCATCTTCGAGCCGATCTGGAACCGCCAGTACGTCGATCACGTGCAGATCACCGCCTCCGAGGAGCTGGGTATCGAGTCGCGCGCCCGCTACTACGAAGAGGCCGGGATCCTCCGCGACATGATCCAGAACCACGTCCTGCAGCTCGTCTGCCTGACGGCGATGGAAGCGCCGGTCGCGTTCGACGCGGACGCGGTGCGCGACGAGAAGATCAAGGTGCTGCGCGCGCTCTGCCCGATCGACGCGCCGGAGGCGGTGACCGAGAAGGTGATCCTCGGGCAGTACGTCGCGGGCCATATCGCGGGGCAGGACGTCCCCGGGTACCAGGAGGAGAAAGACGTCGCGACGGGTTCGCGCACTCCCACTTTCGTAGCGCTTAAGCTCCTCATCAATAGCTGGCGCTGGGACGGCGTTCCCTTCTACGTCCGCAGCGGCAAGCGGCTCCCGAAGCGCGCCACCGAGATCGCCATCCACTTCCGCAGGCTTCCCCATTCCCTCTTCGGCGAGGGCGCGAGCGCGCCGAACATCCTCGTCATCCGCGTGCAGCCCGAGGAAGGCATCGCGCTGCGGTTCTCCGCCAAGGTCCCGGGAGAGCGCTATCGTCCGCGCACCGTGAGCATGGACTTCCGCTACGGGAGGACCTTCGCCGCCGCGTCCCCCGAGGCGTACGAGCGGCTCCTCCTCGACGCGCTCAAGGGGGATCAAACCCTGTTCACCCGGAGGGACGAAGTCGAGGCCGCCTGGAAGCTCGTCGGCGGAATACTCCAGATCACCGAATCGAAGGACCACCCTGCGCCGTTCCGCTACCCGGCCGGGACGTGGGGGCCGCACGAGTCCGACGCGCTCCTCAATTCCGACGGGCGGGCATGGAGGCGGCCATGAGCCACGGTGAACCGATCTCCGCCGGCCAGGGCGCGCGCGGGGAATCGGGCATCCGTTTCGACCACGATTTCGACGTCGGCAAGGTACTGAGGCTCCTGCAGGAGTCCCGCGACCGGGCGGGCGGCGCGGGCGAGACCATCTCCACGTTGAACCTCGTCGCCATCTACTTCAGCGAGGCGGCGTACGAGCGCGCGCGGCCGGCGCTGGAGGCCGCGGCGCGGGTGCACCCTTGCCGCATGCTGGTCCTCGTCGCCGAGCCGAAGGCGCAGCCCGAGAGCGTCAGCGCGCGCGTCTCGGTCGTCCGGGGGGCCGGAACCGTCGCCCTCGAGCGCATCGTGCTCCTCGCCCAGGGCAAGGAAGTGCGCCATCTCGAATCGGCGATGACGGCGCTCCTGCTCCCGGAGCTCCCCAGGGTGTTCGTCTGGGAAGGGAGGACCGAAGGGCAGTTCTTCCTGCACGCGGTGGAATCGGCGGATCGGATCATCATCGATTCGGGGACGCGGCCGCTCTCGTCGTTGCGCGAAGTCGCGCAGCTGGTCGCGCGAGGCGCCCCGATCGGCGATCTCGCCTGGGCCCGTATCTTCCCCTGGCAGGCGCTCGCGGCGGAGCTGCTCGACTTCCCCAGCCTGCGCGAGCATCGAGGGAACCTCCAGTCGGTGCGCGCCACCTGCGCGGGCGACGTCGGAGCGGAGGGCGCGCTCCTCGCCGGGTGGTTCGTCTCGCGGGTCAAACGGGCAAAGGCGGAGCTCACGGCCGGCGCCGCGCCGGAAGTCGATTCGCCGATCCCGGGCGGAGGAGACGGCACGCCCAGCGAAGGCCTCGCCACGGCGCCGGTCGGCCGGGGCAATGTTATCGAGCTGCAGTTCACGGCGCCTCCCGTGACGTTCACCCTTCGCCGCGAGCGGACGATCCTGACCGCGGAGGTGCGCGGCGATGACGACGGCGAGATCGTCCACCGCGTCCGGCTTCCCCTCGACACGCCGGGGCGCCTTCTCTCCCTGGAATTGAAGCTCCTCTCGGGACGCGACGAGCTTTACGCGGAGGCGGCCCAGGCGGCCGCGAGGCTGGTGGCGGAGCGATGGACGTCGTCATAGTGAAGGATGCGGAGGCGGTGGCCGAAGCGGCTGCCGAGATGTTCGTGGAGGCGACGGCGGGAGCAGTCGCGGCCCGCGGCAAGGCGACCGTCGCGCTCACGGGCGGCTCCTCGGCGGCGGCGTTCTTCGCCGCGCTGCATGGGCCCCTGCGGCGGAAGATTCCCTGGGACAAGATCCACTTCTTCTTCACCGACGACCGCGCCGTGCCGCCGTCGCATCCGGAGTCGAATTACGGCCTCGCCCAGCGCGAGCTGTTCTCGCAGGTGCCGGTCCTCGACGCCCAGGTGCACCGGATGCACGGGGAGGCCAACGACCTCGCGGAGGAGGCACAGCGCTATGCGGGAGTGCTCCGGCAGTACGCGGGCGAACCGCCGCGGCTCGATCTCGTCCTCCTCGGCATCGGACCCGACGGGCACATCTGCTCGCTCTTCGCCGGCAGGGAGAGCTCCGCGGACCGTGGCGACTCCGAGCTCGTCCGGCACGTTCCCGCCCCCGACCACGTCGAGCCGCACCTCGACCGGCTGACCTTGACTCCCTTTCCCGTCGTCACCGGACGCGCCGTGGTCCTGCAGGTGACCTCGGGGAAGAAGGCCGCCGTGCTGGAGATGGCGCTGCGGGGAAAGGAAGACCTCGTCGCCTGCCCCGCGCAGTGGCTGCGGCATGGGGTGGGACGGGTCGCGGTGATCACCGTCCGCGAGGCGGCGCCGAAGCTCGAGTAGATCGGTTCTATCGGACCAGGCGCAGATGAGGCGGCGGACGCTCCGGCTTCGCCGGCTCGTCCTGGTCGGGCGCCTCTTCCTCGCCCGTGTTCTGGACGCACCTCAGCACGGGCCTTCCCTTCGCCCCGGACGGTGCTTTCGGGTCGCGCTTGGTGGCGATGCCTTCCATCACTTCGCCGGGCAGGTCCTCCGGCCAGACCTGTCCCTCGCCGGCGTGGCTCGTGATGCCGAAGATCGAGGTCCACGGCAGAACGCACTGGAACGGCGTGCCGCTGAACTGGAGCGTCGCCTGGACATGGCGGTCGCTCATCTCCAGGTCCGGGATGCTGTAGCGATAGCTGAGGTTCAAGCGCAGATGAGGCTCCTGCGCGAATTCGGGGGGCACGACGACTCCCTCCTTGCGAGCGTCGAGGTGCACCATCGTGACACCGCGCTCGAGGAAGTGCAGGAGGGTCTGCCGCTTGTCTGGCGTCCGAGCCATGACCCATGAAGGGTTACTGCGATCCAGCGCCCGTTCGCAAGTCGTTCTGTCACACGGTCCACTGCGCCGGCCATTGACAGGCCCGCACCGTGGGGATCGCTTACCCGGCGCGGCTCCGGTCGGCGAGCGGAGCGAACTGCAGGGCGTGCAGCCTGGCGTACTCGCCGCGCTGCCGCACGAGCTCGTCGTGGGTCCCGAGCTCCACGATCCGCCCTTGCACGAGAACGGCAATGCGGTCCGCGTGCCGGATGGTCGAGAGGCGGTGGGCGATGACGAGGCAGGTCCGCTCCTCCATCAGCCGGTCGAGCGCACGCTGGACCTCGCGCTCGCTCTCGGTGTCGAGTGAGCTGGTCGCCTCGTCGAGGAGCAGGATGGGGGCGTCCTTGAGCAACGCGCGCGCGATGGCGATCCGCTGCCGCTGGCCGCCCGACAGCGTCGCTCCCCGCTCGCCGACCAGCGAATCGTAGCCGCGGGGCAGGGCGCGAATGAAGCCGTCGGCCCGCGCGGCGCGGGCGGCTTCCTCGATGCGCGAGAGCGGAACGTCGGGGCGCCCGTAGGCGATGTTCGCGCGCACCGTGTCGTTGAAGAGAAAGGTCTCCTGCGCGACGAGCGAGATCTGCGCCCGCAACGAGGAAAGCGTCGCCTCGCGGACGTCCCGGCCGTCGACGAGCACCCGCCCCGAGGTGGGATCGGCGAAGCGCGGGACGAGCTGAAGGAGGGTCGTCTTGCCCGATCCGCTCGGACCGACGAGCGCGACCACCTCGCCCCGCCGGAGCACGAGATCGACGTCACTGAGGACGAGGGGCGCATCGTTCGCGCTCGTGCCGGCGCGGGCGGGATAGCGGAACGAAACGCCTTCGAAGCGCACCTCGCTTTGCAATCGCTCCAGAGCGACCGCGGATGCGCTCTCGATCGGCTCCGCGGGGACGTCGAGCACTTCGTACAGCCGGCGTGCCCCGGCGAGGCCCTGGGTGACCCCCTGGCCGGTGCCGCCCAGGTTCTTGAGCGGCTGATAGAGGAGGACGATGGTGGCGAGGAAGGAGATGACCCGGTCGGGCCGCAGATCGCCGTGCTCGACGGCACGGGCGGCGACCACCACGGTTGCGGCGATTCCGACCGCAGCCATCAACTCGATCGTCGGCGTGAAGATGGCCCGCACGAAGAAGCTGCGCCGCATGGTGCCGAGATAGCGCCGCTGCTCCTCGCCGAACTTGTCCGCCTCGTAGCGCTCCATCCCGAACGCCTGGACGATGCGCACTCCCTGCAGCGCTTCATGCAAAAGCGCGAGGAGCGATCCGATCTGCTCCTGCCCGCGGGTGGCGATCCGCTTCAGCCGCTTGGCGAAGCGGACGATGGGATAGACCGTGACCGGCACCGCCACGAACGCGAACAGCGCGAGCCGCCAGTCGAGCGCGACGGAGATGCCGAGCAGCACCACGACTTGCAGGCCGTCCCGCAGATAGGACGCGAGCCCGTACGTGACCGCGAACTCCACCGCCGCGACGTCGGCCGCGAATCGCGCCAGCAGATCGCCCGACGAGGCGCGCGCGAAGAACGGCGGCGGCAACGAAAGGAGCTTGCCGTGCAACTCGCTGCGCAGATCCGCCACCACCCGCTGCCCGAGCATCCCCATGCAGTAGAACTGCCCGAAGTAGGCGGCGCCGCGGACGAGCGCGATGAGCAGGATCGCGACGGGCAGAGCGCCTTCGAGCGTCCGCCGGTCCATCCTGGAGAGGAAGGGGAGGACCTCGTGCCCCTTCAGCTCCCCTCCCTGGAACACGTACTGGAAGAGCGGCCCGATGAGCCAGGAGAACGCGCCGGTCGCGGCCGCCAGCGCCAGCATCGCCCCGATCGCGATCGCGAGCAGCCCCAGATGCGGCCGAACCGCCGCGACGAGCCGCCGGTAATCTCCCGTCACCGCCGGACCGTGCCACAAGAGGGGGCGTTGACCAACTACCTTCCGAGCAGGAACCTCGAGAATGCCCGCCATCCTCGCACCATCGTCAAGATCGCCCGACGACTCGTATCGTCCAGCGTGACCGCCTTCACGAGCACCGGCTCGATTCGGCAGGTATTTCTGTGCCAGAGAAGGGGGGATCTTCTTCGGCGGCGGTGGGGGTTCCAAATTGACTGGTCCCGGGGCGGGACGCACCGCGTCAGCCCCGCGAACCGACCGCGACGCGCCCGCGTCCCGCGTGGTACCGCTGTCCGCGGATGCCCTCCGTCTCTCGCGCCGGTCGGGTGCTCTTCCGCTGGCGCTCGTTCACGCCGGTCTTGCTCGTCGCGGCCGCGGTGCCGCTGCTCGCGCGCAGCCGCAGCGCCCATCATCCCGTCTGGATTACCACAGGGTTCACCCTCTGCGTCCTCGGCCAGGCACTCCGCGTCTGGGTCCTCGGCGGCGTTCCGGACGGGACCTCGGGTCAGAACGAGCGGCTGATCGCGACCGACTTGAACACCAAGGGCCCCTACGCCCGCACCCGCAACCCGCTCTACCTCGGAAACCTGCTCATCACCCTGGGCGTCTGTGCGGTCGCCCACGACGCCATCCTCCTCGCGCTCGCCGCTGTCCTCTTCGCCGTGCAGTACCGCGCGATCATCGCCGCCGAGGAACGTTTCCTGCGCGATCAGTTCGGCGCCCGGTTCGACGAGTACGCCGCGCGCGTCCCGCGCTTCTGGCCCCGCCTGCGCGGCTCGGCCAATCCGCGGCCTTGGTCGCTCAAGCGCGCTGTCCGCAAGGAGCACAACCCGGCCGCCGCCTGGCTCGCGCTCGCCACGTTGCTTCTCGCCTGGGACGCCCGCGCCGAGGGCCGCTCGCTCTCGCCGTACGCGATGGCCCTCGCCGCCATCGCAGCCGTCTGGCTCGCCGTGAAGGCCTGGAAGCACGACTGGCACAAGGGCGGCTTCCGCGCCGACATGAAGCGGCGGCTCCGCGAAACCGCAAGGTGACTCACGCCCGCAAGAGGCCCGCCGCCTCCCGCCGGAGCGCCATCGCCACCTCCGCCGCCGACCCCGGCCGCTCCTCCGGCTTCTTCCGCATCAGCCTCTCGCAGAGCGCACACAGCCCCCGCGGAGCGCCCGGGTTCACGTGCGACACATCGGGCGGCTTCTGCCCCACGATCGCCTCCAGGAGCTGCAGCTGGTTCTGCTGCAGGAAGGGCGGCCTTCCGGCGAGGAGCTCATAGAGCGTCGCTCCCATCGAATAGAGATCCGCCTTCCGATCCACCATCTCGCCCCGCGCCTGCTCGGGCGACATGTAGCGATAGGTCCCGACCGTCCGGCCGGCGTCGGTCACGCGGTCGTCCTGCGTGCTCTTCACCAATCCGAAGTCCACCAGGATCGCCCGGTGCGCTCCCGTGACGAGGATGTTCGACGGCTTGAGATCGCGGTGCACGAGCCCGCGGGCGTGCACGAACTGCAGCCCGTCGCAGACCTGGGCGAGCGACTCGCAAAGGGCGGCGAGCCGCTGCGCCCGATCGAGCTCGCTCTGCTCGACCTCGGTGAGCACGGCGTCGATGTCCGTCCGGAAGGAGAGCTGCCGCGCCCGGGCCGCGGCGAGGAGCGCCCCCGAGTCCGGCTCGTCGAAGAGCACGTCGAGATCCACGCCTTCCGTGGCGGGGTGACCCGCCTCCGGCTCGAGCGGCTCCGGATCGCTGACCACCGTGAGGAAGTCGCGGAGCACGAGCCCCTCGACGAACTCCATCGAGAGCCAGGGGATCCCGTCCTCTTCGCCGAGCTCGAGGACGCGGACGATGTTCGGGTGCGACAGCGCCCGCAGCGCGCCGAACTCCCGCTCGAGCCGCGCCAGCGCGACCGGATCGGATCCCGGCGGCAACAGCTTCAGCGCGACCGTCGAGCCGCTGCGCGAATCGATTGCCCGGTAGACGGCACCGAGTCCGCCTCGTCCTACTTGACGCTCGATACGGAACGGTCCGAACCAGCCCCTCACGACGATCAAGTTAGCGTACCCAGGCTCCGATTCCGAGCCCGCGCCGCGTCGGTGTCAGCCTGTAGGCACGCATGGCTCCCTCCTCGCCCGCTCTTCACGCAACCTTCGCGGAGGTTTCCCGCCCGCCGGCAGGGCAGGGTGCTACAGTTCCGCGTCTTGGCCAGCGTCGTGCCGCAGAAGGAGCGCCGTGCGCACCGAGCTCGAGCTCGCGAACCTGCGAGGTGAGGTTTCGCGACGGCCGCTCCCGCGCCACATGGGCATCATCATGGACGGCAACGGGCGCTGGGCGCAGGCACGCGGCCTCCCCCGTCTCGAAGGGCACCGCCGCGGGTCGGACTCGGTCCGCGAAGTCACCCGCGCAGCCCGCAAGCTCGGCCTCCCCGCTCTGACGCTCTACGCCTTCTCCGCGCAGAACTGGAATCGCCCGCCGGAAGAAGTGAGCGGCCTGATGGACCTCCTGCGCGACTATCTCGAAAGCGAGCGGCGGGAGATCCTCGACAACGGGATCAAGCTGCACGCTATCGGCGAGCTCGACCGCTTGCCCGCCCGCGTCCGCGATCCGCTCGAGGAGCTACGCCGGGCGAGCGCGCAGGGCATGGGAATGGTACTGACCCTCGCCTTGAGCTACGGGGGGCGCGAGGAGATCGTCGCGATGGCGCGCAAGGTTGCCGAAGATGCCCGCAAGGGAACCCTCCTACCCGACGACGTCGACGCCGCAGCCGTCGAGGACCGGCTCTGGACCCACGGCCTCCCGCCGCTGGAATTGGTCGTGCGCACGAGCGGAGAGGTGCGCGTCTCGAACTTCCTCCTCTGGCAGCTCGCGTACGCCGAGATCCATCTCACCGAGACGCTCTGGCCCGATTTCGGCGAGGAGGACCTCCTCGTGGCGCTCGACGACTTCCAGAACCGGGAACGCCGTTTCGGCAAGACCAGTGCGCAAGTTCGCGCGATCCGATGACCGATAAAAATCGCAATCTTCTAGCGCGCATCGCGACCGCCGTCGTTCTCCTGCCGCTGGTCGTCTGGCTCCTGCTCCTCGGCGGCTGGCCGTTCGCTGCCCTGCTGGGCGTCGCCTCGGCCCTCTGCGCGATCGAGCTGAACCGCTTTCCCATCCGCGACGGAGAGCGCAAAGCGCCCTGGGCGGGGCTGGTCGCCTCCGCGCTGGCCGCTTTCCTCATTCCGCTCTCCATGGGTGGGCTCCTTTTCGGGCCCGCCGTGATCCTGTCCGGGCTCGTCGTGGTCGCGTTCGTCGACTCGCTGCTGTTCGAGCAGCAACTGCCGCGCGCGCCGGTCCGCGTCGGTCTCGCCGTGCTGGGGGCGGCGTATCCGGGTCTCGCCCTCGCGGCGCTCGTCCAGTTGCGGTCGACCGACCAGGGGCTCGGCTGGATCGCGCTCTGCCTGGCGGGCACCTGGGCGAACGATACGGGCGCCTACTTCGCGGGCCGCGGCTTCGGGCGCCGCAAGCTCTATCCGCGCATCTCACCCAGCAAGACCTGGGAGGGTTTCCTCGGCGGCCTCGTCGCCTCGGTCGCGGGCGCCCTGATCGTCAAGGCCTTCCTGTTGCCCGCCGTCTCGTGGGGGGCTGCCGCCGTCGTCGGCGCAGGCTGCGGCGTCCTCGGCCCCCTCGGCGACCTGAGCGAGTCGATGCTCAAGCGCGCATTCGACAAAAAAGACAGCTCCCACATCCTTCCGGGACACGGGGGGCTCCTGGACCGGATCGACGCGCTCCTCTTCAACGCACCTTTTGTGTGGTTGTGTGCACGTCTCCTCCAGCAGCCCTGGTAAAGGGATGCTGGAAAACGAGCGACTGCCCATTAGACTAGATCAATATGGCTTTCTTGCAGTCCGCCGGAACCACCCTCCTCGCCTTCGCCGTCCTCATCAGCGTCATCGTCTTCATCCACGAGCTCGGCCATCTCCTGGTCGGGAAATGGATGGGGGTGAAGGCGGTCCGCTTCTCCATCGGATTCGGTCCCCGCCTGTGGGGCTTCCAATGGGGAGAGACCGAGTACCGCCTGAGCCTCTTGCCTTTCGGCGGCTACGTGAAGTTCGCGGGAGACAATCCGCTCGAGGAGCTTCCCGCGGAGGACCAGGGGCGCGGTTTCCTCGAGCAGCCTCCGCACAAGAAAGCCGCCATCGCCATCGCGGGACCCGCGGCGAACTTCGTCCTCGCCGTCGGGCTGCTCTTCGTCCTCTATGCCTTCCCGCAGATCGACATCGCGGCCGTCGTCGGCAGCGTGAAGCCCGGCTCGCCCGCGGCGCAGGCAGGATTGCGATACGGCGACCGCATCGTCGCCATCGACGGAACGCCGATCGAAGGCTTCACGGCGCTGCAGGAGATGGTCGGCGCTCGCGCGGGCCAGGCGACGCGGTTCACCCTCCAGCGCGGGTCGCAGACGGTCGACACGACGGTCGTCCCCAGCACCTATGACGAGAGCGACCCGATCGAGACGGTGAAGCGCGGGCGGATCGGCATCATGCCGACGCCGTTCGCCGCGGAGATCGCGGTCGAGCAGGGCAGCCCTGCGGCCCGTGCCGGTTTGCGCGATTTCGATCGCGTGGTCCGTCTGGCCGGCGAACCCGTCGGAAACTACGAGCAGCTCGCGTTGCGCCTCGCCTCGCTCCACGGCCCGGTTCCGGTCGACGTCCTCCGTCGCGAGGAGGTGGGCGCGCCCGGAGCGACCCTGTGGAAGGAGAAGCCCGTCCACGTGACCCTCGAGGCGAACGGCAGCGAGTCCGGGATCGAGCTCGCCCACTTGAGCCTCTTCTTCGTGCAGCCGGGCTCCGGCGCGGCCGAGGCCGGTCTCCGCCGTGGCGATCGCGTGATGAGCATCAACGGCAACCAGGTCGGCTGGTGGGTCGACGACGTCGAGCGGGCCGTGAAGGCGGCCGGCGCCGATCCGTTCCAGATGACCGTCCGGCGGGGAAACGAGCTCCTCACCGTCACCGTCCGGCAGCACATGAAGACGGGCCGCAACGAGGCCGGCATTCGCGCGCAGGTCCCGGATCTCGGCGCAGGTCCGGATCCCGCGCTGCGCAACGTCGAGCCCACCTTCATCTCGGTGCACTCGTCGATTCCCACCGCCTTCGCCCGCAGCACCTCCGAGATCGCCTCGATGACGCGGAAGATGGTGCTCGGCCTCCAGCGCATCGCTGTCGGCCGCATCTCCGCCGAGGCGATCAGCGGTCCGCTCACCATCGCCGAAGTGGCGCGCAAGGCGGCCGACGCCGGCTGGAAGACCTTCCTCTGGTGGATGGCCCTCATCAGCCTCAATCTCGGTGTCCTGAACCTCGTTCCCATCCCGGTGCTCGACGGGTTCCACGTCCTCTCCGCCGGCATCGAGGGTGTACGGCGGCGGCCGCTCAGCGTGCGCTTCCGCGAGATCGCCAACCTCGTCGGCGTCGCCCTGGTCCTTGCGCTGATGCTCTTCGCCCTCCGCAACGACGCGGTCCGCATGTTCCTCGACTGATCCTGACCGGCGAGGCCCGATGTTGATCCTCGCCCTCGACACCTCGTCTCCGTGGACGAGCTGCGCGCTCGTCGATCCGGACCGCGGCGTCGTCGCGGAGTCGCTTACCGCTCCGCCCGCCAAGGCCGGCGAGATCCTTCCCCGGGCGCTCGTTGATCTCTGCGGAGGCGACCTCTCGCGCGTCGACGCCCTCGCCGTGGGGATTGGACCGGGCTCCTTCACCGGTCTGCGAGTAGGTCTCGCGGCCATGAAGACGATCGCGTACGCGCGAAGGCTCCCGCTCGCCTGCGCCTCCTCCTTGCACGCGCTGGCGCTATCCGCACCTGCCAGAGGTCTCGTCGTGCCGACGCTCGAAGCGCGCCGCGGCGAGGTCTACGCCTGCGCGATCGAGGACGGCGCCCTGGTGGCGCCGGAAACCGTGCTCCCCGCCTCGGCGCTTCCGGCATTCGTCGCGGCGCTTGGCCGCAGGGCCTCGGTGGTCGGTCCGGGCGCGAGAGCAAACCTCGGATCCCTCGGCAATCTGACGGTGGGCGGCGAGCCCGTCGCGCCCCTCGCCCGCGCGGTCGCCCAAATCGTAGCTGGCGCGCTCCGCGATGCCCGCTATGATCGCGACTCGGTCTTCGCGCTCGCGCCACGGTATCTCCAGCAATCGGCGGCGGAAATCGCCCTGGCGGAAGGCCGCGTGGGCGGTCTCCCATCTCCTTGACGCGATGGACCTGCGCGACGGACCATGGGAATTCCATTCGAGGTGCGGAGATGCGGAAGCTGAGAGTGGCCGTCGCGGGCGCCACGGGCGCCGTCGGCCGGGAGATGCTGAAGGTGCTCGAGCAGCGCGAGTTCCCCGTTTCGGAGCTCGTCCCGCTCGCTTCCGAGCGCAGCGCCGGCAAGAAAATCGAGTTCAAGGGGCAGGAGATCACGGTACGGAAGCTTGCCCCCGATTCGTTCGAGGGCGTCCAGATCGCGCTCTTCTCGCCCGGAGCGACCGTGTCGCGGGAGTTCGCCGCGCACGCCGCCCGCGCGGGCGCCGTCGTCGTCGACAACTCCTCCGCGTTTCGCATGGACAGCGACGTCCCGCTGGTGGTCCCGGAGGTGAATCCGAAGGCGGTCGAGCTCGCGGTCAAGCCGGGCGGACGGCGCATCATCGCGAATCCCAACTGCTCGACCATCCAGCTCGTCGTGGTGCTGAAGCCGCTCCACGACGCCGCGGTGCTCGAGCGCGTGATCGTCTCCACCTACCAGTCCGTCTCCGGCGCGGGCCAGAAGGGCATCGACGAGCTGGAGAAGCAGAGCCGGGCGCTCTTCAACATGGGCGAGATGAAGCCGTCGAAGTTCCCGCACCGGATCGCCTTCAACCTCCTCCCCGAGATCGGGCCGTCGACCGCCAACGGCTACACGGAGGAGGAGATGAAGATGGTCCACGAGACCCGGAAGATCCTCGGCATCCCGGACCTTCCCGTCTCCGCCACCTGCGTCCGGGTGCCCATCTTCTACTGCCACTCGGAAGCCGCGAACCTCACCTTCCGGCGCGAGATCACGCCCGACGAGGCACGCGAGCTCTTGCGGCGCGCGCGCGGGGTGAAGGTGGTAGACGACCTCGCCCAGCACGTCTACCCGATGCCGCTCCTCGGCGCGGGCGACGACGACACTCTCGTCGGCCGCATCCGCAAGGATCTCGCGCAGGAACGCGGTCTCTCGCTCTTCGTGGTGTCGGACAACCTGCGCAAGGGTGCGGCGACGAACGCCGTCCAGATCGCCGAGCTGCTGCTCTCGGACTACCAGCACGCCCTCGGCGCATTGAACTGAGGCAATTGCCGAATTGTCGCTCGGGGCGATGCTAGCTCGGACAGAATGTCATCGCGGCCGCGCCGCGCTAGGCGGTCGCCGGGCCTATCGGATGGCCCGCTGCTTGCTTGGGGAGGTGGCCGTGCGCGCGAACCGGTATGCCTTCGCAATTCTTCTGCTTCCTCTTGCGGCGCTCGCCCAGACCGTAGGTCCGGCGGGGAAGGTGACGAGCTCGTTCCAGACGGTCCAACCGTCCGGATCGGTCTCCGTGAACATCGGGAAATCAGACTGCCAGGGCAACAAGGCGATCGATTTCGCCGTCGACTTCACGAACGCAGGCTCGACACCCAGTGCGGCCACCGGCGACACGCTGACGTTCTTCATCACGAAGGACGTTTCCACCTGCACCAATCAAGATACGGACCCGCCGGGCAACGGCGTGAACGGGGCGGTCGATCAGATCACCGTGCGGACGTCGTTCCTGATCCAGGATCTGATCGCCGGGCTCAAAGACGGCTGCAACGACACGACGACGACGGCGGCTGCTCCGTTCAATGTCTTCTTCTGCTCCCGTCGCAAGGCGCCCGCGCCCCTCGTCGGCGGCACGCCGTCGGTCTTCGGCTCGACGTTGCAGGTGAGCTTCGCGCTGACGCCGCCGAAGCCGCCGATCAACGTGAGGAGCACCGCGGGCGACCAGCACTTGCACGTGAACTGGAACTCGGGCGACACCGGCGACCGGACATACGACGTGTTCGTCGTGCCGTGGGACAACCCGCAGACCACCCCCGCGCCGCCTCCCGATCTGACGAAACCCGTGGTCACGCAGGTCCAGGGGACCAGCGTGGACGTCGAGCAAGCGCAGGGCGGAGTGCCGCTGCAGAACTTCCACACCTATGCGCTCTACGTGAGATCCGTCGACGGTTACAAGAACGCGTCCGCCGCGTCGGCGCCGCCGGCCGCGGACCAGGCCGCGTCACCGGTCGCCGTCGAGGATTTCTACAACCACTATCGCACCGACGGGGGATCGGCGGGAGGCGGCGGCGGGTGCGCGAGCGGAGGCTCGGGTGGCCTCGCGCTGCTCGGCGCAGTCGCCGTGCTCCTCTACCGCAGGCGCCGTATCGCCGGCGGCGCAGCTCTCGCGCTCCTCCTCCTGGCGCCTTCCGCGAGGGCCGAGGCGCCGGGGAGCTGGACGGGGCAGAACCGCCCGAACAAGTTCCTGCTCGCCGCATTCAAGATCGACCGATACGATCCCGGCATCGACAGCGAGCGGGGGATCAACGGTACGCCCTACCACGACATC
>JBJMQD010000473.1:0-2631 GCA_045802855.1 Myxococcales bacterium | reverse complement strand
CGGGCCGCCCAGGCGCTCGGCGTCGCCAAGACCACGCTGTACGCCAAGATGAAGCGGTACGGGCTCTCGGAAATGGTGGAAAAGCGCGAATCGCCTGCCCGGCTCCACCCGTCGCCCGCTCGCGCAAGTCCCCTCCGCCGGCTGGCGACGGTCGGCGGCGACTAGCCGCTCGCCAGGGCCGTCGGCTGCGCGGCGAGCTCCATCGTCTGCGCGACGATCTCGTACGAACGCAGCCGCGCACCGTGATCGAAGATCTGCGCTGCAATGACGAGCTCGTCCGCCCCGGTCCGCGCGACGAACGCCTTCAGCCACCTCTCCACGGTAGCAGGCGATCCGATCGCTGCGCAGGCGAGGACGTGATCGAGGATCGCTCTTTCCTGGGGCGCCCAGCGCACGTCCAGAGAGGGCTTTGGCAGCCGTCCCGGACGGCCCGTGCGAAGCTTCACCACCGCCTGCTCGAGCGAGGTCGCGAGCAGCGATGCCTCGCGATCGGTGTCCGCCGCGATGGCGTTGACGCCTGCCATGACGTAGGGCCGCGCGAGCTGCGCCGAGGGCTGGAACTCCGATCGATAGACCTCGATCGCCGCCATGAGCTGCGCGGGCGCGAAGTGCGAGGCGAAAGCGTACGGCAGCCCGAAGGCGGCGGCGAGACGCGCGCCGTAGAGACTCGAGCCGAGGATCCAGATCGGAACGTCGAGGCCGGCCCCGGGGACCGCCTGGACCGTCTGCCCGGGAATCGGAGCGCGGAAGTACGCCATCAGTTCCAGGACGTCGTCCGGAAACGAGTCGACGTCGCCCTGGAGCGTCCTGCGAAGCGCGCGGGTCGTCACCGGATCGGTGCCCGGCGCGCGGCCGAGTCCCAGATCGATCCTCCCGGGGAAGAGGGACTCGAGCGTGCCGAACTGCTCGGCGACGACGAGCGGCGCATGATTCGGCAGCATTATCCCGCCCGCCCCGACGCGGATTACGGACGTGCCCGAGGCGATGTGGCCGATCACCACCGCGGTCGCGGCGCTGGCGACGCCGGGCATGCCATGATGCTCGGCGAGCCAGAACCGGCGGTAGCCCCATCGCTCGGCGTGCCGTGCGAGGTCGAGCGAGCAGCGGAGCGCACGCCCGGCGTCTCCTCCTTCGACGACGGGGCACAGATCGAGGACCGAGCAAGGAATCATGGGTCTTGGATGCGCGAAAAGTCGGCGCGATGCGAGCGGAGAGCTACCCCGCGCTTCCAGAAGCCGTCCTCGACGCGGAACCGCCAGAGACGCTCGGCGCCGACGAACGCCGCGACGTCGGGCCCGTTCCAGACGATCTCCGTGGTCCCGCGCAGGTGGAGGAGATCGCCGCGCTCGAAATCGACGAAGACGAGCGCCGCCCTCGGATTCGCGAGCAGATTGCCGAGCGTGTTGAAGTAGCGGTTCCCCGTGAAATCGGGGACGGTCAGCACGTCGCCGCCGACGCGAACGAAGCCCCGGTGGCCGCCGCGGTGGGAGATGTCCACCCCCCCTTCCGCCTCCTCGACATGCGCGCCGCTCGCGACGAAGAAGACGTCGGCTCCCGAGATGGCCTCGCGCTCCGGGGCGCCGAGGCTCCGCAGCGGCTCGATCGCGGGACGGCCACCTGCGGGCGCACGCCGGATCTGGCGCAGGTCGATGTACTTCGGACAGTTCCCGAAGCTCTGCCGGACGTCGAGGACGAGGCCATCCGGTCCGGAAGCGCTGAGGACGCCGTTCGCGCGATTGCGCCGGCGAGTCGCGAAATCGATGCCCAGGACGCCGGCGGGCCTGCCCGCGGCGAGCGGCCGGTGCGCGGGATCGTCCGGGTCCAGCGCGGTGGAGATCCGCAGCGTGTACGGATCGGGCGCGGAGACGAACCCCGGTTCGCCGTCGAGCAGCGTTGCCGAGGGCCAGCCGCGCTCGAGCGAAGCGATGGCGACGAACGGCAGCATCGAGAAGAACGCGCGGTGCTGCTCGGTCAGGAAGTCCCGGATGCCGCCGCCCTGCGCGCCTCCTCCAGCCCGCGCCTGGGCTTCGCGCTCTCCCGGGTGGAAGGGCCAAGCGCTCATGCGACGATTCCGGTAGGTCGGACCATGAATCCTGAGATGTACCGGCGTCGCCCGGGTTGCGCATCTTCCTCATCGACAGACCGCTTTGAGCGCGTGACCACTGCAGAATCCCAGATCGCGGCAGGGGGCCAAGGAGCGCTTCCCGGAGGGAGGGACCATTCCCTCCGCCCGGTACCAGGCCCAGGCGGAGCGGACCATCTCGACCAGCGACGCAGGCCGGTAGCCGAGATCGCGGACCGCTCGTGCGCTATCGAATCGAGAATCTCCCGCGAAGAGCCGCATGCGATACGGGTCGACGAGCGGCTGCGGGGCTCCGAACCGCCGGCACGCCACCGCCAGCCGGGCCCGGGCGCGGCGCAGCGCGTAGCTCCCGCGGGGGAGGCACGGCCGCAAGCCTGCTACCGCGGCGATGGTGTCGACCAGCTCGCGGTAGCTGGCATCGGCGCCGCCGAGGATGTAGCGAGCGCCGATCGTGCCGCGCTCGAGGGCCGCGGCGTGGGCGCGCCCCACCTCGACGGCCGAGCAGAACGTCGCGGCACCTGGCGCGACGAAGGGCACGTGGTCGTGGC
>JBJMQD010000438.1:0-9203 GCA_045802855.1 Myxococcales bacterium | reverse complement strand
GAGCGAGAAGTCGCGGTCGATGACGCCCACCGCCTTGAAGCGGCCGAGCGACTTCGCCAGCTCTTCCGCCGGGAAGGGCCGGAACCAGCGCAGGCGAACGAAGCCTACCTTCTTGCCCTCTTCGCGCATCTGCCGGATGGCTACGCGAACCGGATTGGAAAGCGTGCCCATGCCGACCAGCACCACGTCGGCGTCGTCGGTCATGTACTCCTCGAAGAACGGATTGCCGTACTTGCGGCCGAAGATGCGCTCGAAGTCGGCATACGCCTCGCGGATGACGCCGGCCGAGCGCTCCATCGCGGCGGCCGTCTGGCGCCGGATCTCCATCAGCCAGTCCTCGTTCGCCTGCGGCGCGACGGTGATGGGATTGTCGGGATGGAGGAGGAGGTCCTTGCGATCGTAGCGGGGCAGGAAGGCGTCCACCTTCGCTTGCGAGGGGATCTTCACGATTCCCTGCGAGTGGGTGAGGAAGGCGCCATCGCAGCTGATGGCGACCGGCAGGAAGATGCGGCGGTCCTCGGCGACGCGGTAGGCGATGAGGGCGGTGTCGAGCGCCTCCTGCGCGCTGTCCACCCAGACGAGCTGCCAGCCGAGGTCGCGCACGGCGAGGGCGTCGTTGTGCTCGACGCCGAAGGCGCCGGGATCGTCGAGGGCGCGGTTCCCGACCATGGCGATCATCGGGATGCGGAGCGCGGGCGTGACCGTGAGACACTCCATCGCGTACATCCAGCCGACGCCGGACGACCCGGTGAAGACGCGCGCTCCGCAGGCGCTCGCGTGCTTGACGATCTCGAACTGCGAGTGCTCGCCCTCGGCGACGATGTACTCGCAATCCATCTCGCCGTTGGAGACGAGCTTCGCCACGTACTGCATGACGGTGTCGTACGGACGGATCGGGTAGGCCGTGATCACGTCGACGTCGGCGAGCTTGCAGGCGACCGCGATGGCCTCGCTGCCGGTGATGAGGGACGTCTCGTCGCCCGCCTGGGTCTGGGGCTTCGACTTCGGTACTTCGGCCTGCGGAGTGATGATTGCCTCTGCCATGGTCGATCTCCCTTTCAGGCCTGCGGGGTCTGCTGCTGCTCGGCGGCCTCGGCGGCCTTCATGACTCCGGGAACCTGCTCCTCGTACTGGCCACGGAAGCGGAAGCCGTGCGACCGCTCAGGACGCGTGGCGATGAGCGAGGCCAGCGTGGACTTGTAGCCCTCGGCGTCCTTCCGGTACGCCTGCCACTGGCTCGCGTTGTCGTGGAAATGGGTCTCGTTCACCATCGTGACGCAGTTCGGCTCGGGGCAGACCGCCTCGCACACGCCGCAGCCGCAGCAGGCCTCGAGATTCGCGTCGTAGAGGCCTTCGGGGGTGACGTCGAAGCAGGTGTCCGGACAGGCGAGCCAGCAGAGCGTGCACTTGATGCACTTGTCGAAGTCGACCACGGGCCGCATGGTGCGCGTCGCGTACTTCTTGAAGGTGGCGTTGCGCCCGGGCTGGAACCCGCCCTCCTTGCCCGTGATCGGGTCCTTCATCACGTGGCCCGCCGGGATGGCAGGGATGGCGATGCCGTCGCGCATCTCGTGCCACTTCGGCATCACGAAGGAGTAGGGCGTCTCCGCGTTCCCCTGCGTCGGCTGTACCGTGTAGCTCGTGAGCCGCTCGAAGGCGCGGAGCGCGGAGGAAGCCTTCACCTCGTCGTGCCACTCGTCGCGGATGACCTCCTGCACCGAGGCGAGGCTGAAGATCTCGGGGCAGACGCGGGCGATGGCGCCGAGGATTCGCACGTCGGTATGGTCTTCCTTGAAGACCCAGAGGCCCGAGAAGCTCGGCTCCGCCTTGAGCACGGCGAGGTTGTACGGGGTCTCCTTGCGATGCGCGATCTCCGCCAGCCCGGGAGCGTCCTTCAGGGACGTGACGATGAGGGTGCCGCCCGGTTTGACGAGCTTGTTGATCGGCTGCAGCCCGTACCAGGCCCAGGACTCGACGCCCTTGAAGAGCGTGTCGTCGACGCAGATGCTGACGTCGACCTGGGTGGGCTCGTACTTCGCCATGCCCTCTTCGAGGGTCTGCTCGTCGGTGGCGATGATGGCGAAGGCCTTGGCGGGAATGCCGTTGCGTTCGGGACTGTCGCCGTAGCGCCCGAAGGAGATGCCCGGCTTCCCCTCCTTGTGCGCGGCGAGCACGATGGCCCGGCTGATGTTCTTTGCAAGGGTTTTCTGGAAGATCCCGCGATAGACGATTTCGACGGCGAACAGATGACCCATTTGGGAAACCTCCGGTCAGAACTGGCGCATCACGATCGATTCGATTTCCTCGAGGTGCTTGCGCACCGCCTTCTCCGCGGCGTCGGGATCGCGCCGCTTGATTGCGCGCAGGACGCGCTGGTGTCCCGCGTAGGAGCGCTCGGGCCGGCCCTGCGTCTGCAGCGATCGGGCGCGGCTCTCGCGCAAGAGGTCCATGAGAATGTCGAGCACCTTCAGCACGACGCTGTTCCGGGCGGCGCGGCCGATGGCGTAATGGAACTCGGAGTCCTCCTCGATCGTGGGCTGGCCGCGACTCATCTTCTCGCGCTGCCGGCGGAGGATGTCCTCGAGCTCCATGACTTCCTCGACGGTGGCATTCTTCGCGGCCCGCGCCGCCAGCGCCGGCTCGAGGATCCGGCGCACGTCGATCAGCTCCTCGACGAGCTCGCGCTTGCGCACGAGAACCGTGGCGAGCGGGACGACGAGGGAGTCGGCGGAGAGATCGCGCACCACGGTGCCCGTGCCTTGCCGCGGCTCGAGGATTCCCATCACCTCGAGCGTGCGGACCGCGTCGCGGATCGAGCTGCGCGCCACCCCGAAACGGGTGGCCAGCTCGCGCTCGGGGGGAAGGCGGTCGCCCGGCTTGAGCGTGCCCTCCGCGATGAGCTTCTGGATCTGCTCCGCGACCTGCTCGTAGCGGCGCTCCTTCCGGACCGCCTCCAACTCGAGCATAGCCGGTTGCCTGCGAGCCATGGGGGACGTTGTCCTCGGGATTGGTCGGACCATCGGACCATTGCGCTTCGTGAGCCCTGCTGTCAAGCGGCGCGGACCCCCGTCGCGCTTCCGGCACGCGAGCCCTGACCTGGTGCCCATTACCGAAGGAGATTCACAAGCTGGACCGGACGCCCGTTCGTCGTATTGAAAACTCCGGTGGTCCTATTGGAGAAGGCGCCGATGGACCGCCCGACAGACGACCGCTCGTTCTTGGCGAACCGCTGGGTCATCCTCTTCTTCAGCGTGCTCAGCATGGTCGCGGTGGCGAACTTCCAATACGGGTGGACGCTGTTCGTGCCGCCCCTGCAGAAGCACCTGGGCATCGATCAAGCATCGGTCCAGGTCACCTTCACGGTCTTCGTCCTGCTCGAGACGTGGCTGGTTCCCTTCGAGGGCTGGCTGGTGGATCGCTTCGGACCGAAGCTCCTCGTGCTCATCGGCGGCCTGCTCGCGGGCTTCGGCTGGGTGACGAGCGGCCGCGCCGACACGGTGACGGAGCTGTACATCGCCTACGCCTTCTCGGGCATCGGCGCGGGGATCGTCTACGGTACGGCCATCGGAAGCGCGCTGAAGTGGTTCCCCGATCACCGTGGCCTCGCTGCCGGCCTCACCGCGGCGGGCTTCGGCGCCGGGTCGGCCTTCACCGTTTCGCCGATCGCAAACTTGATCAACTCGGCGGGCTACCAGACGGCATTCATCCAGTGGGGAATCATCCAGGGCGCCGTCGTCGTGTTCGCGTCCCTCTTCCTCAGGGCCCCGCCCGCGGGCTGGATGCCGCAGGGCTGGACCGCAAAGACCGCCGCCGCCGAGGTCAGGAGGCGCCAGAGCGCCGCGGATTTCTCCTCGGGGCAGATGGCCTCGACGCACCAGTTCTGGGTGATGTACGTGATGATGATCCTGGTCGCTACGGGCGGACTGATGGCCACCGCGCAGCTCGCTCCGATGGCCGTCGACTTCAAGGTGGCCAAGGTTCCCGTCGATTTCCTCTGGCTCACGCTTCCCGCGCTGCAGTTCGCGCTCTCGGCGGACCGGGTCCTGAACGGCATCTGCCGCCCGATCTGGGGCTGGGTTTCCGACCACATCGGCCGCGAGAACACCATGGCCCTCGCCTTCACTCTCGAGGCATGCGCCATCTTCTTGCTCATCAAGTTCGCCCCCAACCCCAAGCTGTTCGTCGTCTTCAGCGCCTTCACCTTCTTCGGCTGGGGCGAGATCTACTCGCTCATGCCGGCCATCTGCGGAGACTTCTTCGGTCGCAAGCACGCAACGGCGAACTACGGGTTCCTCTACACCGCCAAGGGCACCGCGTCGGTATTCGTGCCGATCGGCTCGGCGCTGGCCGCGGGAAAGGCGTTCGATTTCCGCGCGGACGTCCTGCTCCTGGTAGGCGGCGCGCTCGCCTTCTTCGCGCATTTCCTGGCGCCGACGGTGCTGCGCATGCCGCTCAAGAAGAAGACCCACGATGCCCTCTTCACCATCGGGCTTGCCATCGTCGCGTACGGCATCATCCTCACCGTGGTGCCGGGCATCTGGACGCCTTTCGCGGCCAGGTTCACGCTCCCCAGGATCGGCTGGGTCGGCGTCTTCAGCGTCGCCATAGTCTTCGACCTCACCGCGGCTTTCATCGCTTTTTTCGTGCTGCGGCGGATGAAGGTACCGTCGGTGGCGGAAGTCACGCACGAGCTCGCTGCGCCCGCCGCAGTGGTCCCTGCAATGAAGCGTGAGCGAGAAACTCGTCTCGGCTAGCTGCGCACCGCCGCCGCGTGAATCGGGCGGGCCGAAAATAGTACATTTATCGGATGACGGCTCTCGCGGTCGCGTCGACGGAGCACCTCGGACATCAGCTTCCTCTCTGGAGCGTCGTTCCCTTCGGGGTGATGCTGCTCTCGATCGCATTCCTGCCGATCGTCGCCGGAGGGCTCTGGGAGTACAACCGCAACAAGGCCTTTCTCAGCCTCCTGCTCGGGGCCCCGGTCGCGGCCTGGACGGCGACGCTCGATCCGGCCCTCGTGCTGCACACCGCCGGCGAATACCTGGCGTTCATCCTCCTGCTCGGGGCACTGTTCGTCATCTCGGGGGGAATCGTCGTCCGCGGCACGCTGGCGGGGACTCCCGGTTTGAACTCGATCGTCCTCGCCATCGGCGCGGTGCTCGCGTCCCTCATCGGCACCACGGGGGCGTCGATGTTGCTCGTCCGCCCGCTCCTGCGCGCCAACTCGGTGCGGGAGCGCAAGGGTCACGTGTTCGTCTTCTTCATCTTCATCGCCGCGAACGCCGGGGGGCTCCTCACGCCGATGGGCGACCCGCCGCTGTTCCTCGGCTTTCTCCGCGGGGTGCCGTTCACCTGGACGCTCGGCCTTTGGAAGCAATGGTTGCTGGTGAACCTGTGCTTGATCGTCGTCTTCTACATTGTCGACTCGACGATCTTCCGCCGCGAGGACCTGACGAAGCCGGGGGACCTGGACAAGGTCGCCGTCCGCCACCAGGTGCCGATCAGCATCGCGGGCAAGCACAACTTCCTCTTCCTCCTCGCCATCGCCGTCGTGCTGCTGCTCTCCGGGAAGCTCGCGCTGCACACGCTCGTGCAGGATGCGGCGTTGCTCCTCATCCTCCTGCTCTCGTGGGCGACCACTCCCGGGAAGCTCCGGACGGAGAACGGGTTCAGCTGGCAACCCATCGTCGAGGTGGCGGCGCTGTTTGCCGGAATCTTCGCCACCATGATTCCGGCGCTCGCGATCCTCAACGCTCGCGGCGCGGAGTTGGGGCTGAACCGGCCCTGGCATTACTTCTGGGCGAGCGGCGCCCTCTCGTCGTTCCTGGACAACGCGCCGACGTATCTGACGTTCGCTTCCGCGGCGAGCGGCAAGGTGGGGACGGACGCTTCGAACCTCGCCGAGCTGGTCGCGCACCACCAGGGCGCGGCGCTGCTCGCCGCCATCTCGCTGGGATCGGTTCTCATGGGTGCGAATACGTACATCGGCAACGGCCCCAACTTCATGGTCAAAGCCATCGTGGAGCAAAGCGGCGTCCGCATGCCGGGGTTCTTCGGCTACATGGGTTACAGCGGAGCAATCCTGCTTCCGCTCTTCGTTGCGGTGACCTGGATCTTCTTGCTTTGAGGAACGACATTTAGCTTGCGCTGCCGCAGTGCGGTGGCAAGCTCCCGCCCAATGAGCACGGAGACCGTCGCGGATCTGCTGCAGGTGGGCAAGGACGAGGCAGTCGCGATCTGTGCCCCGGACGGATTCAAACCCCTCCGTTATAGGGACCTGCGCGCGCTGGTCGAGCGCACCGTCAAAGAGCTCAATTCCTTCGGGGTGGGACGCGGCGACCGCGTCGCGATGGTGCTACCGAATGGACCGGAGGCGGCCACCGCGTTCGTCGCCATCGCGGCGGGAGCGACGACGGCGCCCCTCAGCCCCATGTACCGCGCCGAGGAGTACGAGTTCTATCTGAAGGATCTCCGCGCCAAGGTGCTGGTCGTGGAAGCGGGCACGGATTCGCCTTCTCGCGCGGTGGCCCAGAAGCTCGGCGTTCCGGTCGTGGACCTGCAATTGCAACGCGACCAGGGCGCGGGCAGCTTCTCCTTGAAGCCCCCCGGCGATCTCCGCGGGACGGCGTCGTCGCCCGGGATGGCCAGCGCGGAGGACGAGGCGCTCGTCCTCCATACTTCCGGCTCGACGGCGCGGCCCAAGATCGTGCCGCTCCTGCAGCGCAACGTGGTCGCCTCGTCGCGGAACATCTCGACGGTCCTGCAGCTCGTCCCCGACGACGTCTGCCTGAACATCATGCCGCTCTTCCACATCCACGGATTGATGGCGGCGGTGCTCTCTTCGCTGCGGGTGGGAGCGCAGGTGTGCTGCACGCCCGGCTTCAATGCTCTCCGTTTCTTCCACTGGTTCGACGAGGTGCACCCCACCTGGTACACGGCCGTCCCGACGATGCACCAGGCGATCCTCTCCCGCGCCATGCGGCATCCGGATTTCATCGCCAAGAGCCGGCTGCGGCTGATCCGGTCGTCCTCGGCCTCGCTGCCGCCGGCGGTGATGCAGGAGCTCGAGAAGACGTTCCGCGCACCGGTCGTCGAGGCCTACGGCATGACCGAGGCCGCGCACCAGATGACGTCGAATCCGCTGCCGCCGAAGCCACGCAAGCCCGGGACCGTGGGCGTCGCCGCGGGTCTGGAAGTGGCGATCATGGGCGAGGAAGGCAATGTGCTGCGGCGCGGAGAGACCGGCGAAGTCGTGATCCGCGGCGCCAATGTCACCTCCGGATACGAGAACAATCCGGCTGCCAACGAGGCGGCATTCATCGACGACTGGTTCCGCACCGGCGACCAGGGCGAGATCGACTCCGAGGGTTACCTGAAGCTCACCGGCCGCCTGAAGGAGCTCATCAACCGCGGCGGAGAGAAGGTCGGCCCGCTCGAGATCGACGCCATCCTCATGGAGCATCCGGCCGTGCAGCAGGTCTGCGCGTTCGCCATGCCCCACGACAAGCTCGGCGAGGAGATCGCCGCCGCGGTCGTGTTGCGCGAGGGGAAGTCCGCCACCGAGCGCGAGCTGCAGCAGTTCGCGGAGAAGCATCTCGCCCATTTCAAGATCCCGAGGAAGTTCGTCTTCCTCAAGGAGATCCCGAAGGGACCGACCGGCAAGCTGCAGCGGATCGGGCTCGCCAAGAAGCTGGGCCTGGGATGAAGATCTGCGTCTACGGCGCGGGCGCGATCGGCGGCTACATGGGCGCGAAGCTCGCCCACGCCGGCCAGGACGTGACGCTCATCGCCCGCGGTCCGCACCTCGAGGCGATGAAGAAGAACGGCCTCACGTTGAAGAGCGAAGGCGAGACGATCAACGTCCGCCCTCGCGCGACGCACGACTCCCGCGAGGCCGGCACCCAGGACTACGTGATCCTGAGCGTCAAGGCGCACGCGCTGCCGGGCATCGCCGACGCCGTCCAGCCGCTCCTCGGCCCGAAGACGGCGCTCGTCCCCGCCATCAACGGCGTCCCCTGGTGGTACTTCTACAAATTGCCCGGCCGTTACGAGAATGCGCGCTTGCAGTCGGTCGATCCCGGCGGTGTGCTCTGGGAGAAGCTCCCGCCCTCGCGGGTGATCGGCTGCATCGTGTATCCGGCCGTCGACGTCATCGAGCCCGGGGTCATCGAGCACACCTATTCGAACCGCTTCGATCTGGGAGAACCCGACGGCTCGAAGACCGAGCGGGCGCAGGCGTTCAGCCAGGCGATGATCGCGGCGGGGCTGCGGGCGCCGGTGCGGACGCGGATCCGCGACAACCTCTGGGTGAAGCTGTGGGGGAACCTCAGCTTCAACATGATCTGCTCGCTCACCATGGCGTCGCTCGACCAGGTCATCGCGGACGCGGGCACGAAAGGGCTCGCGCGGCAGATGATGCTGGAAGGGCAGGCGGTGGGCGAGAAGGTCGGGGTGAAGTTCCCGCTCGACGTCGACGCCCGTATCCAGGGCGCCGCCGACGTCGGCGTGCACAAGCCTTCCACGCTGGTCGATCTCGAGCGGGGGCGGCCGATGGAGATCGAGGCGCTCCTCGGCGCAGTCGTTGAAATGGCACATCTCGTGGAGCTTCCGGTGCCGCTCTGCGAGGCGGTCCTCGCCCTCGTCCGGCTGCGCGCGAAGATGGCCGGGACGTATCCCAAGAGCTAGGTGTTCGTCTTCGGCCACGCCGGAATCGGAACTGCGATCGCGTCGCCGCGCGTTCCGCGGGACGGGCGCACGTTGCGCTTCCTCTTTCTCGGGACGCTCCTCCCCGACCTCGTCGACAAGCCTCTTTATTACGCGCTGTCGTTCGCCACCGGGCGGACCAGCGCGGACCTCGGGCTCATCTCCAGCACGAGGACCTTCGGGCACACGCTCCTCTTCTGCCTGCTCCTCTATTTGTTCTTGCCGCGGCGCGACGGCGTTCCTCTCGCGGCCGGGATGATCACCCACCTGTTCCTCGACGAGATGGGCGACGTGTTCACGCTCTTCTTTCCGCAGCCGGGGCCTCCGAGGCCGGGCCCGGACACCGTCGCCGCGATCCTGTTTCCGTTTCTCGGCTTGCACTTCCCCATCCTGCCGTTCTCGTCGGCGACCGAGCACATACGGACGCTGGCCCAGCCGTACACGGTCGGCGGAGAGGTGATCGGGGCGGTGCTGATCTACCTCAACCGCAGAAGGCTCCG
>JBJMQD010000429.1:0-19041 GCA_045802855.1 Myxococcales bacterium | reverse complement strand
GGGCCGCCTCGGATGTAGCTGTCTCCGCTCGGCCTGCCGCGGGGCGTCTCCGCTTCCGACGCGGCCCGCTTCGGCTTGTCGGTCCGGGACATCTTCGCGACTTTGTTGCGGCCCTTCACCTTGCGCGTCGTCTGCTCCGCGGCCTTCGCCTGCATCTTCTTCGCCTTCGATTTCTTCACGCCAGCGCCCATGCGGCACCTCCGACAGCGCACGCCGCGCGCGATCCGCCACCGCGGAGCGCCGGCGCATTCGTGTGGACGCTCACCATACCCGAAGGCGGCGTCAGAACTCGAAATCGATCGCGGCGTCCGTCGGGTCAGGAAGAGACGCTACTTGCTCGTCCGGAAAGCGGCGATCGCGGCGGCCGCGACCTCCTTCACGGCGACGCCCCGCTCCGAAGCTCGCGCCCGGCAATCGTCGAACTCGGGCGCAACGTTCACGATCGACCCGCCGATCTTCCCCAGCTTCACGCGCACGGTTCCGTACTCCGTCGAAACCTCGACGACCTCGCGATCGAGCGCTGTCCGGTCGACCCTGGTTGCCCGGATCCCGAGCGTGCTCGTTTCGCGGAAGATGGCCTCCTCCACCGCCCCGCGCCGGGCGTCGGCAACCAGCGCCCCGAAGAGGTGCCCCGGACGGCCCTTCTTCATCGTCAGCGGAGCGACCCACGCATCGAGCGCTCCGGCGGCGAGCGCCGCCTCCAGCGCGGCGGCCACGAACTGCGGGCTCAGGTCGTCGAGATTCGTCTCCAGGACAAGGAGCGCCTCGCGGGAGGAGGACGCCTCGTCGCCGACGACGGCGCGAAGGACGTTCGGAGCGTCGTCCCACCGTTTCGTTCCCGCCCCGTATCCGGCCCGCCGGACGGTCATCGCGGGAAGCGACTCGACGGGCTCGCTCATCGCCGCGAGGAGGGCAGCGCCCGTGGGCGTCGTGCGCTCGCCGGGGCCGCTCGGCCCGAGCGCACGACCTCGCAACAGCTCGATCACGGCAGGAGCGGGAACGGGGATGGGACCGTGGCGGCTGCGCACGGTGCCGCTACCCGCGGGAGGCGGGAGCGCGACGATCCGGCCGGGATCGAGCGCGGCGACGAGCAGCGACACCCCCACCACGTCCACGATGGAATCGAGGGCACCGACCTCGTGGAACTCCACGTCGTCGGGGCCAACGCCGTGGATCCGCCCCTCCGCCTCGGCGAGCTTGCGGAACGCCGCCTGCGCGTAGTCCTTCGCCCGGGGCGCAAGCCGCGCGCTCCCCAGCCATTCGCGGATCACGCGGTACGGTCTGTGGTGCGGCTCGCGCTCCCGGACAGCGTCCGGCAATTGCACGGTCACGTGCAGCGAGGCGATGCCGTTCACCTCGGCCGCCGCCGCCAACACCCGCACCGACGCGAGGTCCTCGTCCTTGGCCGCCTTGGCGAGCGCCGCGAGGCCCTCGTCGAGCGCCGCCCGGGGAGCGCCGACGTCGAGAAGCGCCGCGAGCAGCATGTCTCCGGCGATTCCGCCGATCGGCTCGAGCGCGAGGAGGGTCAACTCTTCTCGCCCCGCGCCACTCCGCGGGCGATGAGCGCCGCCTGGAAACCCGCCGAGAATCCGTTGTCGATGTTCACGACGGAGACGTTCGCGGCGCAGGAGTTGAGCATCGCGAAGAGCGCCGCGAGCCCTCCGAGCGATGCTCCGTAGCCGACGCTCGTCGGGACCGCGATCACGGGCCGCGGGACGAGACCCGCGACCACCGACGGCAGCGCGCCTTCCATCCCGGCGCAGACGACGACGGCATCCGCCTCGCGCAGGTCCTTGGCGGCGCCGAGCAGCCTGTGGATGCCGGACACGCCCACGTCGAAGTGCCGCCGGGTTTCCGCGCCGACGAAGGAGGCGGTGACGCAGGCCTCCTCGGCAACCGGAATGTCGGTGGTGCCGGCGCAGACGATCGCCACGAGGCCCTCGGGCTGCCGATCCGGTCCGGCCGCCTTGGCGTGGAACGTGCGCGAGATCGGGTCGTAGCGCCCCTCGGGAGCGGCGCGCGCGGCCGCCTCGCCGCCTTCGGGCGACAGCCGGGTGACGAGTACGGCTTGCCCGAGCTCGCGCAGGCGGGCGACGAGCTTGCCGATCTGATCAGGCGTCTTGCGTTCCCCGAACACGACTTCCGGAACGCCCTGGCGGATGGCGCGCTCACCGTCGAGCTGGGCGAATTCGCCTACGCGCTGCACCGGCAACCGCGAAAGCGTCCGGAGGGCTTCGTCGATGGTGAGCTCGCCCCGCTGCAGGCGGACGAGGAAATCCCGCAAGCTGATGAGGTCCACGACCGACCGTTTAGCACGAAGCGGCTAGCGGGCGCCGACGCCCGCGAGGAGGCGGCCGAGGGATTCCTCCTCGGGGGCAACGATGATCCGGCCCGCGAAGCGGACCCCGGGAAGGCGCAGGTCCGTGGCGAGCAAGACCGTGTCGTCGAGATCGGCGAACGCCGCCTCGACCGCGTCCGCCAACAGTCCAACCATCACGTGGGGAACGGACGGCACGAGCGTCAACCCGGCGCCCGCCCCGACTCCGCCGACGTAGCTCGAGACGATGATGTTGGCGGCCTCGGCGAGCGCGCTCGTATACACGACGGATGCCTTCTCGACGGGCTCGACCACCGGCCTTCCGAGGAGCAGCCCGCCCATCAACGTCGCGCCTTCGCGAGTGAGGTGCAGGAGCCATCGGAACCGGGCCCCTCCCTCGACCGTGAAGTGGACCGCGAAGGCCGTGCCATCGGGCTGCAGCGCCTTGGCGATGCCGCCCTTGGCCGCCACCAGGGCGCGTGGCTGCGCCGCCTCGACGGTCGTGCCGAGAAGCCGTCCCAAGGAGCGCGCGGCATCGGCGCCTCCGAGCACGGCAAGCTGGCGCAGGGCCTCCACCTGCTCGGGCGCGAGAAGCAGCGGCGAGTTCGGTCGCTCGTCCACTACGCTGCTCCTTTGGTGGCGCGCACCGGCTCGTGAATACCGGCCAGCTCCGCGATGCCGCGGGGATCGAGGACGAGCAAAGGACGCCCGTTGCCGAGGACTGTCACGCCCGCGAGACCGCGCACGCGATCGAGCGGCGGGAAGAGCGGTTTCAAGACCGCCTCCTCCTGGCCGACCAGGCGGTCGACCGACAAAGCGAAGAGCGCCCCGTCCTGCTCCATCACCACGAAGGGCCTGGGACCCGGCGGTAGGAGCGATGGCAGCCCGAACAGCTTCGCGAGCGCGTACGCGCGCACGAGCTGCCCGAGGACCACCAGGGAGCGCGCCTCGAACCCTTCGCCCCCGCGCGCCGTCAGGTCGTACTCCGTCGTCACCAGGACGCGGTGGAGCGGAATCCCGTAGAGCTCGCCTGCGACCTGGACGAGGAGAAGGTTCGCCATCGAAACATTGAGAGGCAGTTCCAGCGAGAAGGTGGCACCCGCTCCTCGCGCGCTCCGGATCTTGATGGCGCCTCCGAGCGCTTCCACGGCCCGCTCCACCGCATCGAGGCCGACGCCGCGGCCGGAAACGTCGGTGGCGGTTTCCCGGGTGGACACGCCGGGCAGGAAGGCGAGCTCCAGGACCTCGTTCGCGGAAAGGGCGTTGGCCGCTTCCTTGGACATCGCTCCGCTCGCGATGGCCTTGCGCCTCAAGGCCTCGGCATCGAGCCCTCCGCCATCGTCCGCGATTTCGACGACGACCTTGTCGCGCTCTCGCCGGGCGCTGAGCGTGAGCTTGCCGCGCGGAGCCTTTCCGGCGGCCTCCCTCGTCTTCGGATCCTCGATGCCGTGGTCGATGGCGTTGCGGACGAGATGGCTGAGCGGATCGCCCAACGCCTCGATGACGGTGCGGTCGAGCTCGACGTCCGCGCCCTGCACTTCCAGATCGACTTCCTTCCCCAAGCGATGGGAGAGATCGCGAACCGCCCTGGGAAGCCGCTCGGTGAGAGCGGAGAATGGCGTGAGGCGCGCGTTCATCACCCGCCCGTGCAGGTCGCGCGCGGTGCGCCGGAGGCGATCCACCTCGGCCTCGAAAACGGGGCCCACGTCCTGCGGGAGCCGCTTCGCGGCGTCACGCAGGCGGGCGATGCCGTGCAGGACCTCGGCGGCTTGATCGAGCAGCTGATCGAGCGTCTCGGCGCGAACGCGCACCATCGATTCCGGCCGCAGCCCGTCGGTGTCCGAGGTTTGCGCCGGAGGAACGATGGCCGGCATCTCCTGCGCCTGCGCGGGCGCGGGCGCCGCCTGCGACGTCGTCCGGGCCGCGCCCGCCGAACGCACGTCGGCCGATTCGACCTCGGGAAGCGCCGAGAGCGCCTTGCGCACCTCGTCGATCGATTTGTCGGTCGCAAGGGAGGCGGAGATGGCCGCGCCGCCCCGCTGCGACATGAGCTGCGCGGGGAGCGGATCCATTTCGATGAGGGTGCCGAGCGCGCGGAGCTTTCGCTGCACGATGAGCGCGCGAGCGCCGGGAGCGGCGCACGTCTTCATCAAACAGACGGAGATTTCGAAGCGCGGAAGCGAGGGCGCTGGAGGCGCGTCCTCCGCCTCGACCACCTTGCGCGAAGGCAAAGGAGCCGCGGCGGGATCGGGGAGCGCCTGCGCAGCGGACAGAAGGCGCGAGACGAGCTCCCGGGGCGCGGCGGGCGCGTCGTCCGGGTCGGCCGCTACTCGCCGGACGTCCTTCTGGAGCGCGTCGGTGGCCTCGAACAGGAGGTCGATCTGCGCGCGCGACGGCTTCTCGGAAACCGCCCGCATCCGGCCGATCAGGTCCTCGGCATGGTGCGCGATGTCCACGATCCCGGTGAACCCGAGGGTGGCGGCGCTTCCCTTCACGGAATGGACGCGACGGAAGATCGAGTCCCAGAGGCCGCGCTCGGGCGTCTCCTTCTCGAGCCGGACGATCTCTCCGGAGAGCGCCTCGAGCTGCTCGTTCGCGTCGGCGACGAAGAGCGGCAGGTACTTGTGCGCGGCTTTCACTCGCCGAGGACCTTCTTCACGACCGCGAGCACGTCTTCGCCCCGGAACGGCTTCACGATGAAGTCCGTCGCTCCCGCCTCGATCGCTTCCATGACGAGCGATTCCTGGCCGAGGGCGCTGCACATCACCACCACGGCATTGGGATCGAGCTGGACGATCTCGCGGGTCGCATCGATGCCGCTCTTGTACGGCATGACGATGTCCATCGTGACCAGATCGGGCTTGAGCTCGCGGAACAGGTTCACCGCTTGCACGCCGTCGTCGGCCTCGCCCGCCACCTGGAACCCGGCGCCGGCGAAGATGTCGCGCAGCGTGTTCCGCATGAAGAGGGCGTCGTCGACGATCAACACTCGCTTGGGCATCACGCCTCCAAAATCTGATCGATGGCGCGCGACAGCATCTCGGCGTCGATGACCTTTAGCGGTCCCGAGGGTCCGTCGACCGTGGACCGGGCCGCTCCGCTCGGAGCGGGAAGCGGCGAGGTCTCGTCGGCGAGCGTCTCGATGCCGAAGACCTCCGACACGTAGAGGCCCAGATCGCCCTTCGCCCGCTGCAGCATGATCACCTTGCCCTCGGGCCGCGCCGGCCGCGCCTTCAGGCCGACGAGCGGGCCGAGGTCGAGGACGCAGGCGACCCGTCCCTGCTGGTTCATCACCCCGAGGATCACGGGCGGGGCGCGAGGCACGCGGGCGAGCGCGCTCACCTCGGTCACGCGGCGCACGAGGGGCAAAGGCAGCGCGTAGCGCTCTCCCTGGTGACTGCAGATCACCGCTCGCACGTCTACTCCAGCTTGAAGCGCGAGACCACGCTCTGTAGCTCGACGCTGATGTTGGTCAGCTCCTGCGAAGCCTGCGCCATCGACGCGGTGGTGGCCGCCTGCTCGCGGACGGCTCGCAAGATCTCCTCGGTTGAACGGGCGTTCCCGGAGGCGACACCGCGGATGTCGGCGAAGGCCTGCACCATCTCCGCGGAGCTTTGCAGCTGCTCCTTGGCGGAGGCGGAGATCGCCTGGACGCGCTCGTTCCCGGTCTGCGTCGCGTGCACGATCTCGTCGAGCGAAAGGATGATCCGGGCGAGGTCCTCGCGGCCCTGCCCCAGGTCGTCGATGCCCTCGCGCATCGCGGCGACGGCGTGCTGGCTACGCTGGCTGATCTCGTGTGCGAGCCGGCTGATCTGCTCGGCGGAGCGGCCGGCGCTCTCGGCGAGCTTGCGCACCTCGTCGGCGACCACCGCGAAGCCGCGGCCGTACTCGCCGGCGCGCGCCGCTTCGATGGCGGCGTTCAGCGCGAGGAGGTTCGTCTGCTGGGCGACGCCGGTGATCGCGACGACGATCTTGGTGATCTCCTGCGTCTTCTCGCCGAAGGCGAACACCGTCTCGCTCGCCGCTTCGATCTCGGCGAACACCTTCTTGATCTTCTCCGCTGCGAGCTGCGCGGCGGCGCCGCCTGCCTGGGCGGCCGTGGACGTCGCGGTGGCGGTATCGGCCGCCGAGGTGGCGGTCTGCGCGCTCGACTGGATGGAGACGGCGATCTTCTGGATGAGCTCGTGGGCGCGCTCGACGAGCTGCAGCTGGTGCTCGGCGCCTTCGGAAATCCGCGCCATGCTGCGCTCGATGTTCTCGGCCGAGGCGCTCACGTTGGCCGAGGATTCCTGCATCTCGTCCGCGCTGTCGGCGACGGAGCGGCTCGTGCCCTGGATGTGGCCGACCAGCTCGCGCAGGTTCTCCTGCATGTTGCCGATGGCCGTGGTGAGCTCGTCCACCTCGTCGCGTCCGAGGAAGCTCACCCGCTCGGTGGCGAGGGGCTTCGACAGGTCGCCGCGGCTGATCTCGAGGGCGCTGCGGTTGAGGCGCGAGACGCGGTTCGCCACCTGCTTCAAACCGACCGACACGCCGAGCGCAACGAAGAGGCCGACCACGGCGCCGAACAGCGCGTGCTCCGGCGGCATCTTGTTTCGAACCACCTCGAAGGTCAGCACTCCGGTCAGGACGAGCCAGAGCGTCAGGTCTCCGAGGAGGATCTTGCGAAAAAGTCCTACCATCCCTTTCACGCGGGCGACCTGGATCGGCGCAGTGCGTCCGCGAAGCAATGGGACGGGCTGCGGCAGGGGACGAGCGATGGAGCGGAGCGGCTCGACAGGCGCGGGACGGCCCGCCTCCTGGCCCAACCGGCTGGAATCCGGGCCATCCGGACGGACGGAATCTTGCGTTGCACGAGTCGCCATGTTCGAGAACGCACTGTATCCCGGCGAGCGCATTCAGCAAATGTGCGCTACAAGGGGACTCTGATGGCGGGTGGTACGTCGCGGCAGAATTCTGGACCCGACCGGGATGCCCCTCTTGGGGAGCGCGCACGACGCATCCTGGCATCGATCATCGACGACCACATCCACGGCGGTGAGCCGGTAGGCAGCCAGGCGATCGCTCGCTTGCCGGGCGTCGATTGCTCGTCGGCGACCGTCCGTGCCGTGATGGCCGACCTGGAAGCGATGGGCTTGCTCGAAAAGCCCCACACCAGCGCCGGGCGGGTGCCGACTGCGCGCGGCTATCGGTACTACGTCGACGTGCTCCTCCACCTGCAGCCGCCGCTTGCGGCCGAGAAGAAGCTCATCGAGACGCGAGCGAACGAGGCGCGAGGCGAGGTGGAAGACCTCGCCGCCGGGGCCTCGAGGACCCTGCACCACTTGACGCGGCACGCCGGGGTCGTCGCCACGCCCCGCCCGCGGCAGGAGCGTCTGCGCCGGCTCGAGTTCGTCCAGCTCCGCGAGGGGCGCCTTCTCGCCGTGCTCATCTCGCGCACGGGCAGGGTGCAGAACCGGCTCCTCACCCTCGACCGCTCCTACGGCGAGAGCGAGCTCGTGCAGGCGGAGAACTACCTCAACCACCTCCTCAACGACCTCACCCTCGAGGAGGCGCGAGCCAAGATCACGGTCGAGATGGAAGCGCAGCGCACCGCGCTCTCGCAACTCGAGGAGAGGGCCCTCGCCCTCGGCAGCAAGGCAATGCAGCTCGAGGCGCGCGACCCGAGCGCTCCCGCCGCCGGCGGAGGCACCCACGCCGCAATCCTCCATCTCGAAGGCCAGGCCTCGCTCCTCGAGGAGCCGACGCTCGCGCACGACCTGGGCAAGATCCGGGCCCTCTTCCGCGCTCTCGACGAGAAGGAGCGGCTCCTTTCCGTGCTCGACAAGGCGCTCGCGGCCGAGGAGCTCACCATCTTCATCGGGGCGGAGAGCGGCATCTACGATCCCGAGCTCAGCATCGTCGCGGCGCCCTACCGGCGCGAAGGCGAGATCGTGGGCGCCCTCGGGGTCATCGGACCAACCCGGATGGACTACTCGCGCGTGATCCCGCTCGTGGAATTCACCGCCCGCGCCGTGGGACTCGCCCTCGATCCGCAAGACGACTGAGGAGAGACGACTCCGCCAGGAGGTTTTGCACCGTGACCGAGAACTCCGACGGACCCCTCGGGGACGAGGAGATCGTAAACCCCGAGGAAGAAGCCGCGCAGGAAGCCGAAGGCGCACCGCAGCCTCCGCTCTCCGCCGCGGAGCTTCAGAAGAAGAACGAGCAGCTCCGCGCCATGCTCGAGGATTCGACCTCGCGCGGAGCGCAGACGCAGGAGCGGCTCAAGGACACCCACGAGCGGCTTCTGCGCACCGCGGCCGAGTTCGACAATTACCGGAAGCGCGCCCAGAAGGAGAAGGACGACGCGCGCAAGTTCGCGGTCGAGTCGCTCCTCAAGGATTTCCTGCCCGTCGCGGACAATCTCGAACGGGCCCTCGATCACGCCGAGGAGCACGATCTACGTCAGGTGATCGACGGCGTGCGGCTCGTGCAGAAGATGCTCGCGGACGCGCTCGCAAAGCACGGCATCGTCGGTTTCTCCGCGGTGGGGCAGCCCTTCGATCCCAACGTGCACGAGGCCCTCATGCAGGAGGAGAGCGACCGTCCCGCGGGCACCGTGATTTCCGAGATGGCCCGTGGGTACAAGCTTCACGAAAGGCTGGTGCGTCCGGCGGCCGTGGTGGTGGCGCGTCCGCGCGCAGCGGGAAGCACACGCCCGCCGGAATCGGCAGCGGCTGCCACCCCGTCGCCCTCCTCGGAGGGCAAGCAGTGAGACAGCTGTGGAGCGGCCTCACGTTTGACTGCACACATCGGGATCTGCTGAGCTAATTTGTCGCTACGGTTCAGAAGGGGCGGGACGATTTAGATGGCGAAGGTGATCGGCATCGATCTCGGGACGACCAACTCGTGCGTCGCCGTCATGGAGGGCGGCGACCCGGTGGTCATTCCGAATTCCGAAGGCAGCCGGACGACACCTTCCATGGTCGGCTTCACGGAGAGCGGGGAGCGGCTCGTCGGTCAGATCGCCAAGCGGCAGGCGATTACCAATCCGGAGGCCACCGTCTTCGCGGTGAAGCGCCTCATCGGCCGCAAGTTCGACTCCGACGAGGTCCGCAAGAGCGTCGCCGTCTCCGCGTATCACATCGTCGCCTCCGACAACGGAGACGCCTGGGTGGAGTTGCGCGGCAAGCGCTACAGCCCCGCCGAGATCTCCGCGATGGTCCTCGCGAAGATGAAGCAGACCGCGGAGGACTATCTCGGCGAGCCCGTCAGCGAGGCGGTGATCACCGTGCCCGCCTACTTCAACGACGGACAGCGCCAGGCCACGAAGGACGCTGGCCGCATCGCCGGCCTGAACGTCCTGCGCATCATCAACGAGCCCACCGCGGCCGCTCTGGCCTACGGTCTCGACAAGGCGGGCGGGATGTCCACCACGGCGGGTCCCGCCATGCGCACCGGCGCGGCGGAGAAGATCGCCGTCTACGACCTCGGCGGAGGCACCTTCGACATCTCGGTCCTGGAGCTGAACTCCGGCGTCTTCGAGGTGAAGGCGACGAATGGCGACACCTTCCTCGGCGGCGAGGATTTCGATCAGCGCATCGTCGATTTCCTGGCGGAGAACTTCCGCAAGACGACCCAGATCGACCTCCGCAAGGACCGGATGGCGCTGCAGCGCCTGAAGGAAGCGGCGGAGCGCGCCAAGCACGAGCTCAGCTCGGCGCCCGAAACCGACATCAACCTGCCCTTCATCGCCGCCGACGCCGCAGGTCCCAAGCACCTGACCGAGACGATGACGAGGGAAGGACTCGAGCAGCTCGTCACCGACCTCATCCAGAAGACCATCGAACCCTGCAAGCTCGCCTTGAAGGACGGCGGCGTCACTCCTCGCGACATCGACCGGGTGATCCTGGTCGGCGGCATGACGCGGATGCCGAAGGTCCAGCAGGTCGTGCAGCAGTTCTTCGGCAAGGAACCGCACAAGGGAGTGAACCCGGACGAAGTGGTCGCGGTGGGCGCGGCCATCCAGGGCGGCGTGCTCAAGGGCGAGGTGAAGGACGTCCTGCTCCTCGACGTGACTCCGCTCTCGCTCGGCGTCGAGACGGCTGGCGGCGTCTTCACGAAGATCATCGACAAGAACACGACGATCCCTGCCCGGAAGTCGCAGGTCTTCTCGACCGCCGTGGACAACCAGCCCATCGTCAACGTCCACGTCCTGCAGGGCGAGCGCGAGATGGCGGGCGACAACAAGACGCTGGCCCGCTTCGAGCTCGTCGGCATCCCGCCCGCGCCGCGCGGCGTCCCGCAGATCGAGGTCGCTTTCGACATCGACGCGAACGGCATCGTCCACGTCTCCGCCAAGGATCTCGGCACCGGCAAGCAGCAGTCGATCCGCATCGTCGCGAGCTCCGGCCTCACCGAGAACGAAATCCAGCGGATGATCGCGGAGGCCGAGTCGAACAAGTCGGCCGACAAGAAGAAGAAGGAGCTCGCCGACGTGAAGAACAACGCCGACGGCCTCATCTACACGACGGAGAAGGCGCTCGAGGAGTACGCGACGCTCCTGCCGGCCAAGGACATGGCGGAGATCCGGTCCGACCTCGAGGCGCTCAAGGCCATCGTGGCGGGCGAGGAGCTGCCCAAGATCAAGGCGGCCGTACAGCGGCTCGAAGGGTCGGCCTACCGCATCGCCGACGCGCTCTACTCGCAGGACAAGCCGCCGCCGGACAAGCCGACGCCGCCTCGGCCTTGACACTCAGCGTCGGCGCCTTACGTTCGGACGGGGCCGCCCCAGCAGGCGGTCGCTCGCCCTCTTGCCGGGAGCAGCCAGGTGCACCAGAAGCGCGATTACTACGAAGTCCTCGGCGTGGCCCGTACGTGCACCGCGCAAGAGCTGAAGAGCTCGTTCCGCAAGCTCGCGATGCAGTACCACCCGGACAAGAACCCTGGCGACAAGAAGGCTGAGGAGTCGTTCAAGGAACTTTCCGAGGCTTACGAAGTCCTCTCGGATCCGGAGAAGCGCGCCCGCTACGACCGGTTCGGCCACCAGGCGCCGGGCGGGTTCGGACCTTCGCCCTTCGAAGGCGGTTTCGGGGGCGCCAACATCAACGACATCTTCGAAGGGATCTTCGGAGACATCTTCGGCGGCGGCGGGCGGCGGGGCCGCGGCGGACGGCAGCGCGGCCGCGACCTCCGCTACAACCTCGAGACGACCTTCCAGGAAGCGGCCTTCGGGACCGAGGCGAAGGTCAAGATTCCCCGCCAGAAGAACTGCGCGACGTGCCACGGCTCCGGCGCCAAGCCGGGAACGGGGCCTCGCACCTGTCCGACCTGTCAAGGCTCGGGCGAATTGCGCCTCACCCAGGGCTTCTTCCAGATCGCCCGTCCCTGCAATCACTGCCAGGGCACCGGGAAGGTGATCACCGACCCCTGCGCGACTTGCCGCGGCTCCGGCAAGGTCGAGGAGGAGAGCGTCCTCACGGTCAAGGTGCCGCCCGGCGTCGACACCGGAACGCGCCTCAAGCTCACCGGCGAAGGCGAGCCCGGAGAGCACGGCGGGCCGCCGGGCGATCTGTACGTCGTCGTTCACGTGCAGGAGCACCCGATCTTCATCCGCGAGGATACCGAGGTCATCTGCGAGGTGCCGATCAGCTTCACCCAGGCGGCGCTCGGAGCGACGATCGAGGTCCCGACGCTGGACGGCAAAGTGAAGATGAAGATCCCCGGCGGAACGCAGAGCGGGAAGGTCTTCCGCCTGCGCGGCAAGGGCATCCCGCATCTGAACGGCTACCAGCGGGGCGACCAGCACGTCCGGGTCACGGTCGAGGTTCCCGAGAAGCTGACGCGCAAGCAGCGCGAGGTGCTCGAGCAGTTCGCCTCGCTCACCGGCGAGGAGACGCACCCGCAAGCGAAGTCCTTTTTCGACAAGGTGCGGGAGATGTTCGGCTCGGACGAGGCCGCGGCGCACGAGGAAGACGTCGCCTGAACGCCACTTGTGGCGATTGAATAGGCAGGTGCGATGGAGCGTCCTCCGCGTGGAGGTCGGCTCATGTTTCGTTCCGCATCGTTCTCCGTCTTCGTTCTCGCCACTGCCTGCGCGACCACCACTGGCACGAACCGGCCGCAGCTCGGCACGGTCCACCTGAGGCCCTACACGGCGCCCGGAGCTTCTCCCGCCGTCTTCTCGGTGCAGCAGGGCCGGATCCTCTCTCCCGATCTCGACGTCGTGGCCGACCCCGACGGCTGCCTCCGCGGGCATGCGGGCAATTCCCCGGTCGAGCTGTGCCCCGCGAAGGGGACGCCCCCTCCGGAAAAGCCGGGCGACAAGGTCGAGCAATGGACGGGGCCTACCGGCAACTTCACGCTCGAGATGATGGACGGCGGCAGCCGGCTGCGGATGGACGGCTTCGTACGGGGGCTCGGGCGCGGGGTCGGCCGCGAGATTCCCATGAACGCCACCGTCCCGCTCGGCAAGGGCCCGCACTGGGACGAGCTTCGCAAGCACCCCGCGTTCCTCGCGCTCGCCGCCACGATCTCGGGCATCCGCGGAGAGCCGACCGAGTCCGCGATCCAGGACGCGCTCGAGGACTAGCTCACGCTTCCGGCGAGAGGAGGAGCTTGCGCAGCTCCGTCGGGCCCAGATCCTCCGGCCACCCCGCGAACCGCGACGAGTGGAGGGCGGGCTCCGCGAGCGCGAAAAGGAACGTCGCCACCTTGCTGCGGCCGATGGGAAGGAGGCCGCCCTTCTTCGCTTCCTTGAGGACGAAATCGCGCTCTTCCGGCGGTACCGCGCGCTCGTAGAGGACCAGCTGCAGCGCCTGCGCCGGCGCGTTCACCCGCGCGCGCAGCCCGGCGAGACGCTCCGCGAGCAGATCCTTGCGCCGCACGAGCTCCTGACCCGCGAGCCGCTCGCCGGACGCGACCGCTACCAGCGCGACCGAGGCGCCGAGATCGCCCGCCCAGAGCTGCTCGTAATGCGGCAATCCCGCCAGGGCGAGCCCGGCGGCGTGAGCGACCGGGTCCGAGGTGTCGGGGTGGACGCGCGAGAGGCCCTTGGCCGTGAGCAGCGCGCCGAGGCGCTCGAGAAGCTCGCGCTTGTCCAGCGCCATCGCGGAGCACTTGTATGTCAGTGCGAGAGGATGGGAAAGCGCGGACGCGGGCGCGCCGGCGCGACGTACGGTCGTGCCGCGACTTCCGGCGGCCCGTCCGACCCGACGATGCCTCCGACGAGGTCGTAGTCGCCCGCCTGCTCGATTTCGACCTTGACGATCTCCCCGGGCCGCGCGGTCCCCCGGTTGACGTAGACCTTCCCGTCGATCTCCGGGGCCTGTCCCATCCAGCGGCCTTCGAGGAGCAGCGAGGTCTCCTCCGAGACGCCCTCGACCAGGACGTCGAGCGTCTTCCCGACCAGGGCCGCTTGATGGGCTTTGCTGATCTTGCGCTGGATCGCGAGAAGCCTCTTCTGGCGCTGCGCCTTCACGCGGGCCGGAATCTGGCCGTCGAGCTCGTACGACGGCGTACCTTCCTCGCGGGAGAACTGGAACACGCCGACGCGCTCGAAGCGCATCTCTTCGACGAACGCGCACAATTCTTCGAATTGCGCGTCGGTTTCGCCCGGGAATCCGACGATGAAGCTCGTGCGGAAGACGAGTCCCGGCACCCTCTCGCGAAGCTTCTGGCAGAGCTTGCGCAGGAACGCCGAGTCCCGCCCGCGCTTCATCCGCCGCAGGACCGGATCGCTCACGTGCTGGAGCGGCATGTCGAGATACCGGGCGAGGTTCGGCTGCGACGCGAGCGCCTCGATCAGCTCGTCGGGAAAGTCGCGCGGGTACGCGTAATGCAGCCGGATCCAGCGCGCGGGCACAGCCGCGAGCGCGGCGAGCAGATCGTGCAGGCGCGGACGATGCGGCAGGTCGTGGCCGTACGCCGTCAGATCCTGAGCGACCAGGTTCAGCTCGACCGAGCCTTCCGCGACGAGCCTTTCCGCCTCGGAGACGATGTCGTCGATGGGCCGGCTCCGCTGCGCCCCGCGCAGCGTGGGGATGATGCAGAACGTGCAGGCGTTGTCACAGCCCTCGCTGATCTTCACGTAGGCGCTGCCCGCCGGCATCGAGTTGCGCCGCGGCGTCCGGGCGTCGGCGATGTAGTCGGGATCCGGAATCACCGCCCGGTCGCGCTCGCCCCGGAGGATCTCCGCGATTCGCGGATAGGCGGCGGTCCCGACGAAGTAGTCGACCTCCGGCATCTCCTGCTGCAGGACGTCCGCGTAGCGCTGGGTGAGGCAGCCCGCCACCACGAGCGCCTTGCACCGTCCGGTCTCCTTGAGCCGCGCGTGCTCGAGGATCGCGTCGATCGACTCCTGCTTCGCCTCGCCGATGAAAGCGCAGGAGTTGATGAGGACGACCTCCGCGTCTTCCGGCTCTTCGACGAGCTGATATCCCTGCCCGAGCAGGGTACCGAGCATGACCTCGCTGTCCACCCGGTTCTTCGGGCAACCGAGCGACAGTAGGTACAGGGTGGGATTCGTCGGAAGGGTAGGCCGCTGCATCGGGAGCCGAGCTTTTAATCCAGGATCCGGGCCCGATCCAAGCGTCAATCGCGGAAATTCTCGAATTGCGTGTCGAGCGAGAGCGCGTCGGCCTGCTGGCGGATCATCTGCATGACCGACTGGAGGTCGTCGCGGGACTTCCCCGTGACGCGGACCGAATCTCCCTGGATGGCAGCCTGCACCTTCAACTTGGAGTCCTTGATGAGCTTCGCGATGGTCTTCGCCTTCTCGGTCTCGATGCCTTGCGCGAACGTGATGAGCTGGAGGACCTGCTTGCCGCTCTGCTCCACCGTGCCGTACTTCACTCCGCGCAAGGAGACGTTGCGCTTGGCGAGCTTCTGCACCAGCACCTCGCGAGCGGCCTCGAGGCGCTGCTCGGTCGAGCTGCGCAGCCGGATGCCCTTCTCCTTCTCGACCTTCTCGAGCGAGGTCTCCGTTCCCTTGAAGTCGTAGCGCTGATCGATCTCCTTCTTCGCCTGCTGGAAGGCGTTGTCGACCTCCTGCTCGTTCACCTTGCTGACGATGTCGAAGGACGGCATGGCGAATCTCCCTCAGACCGATCACATCTCGATGACGACGGGAAGCACCATGGGGCGCTTCTCGAAGCCCTTCTTGAACACGGATCGGACGGCAATGCGAACCGCCTCCTCCACCGTTCCGTGATCGGTGCGGGAGGCTGGTCCGAGCTCGGCGATGGCCGCGCTGGCGGCTGCACGCGCCTGGATGAGCCTTCCCTCGTCGAGCCCGGTGACGCCGCGGCCGAGGATCTCCGGCTCGCGCACGAGCTCTCCGGACCTGTGGTCGAGGAGGCACAAGCAGACGAGCATGCCCGAATCGGCGAGCAGCTTGCGGTCGCGCAGCGTCACTTCGCCCACGTCCGCGAGGGCACCCCGGGAGTCCAGATAGATGCGCCCCGAGGGGGCGGCCCGCGGCTTCACCGTGGCGAGCTTGTCCGCCTCGAGGGTGACGACGTCGCCATCCTCCGCGACGACGCAGCCGAGCGGATCCACGCCGGAAGCCTCGGCGGTCCGGGCGTGGGCGGCGAGCATCCGGAACTCGCCGTGGATGGGAACGAACGATCGCGGCCGCGTAAGCTCGATCATCATGCGCTGCTCGTCCTGGCAGGCATGGCCTGTCGCATGGATCAGCTCGGTCGTTCCTCCGACCGTGGAGAGCACGTCGCACCCGCGACGGATCAGGTGATCGACGAGGTGCGCGACGCTCCGCTCGTTTCCGGGGATCTGCCGCGAGCTGAGGACGACGAGGTCGCCCTTGGTAAGCTTCACCGTGGAATGCTCGCCGAGCGCGAGGCGGGAGAGCGCCGAGCGGGGCTCCCCCTGCGCTCCGGTGCATAAGATGATGAGCTCAGAAGGCGCGAAGTGGTCCGCCGCCTCGGGATCGACGAACAGGTCGGGCTGGGAATCGAGGTAGCCGAGGTCGATCGCGAGCCTCACGTTGTCCTGAATCGACCGCCCGAGGAGGCACACTTTCCGTCCGAGCGCGGATGCGGCCCGCAACACGCTCTGCACCCGGTGCATGTTGGAGCCGAACATCGCCACCGCGATCCGGCCTTGCGCGCGCGGTCCCGCGAAGATGCGGGCGAGCGATTCACCTACTTCCCGTTCCGAGGTGCTGGTCCCGGGTCTCTCCGCGTTCGTCGAATCGGAGAGCAGGCACGAGACGCCCTCGTCCCCGAGCTCCGCGAACCGTTTCACGTCGAGCAGCTTGCCATCGGTCGGCGACCAGTCGACCTTGAAGTCTCCGGTGTGGACGAGGAGCGCGCCGGGAGGGCGGATCGCCCACCCCACCGCGTCCGGGATCGAGTGCGTCACCTGGATGGGCTCGAACGAGATTCCCGCGGCCGCGCCCGACGAGCCCTTTGCGAGGTTCCGCAGATCCGCCGAGATGCCATGCTCGGCGATCTTCTGCTTCACGACTCCGAGCGTGAAGCGGGTGCCGTAGACCGGCACCTCCGGCCACTCCCGCAGGAGATACGGAAGCGCGCCGATGTGGTCCTCGTGGGCATGGGTGAGGAGCAGGGCATCCGGGCCGCCCGCGTCCCGCAGGCGGGTCAGGTCGGGAGCGATCACCTCGACGCCGAGCGCCGCCTCGCCGCCCGGAAAGAGCACGCCGCAATCGACGACGACCCTGCCCGTCTCCGATTCGACCACGAGGCAGTTCATCCCCACCTCGCCGAGTCCGCCGAGAGGGATCACGCGCACGGGACCATGGGCTTGCATGGGTCCGCGCAGCATACGATCGCCGCACCTTTGGCGTTGGCTGGGCTGCGCCTCAGCTGTTAAAGGCGGGGAGTGGATCCCCTACCGTCCGTCTTGAACCCGCAGCAGCTCGAGGCCGTCCGCCACGGCGACGGGCCGCTCCTCATCCTCGCCGGGGCGGGAAGCGGAAAGACCCGCGTCCTCACCCACCGGATCGCCCACCTCTTGCGCGAGAAGCTCGCCCGCCCGGCGGAGGTGCTGGCGGTCACCTTCACCAACAAGGCCGCCGGAGAGCTTCGCGACCGGGTGGCGAAGCTCGTCGGACCGGAAGCGGAGAGGCTGTGGGTCGCGACGTTCCACGCCGCCGGAGCGCGGCTCCTGCGCCGGGAGGCCGAGGCACTCTCGCTCCCGCGCACCTTCGCCATCTACGACGAGGGCGACGCGCTCGCCGAGACGAAGCGCGCCTGCCAGGACCTGGGCGTCGATGTCGGCACCGCCCGCCAGCACCTCTCGCGGATCGATCGCTGGAAGAACCTCGGCGTCCTCCCGCCCTCGGTGCAGGTGCCCGAGTGGGACGTTCCCGGAAAGCAGGCGATCCGGGTCTATGACCGCTATCAGAAGGCGCTCCAGGCCGGAGGTGCGGTTGACTTCGGCGACCTCATCGTCCGGGTGATCGAGCTGTTCGCGAAGTACCCCGAGATCGAGGAGCGATACGCTTCGCGGTTCCGGTACATCCTCGTCGACGAGTTCCAGGACACGAATCCCGCCCAGTACGCGCTCTTGCGGCGTCTCGCGAAGGTGCACGGCAACCTGTGCGTCGTCGGCGACGACGACCAGAGCATCTACCGCTGGCGCGGAGCCGAGGTGTCGAACATCCTCGACTTCCCGCGCCACTTCCCGGGAACGAAGGTCATCAAGCTCGAGCAGAACTACCGCTCGACCGGGCGCATCCTGGCCGCCGCCCACGCCGTCATCGAGAAGAACGAGCGGCGCAGCGAGAAGAAGCTCTGGACCGCTCTCGGCGAGGGCGAGAAGATCCGCGTCGCGGTCCTCGACGACGAGCGCGACGAGGCGGCCCGGGTCGCGCAGGAACTGCAAGCGGAGCACGCCCGCGGGACCTCGTACGCGGAGATGGCCGTCTTCTATCGCGCCAACGCCCAGTCGCGGGCGCTCGAAGACGCGCTGCGGGCCCGGCGCGTTCCGCACCGGATCGTACGCGGGCGATCCTTCTACGATCGCGCCGAGGTGAAGGACGTCGCCTCCTACTTGCGACTGTGCATGAATCCGCGCTCCGACATCGACTTGCTCCGCATCGTCAATACCCCCGCGCGCGGAATCGGCGACACGACCGTCGAGCGGCTGCGGGCCTCGGCGACCCGCTCCGGCCTTTCGCTCTGGGAAGCGATTCGCGCGATGGACGAGGATCCGGAGCTCGCCGCTTCGGCGAAAGCGAAGCTCGCTCCCTTCCGGGATCTGCTCAGCCGCCTCGGCGACAAGGTACGGGCCGCCTCCGGGGCCGCGGAATCGATCGAGATCGTCCTTACCGATACGGGCTACCAGGATCGGCTGCGGCTCGAAGGTCCCGAAGGAGAGGATCGCCTGGAGAACCTGCGCGAGCTCATCGGAGCCGCGCGCGAGTTCGACACGACCTGGGACCTGGCTCGCAGAGGCGAGCTCCCGGCCGCGGCGCCCGCGCGACCCGCGCTTGCCCCGGGCGCGCTCGGGAGCGGCGAGATGCCCGAGGAGCGCGAGCCCGGCGACCGGCCCGACGTAGGAGCCGCGCTCGCCGCCGCGTTCGGGGACCTGGACCTGGAGGAGCGGGCTTCGCCCGCGACGGGCGGAGCCCAAGGGGCGGAGCATACGGAGGACCTTCCCGCGAGTCCGCTCCACGGATTTCTCGAGCAACTGGCGCTAGTCGGAGACGCCGACGCCGGCGAGGGTGGCGAGCGCGTCTCGCTCATGACCCTGCACGCGGCGAA
>JBJMQD010000392.1:0-3595 GCA_045802855.1 Myxococcales bacterium | reverse complement strand
CCGGAGGCCACGGGTTCGAGTCCCGTACACCCCGCCACCTCGTACCATCCTCACGGCCTCGCGATTCGGGGCTTTTTCATTTGTGTACTGGACCCGCGTTACGCTTGCGTAAAGCGTTTGCGAATCGATTCGGCGGGTCTGGAGATTCGCGAAGAAAGCGAACCGCCCGCGTTTGCGGCATGGATGTGGCATGACGTCTGCGCATGATCGCGCAGGCTCGCGACGGTCCTTTGCCCGCGTATCGCAGGCCGGTAGCGGAAGTGGTGGCGGCGCTCGGTGCGGACGCACAGCGCGGCCTCGAGCCCGGGGTGGTCGCCGAGCGGCTTGGGCGTTACGGTCGCAACGAGCTGCCCGCGCCGCCCAAGGTCCCCGCCTGGCGCCACTTCCTCGCCCAGTTCCGGAACACCCTCACCATCCTGCTGCTCGTCGCCACCTTCGTATCGCTCGTCGCCTGGTGGATCGAGCGCGAGTCGCCGATCCCCTACGAGGCGCTGACCATCGTCGCCATCGTGATCGCGAACGGCGCGCTCGGGTTCGTCCAGGAGAGCCGGGCCGAGCACGCCATCGCGGCGCTGGAAGCGATGTCCGCGCCGAGCGCGCGCGTGCTTCGCGGCGGAGAGCAGCAGTCGGTCGCGACGGCCGAGGTGGTGCCCGGCGACGTGCTCCTGATCGAGGAGGGCGACACCATCCCTGCCGATGCGCGGGTGCTGGAATCGATCGCCTTGCGTGCCGCCGAATCCGCGTTGACCGGAGAAAGCACGTCCGTCTCGAAGGACAGCGCTCCTCTCGGCGAGGAGAGCGGGATCGCCGACCAGAGCAACATGGTGTTCAGCGGCACCGCCATCTCCTCGGGCCGTGGGAGGGCGATCGTCACCGCGACGGGTGCCGACACCGAGATCGGCAAGATCGCGCGATCGCTCGCGAAGACGGAGCAGACCAAAACCCCGCTGCAGAAGGAGCTCGACCGGGTCGGCAAGCTGCTCGGTATCGCCGTGATCGCGATCGCGGTGGTGGTCGGGGCGACCATCCTCCTCGTCGAGCACCTGAGCTCGATCTCGGCGCTCGTCGACGTGCTGCTGGTCGCGGTATCGCTCGCGGTAGCGGCCGTGCCCGAGGGGCTCACGGCAATCACCACGGTGGTGCTCTCGCTCGGCACGCAGCGGATGGCGAAACGGAACGTGATCGTCCGCAGGCTGTCCTCGGTGGAGACGCTGGGATCGACCACCACCATCTGCTCCGACAAGACCGGTACCCTGACGCGGAACGAGATGACGGTGCGCGCGGTGGTCACCGCCAGCGGCAAGGTGGAGCTGACCGGCGCGGGGTACGAGCCGTCCGGCGAGGTGCGGCAGGGCGGGAAACCGGTGAGCGATCGGCGACTCCTCGAGGAGGTGGAGAAAACGCTCTCCGCCGGAGACCTCGCGAACAATGCCGCGCTGGTGGAGAAGGATGGCCGCGCGACGATCCAGGGGGATCCGACCGAGGGCGCGCTGGTGGTCGCGGCGCAGAAGATCGGGCGCGCGGCGAGCGAGTCGCGGCGGCGCTTCCGGCGCGTGCGCGAAGTGCCGTTCTCCTCCGAACGCAAGCTGATGAGCACCGTGCACGCGGACGCGGAAGTCGAGGGGCGGACCATGGTGTTCGCCAAGGGCGCTCCGGACGTGCTGCTCGCGCGCTGCACGGAAGAGCGGGTCGGAGAAGGAACCCGCCCGCTCACACCGGAGCGGCGGGCGGAGATCTCGCGCGCGATCGAGGACCTCGGAAGGCAAGCGCTGCGCACGCTCGGGATCGCCTACCGCGCGCTGGGCCCCGAAGCGCCCGAGGACGTGGAGCAAGGCTTGGTTCTCCTGGGGGTGGTGGGGATGATCGATCCGCCGCGGCCGGAGGCGAAGGAGTCGGTCGCGCTGGCGAAGACCGCGGGCGTGCGGCCGATCATGATCACGGGCGACCATCCGGTGACGGCGGCGGCCATCGCCACCGAGCTGGGCATTACCGGATCGGGTGCACGGGCCATTACCGGATCGCAGCTCGAGAAGATGCCGGACGAGGAGCTTCGCTCGCAGGTGCGCGAGGTCTCCGTCTACGCGCGCGTGGCGCCGGAACACAAGCTACGGATCGTCGGGGCGCTGCAGGCGAACGGCGAGATCGTCGCCATGACGGGCGACGGCGTGAACGACGCTCCCGCGCTGAAGGCGGCCGACATCGGCGTGGCGATGGGAATCGCGGGCACGGACGTGGCGAAGGGCGCGGCGGACATGATCCTCACCGACGACAACTTCGCTTCGATAGTTGCGGCGGTCGAGGAAGGCCGGTCGATCTTCGCCAACATCCAGCGCTTCCTGCGCTACCTGCTCTCGTCGAACATCGGCGAGGTGCTGGTGATGTTCTTCGGGGTGGTGCTTGCCGAGACCATCGGCCTCGCGCCCGAGGAAGGCTCCGTCGTGGTGGTCCCGCTGCTCGCGACGCAGATCCTCTGGATCAATCTCCTTACTGATTCCGGCCCTGCCCTGGCACTCGGGATGGAGCCGCCCGACCACGGGGTGATGCTGGCGCCGCCGCGGGATCCGCGCAGCCGGGTGATCGGGGCGCGGGATTGGGCCGGGATCGTGCTGGTCGGCGCGACCATGGCGGTGGGGACTCTCGCAGTGATGGACTGGGCGCTTCCGGGCGGTCTCATCGCCGCGCGGCGCGCGAGCACGGGCGGGCTCAGGTACGCGCAGACGATGGCGTTCACGACCCTCGTGTTCTACCAACTCTGCAACACGTTCAACGCGCGGTTCCGGGATCGGAGCGCGTTCCACCGGATGTTTGCGAACCGCTGGCTGTGGCTGGCGGTGCTGGGGTCGGCAGGGCTCCAAGTCACGGTGGTGTACACGCCGTTCCTCCAACGGGCGTTTTCGACCACGCCGCTCGCGGCGCGCGATTGGTTGATCTGCATCGCGGTGGCGTCGACTGTGGTGTGGGTGGTGGAGATCGAGAAGCTCGCGCTGCGGGCGAGGGCGCCCTTCACCGGCTGACGAGAAAGATGTTCGGCCGCACGTCGTCCTCCGACGTCGTGTGCCAGTAGCGGACCAGGATCTGGAAGACGAGGACTCCCGTCTCTCCCTCGCCGAAGAGGAGGAACTTGAGCGCCTGCGTGAAGGGGTTCGCGAGCGACAGATCGAGGTAGAGGGCGATCGGATCGATCTGCTCCGAGATCCACGCGATGGCGTTCGCGATCGCGACGGCGCCCTCGATCTCGATCAGGAAGTCCTCACCGCTGCGGCGCACGGTCGCGCGCAAAGAGCCGGTGAACTGGCTGCGATCGTCCGCCAGCTCGACGTGGAGGAACGCGAGCGGGCCTTCGGCGCGGTAGTGCCGCCGCAGCAAGCGGGATTTGGCGGCCCTCCGCGGCGGATCGCTGGTGCGCACGGGGACCACGTTGACGCGCTTCCCTCGCATCGCCTCCCACAGGAGCCGCGATTCCTCGTCGGCGAAAGTGAGCGTCTCCACCCGCAGCTCGGTCGCGCGCCTGATCCGGCTCGCGGCGCTCACCACGAGCACGGTGAGGATGAAGATCGAGGAGATGATGACGCCGTCAGGGCGCTCGATGACGTTG
>JBJMQD010000326.1:0-11424 GCA_045802855.1 Myxococcales bacterium | reverse complement strand
AACTTCATGACGCTGACCACGGGCAAGGAGAGGCTTCCGCGGGAGCTGAAGTTCCCGCTCATCGTGAAGCCCAACGCGGAAGGATCCTCCAAGGGTGTCCACGGCACGAGCGTCGTGGACACCGAGGCGGAGCTGCGCGAGGCGGCGCGGGAGATGATCGCGAAGTACGATCAGCCCGCGCTGGTCGAGGACTACATCGCCGGCCGCGAGTTCACCGTCGGCCTTCTCGGCGAGCGTAGGCCCAAGGTCCTTCCGCCGATGGAAGTCGTATTCCTCGGGAGCGAGGCCCATCCGGTGTACTCGTTCGAGTACAAGCAGGACTCGTCGAGCAAGATCCGGTACGACGTGCCGGCGAAGCTCGAGCCGGTGCAGCTCAAGGCGCTCGAGCGGGCGGCGCGCGAGTGCTTCATTGCGCTCGGCTGCCGCGACGTCGCCCGGGTCGACTTCCGGATGGATGCCCAGGGCCGCGTCTACTTCCTCGAGTGCAATCCGCTGCCCGGCCTGACGCCGGGGTGGAGCGACCTCGTCCTCATCGCGAAGGCGGCGGGCATCGAGTACAACGCGCTGCTCGCGGAGATCCTCTCCGGCGCGATTCGCCGCTACAAGGAGCGCGAGCGCGAACGGCGCGAGACGGAGCGGGGCGCCGCCGCCGCGACACCGCCCAACGGATCGAGTCCTCCCACGCCCGAGGAGCAGAAGCAGGAACCGCAGCTGCGGGCCTAATCGGGCTCCGCCGGCTGCAAAACCCTCGGAGAGCAAGGTTCGCAAAATCGACGCTTTGCGGCATGATGGTGCGTCGGCATGGCGGAGTGTCCTCTCGTCGGATATGCCACGAGGGTGGATCGTTCCGTGCATCCGCCTGGTGGAGGGGGCGTGCCGCACGTTCCTTTCAACAACGAGAGGCGATTCCGGGCCCGCGACCTCGGGGTCCCGCTCGGGCGTTTCCGGCCCGGCAAGTGGAACGCCATCACGGACGTGGAAGGGGTGCGGGTCGGGCACTCGACCATCATCCGCGGCGCCGGACCGCTCCGGCGCGGCAAGGGTCCTGTGCGGACCGGCGTCACCGCCATCCTGCCGAACGACAACATCTTCGACCAGCGTGCGGTGGGAGGCGGCTTCGTCCTGAACGGCGCCGGCGAGGTGTCCGGCATGACCCAGCTCATCGAGTGGGGCCTCGTGGAGACGCCGATCTTCCTCACCACCACGCTCTCGGTGGGGCAGGTGAGCGATTCCGCGGTGCGCTGGATGGTCGAGCATTATCCGGGAATCGGCGGGGAGCATGACGTCCTCATCCCTCTCGTCGGCGAGTGCGACGACTCCTGGCTGAACGATTCCGCCGGCCGCCACGTCGCGCCGGAGAACGTCTACGAGGCCATCCAGACCGCGACCGACGGGCCGGTCGCGGAAGGATCCGTCGGCGGCGGCACCGGGATGATCTGCTGCGATTTCAAGGCGGGCATCGGCACCGCCAGCCGCAAGCTGCAGCCGGCCCTCGGCGGCTACACCGTCGGCATCCTGGTGAACAACAATTTCGGCCACATGCGCGACCTGCGCATCGGCGGTTTCCCGGTGGGACCGATCCTGCTCGAGCGCTACAAGGACATCCCCCGCCGCTCGAGCTCCTCCGGCAGCATCATCGCGGTCCTCGCGACCGACGCGCCTCTCTCCAGCCATCAGCTGGGACGCGTCTCGAAACGGGTGGCGCTCGGAATCGGCCGCGCGGGGAGCATCGCCGCGCACGGGTCCGGCGAAATCATCCTCGCCTTCTCCACCGCCAACAAAGTGCCGCGGACGACGCCGAAGATGATCCACCACATGAAGATCCTGCTCGACCAGCGGATCAATCCCATCTACGAGGCGGCCATCGAGGCGACCGAGGAGGCCATCCTCAATTCGCTCTGCATGGCGCGGGACATGGTGGGGGCGAACAACAATTTCGCGCCGGCGCTGCCGCTCGCCGAGGCGAAGGAATTGCTCGACCGCTGGAAGCTGCGGCCGAAGATCCCGAAGACGCCCATCCAGCCTCCCGCGGCACCGATCCCGCCGCACGAGGCGCACGAGCCCGCTGACGAGCCCACCATCGCGGAGGCGCTTCCCAGCGCCGTCCGCGGGGCGGAAGGGATGATGAACGTCCCGCTTCCAGAGCCGCCGAGCGGAGACGATCAGGGGCCGGCCGATCGCTCCCGCAGCGGAACGCGGTGACAAGCTCGAGCGTCGCTTGTAGAGTGCGCCGCCTTTCAATCCGGGGAGTGTAGATGGCGCGTTCGAAGAGCAAGCACATCCGGCTGATCAACCGCCGCCGGAAGCAGCACAAGCAGCGCATGAAGCGCCGCAAGGCCGAGACAAAGGCCGGCGCCCCGCGGGAACGACGCCCCGCGCGCAAACCCGCGGCTCCGCCAGCGCCTGCGCCGGTAGCGCACGCCGCAGCGTCGCCTGAGGCCGCCTCGGCGCCAGCGGCGAGCGAGCAGCCGACCTGACGGAAGGCGAGCGGCCGGCCTTCTGGAAGGAAGCACGCTGCCCGACGGAGCGAGCAGGCGGTCGGGGACGCGCTGTGCTCCCTTCGGGCCCGAGTGCCTAACTTCCCGCCATGCTGGCGGAAGCACGGATCGGGACGACTGGCTTTTCGTATCGCGAGTGGACGGGAAGGGTATACCCCTCGGGGCTATCCCCTCTGCAGATGCTCGCCTATTACGCCTCGCAGCTTTCGGCGGTCGAGCTGGCGCCGCCGAAGTTGCCGGGAGCGGAGTCGCTCGCCTCCTACGCGGCGGCGGCTCCGCCCGGGTTCCAGTTCACGGTCCGGCTACCGGGGCACGCCGACTTCCGCTCCGGCAAGGCGGTGGCGAAGGGACTCTCCGACCTGCTCGAGGCCGTCGAGCCTCTGGGTGCGGCCCTGGGACCTGTGCTCATCCAGGTGCCCCCTACGCTCCATGCCGATCGGCACGTGCTCACCGAGATCCTTCGCGGCGCGCCCGGCGAGCTGCGGCTCGCGTTCGAGTTCCGCCATCCGAGCTGGAACGACGAGTCGACGCTGCGGCTCCTCTCCGCGCACGAAGCGGCCCTGGTCCTGGCTGACTACGGCGACGGCCCGCCCCGCCTCGACCTGACCGCCGGGTTCACCTACGTGCGGATCCGCCGCGACGACGACCAGCCCGAGATCTGGAGCAGCTGGGCGGAGCGGCTTGCGACTCTCGTCCGTCGCGGCGTCGACGTCTACGGCTTCCTCAAGCACGACCGCAAGGGCATCGCGTTCGAGCGGGCGCGAAGGCTCGCCATGGTCCTCACCGCCGAGGAGACGACGGCGTCGCAGGCTCTGCTCACGTAGGGTCTTTCTTCGCCGGGGCGGCGGGCGCTGCAGGAGCCGCGGGAGCGGCCGCCGCGGGCTCCGCAGCCTCCTTCTTCGCCGTCTCCTTCTTCTTCGGCGACGCTTCCGTGCTCTGGTTCGCGGTGCTGCTCGAGCTCGAACCGTACAGGTCGCGGTACCAGCCGCCGCCTTTGAGCTGGAAGGAGTTGCGGCTCATGATCTTCGCCATCTTGCCGCCGCACTCGGAACACGCATCCGGAGGCGGATCGGACAGCTTCTGCAGGCGCTCCTCGATCCTGCCGCACGCCTCGCAGACGAACTCGTAGATCGGCATTCCGCGAAGATATCCGCAAAATCGCGGAAGCGACGAGCCTTCTTGCGGCCGAAGATCAACGCGAGAACAACTCGCGCAAAACACGGGCCTCGGCGGGGCCGATGGCGAGCTCTCGCCGGAGCGCCTGCACCGGGTCTTTGGTGCGAGCCGCCTTCTCCCATGCAGGCGACGCCCGCGTCTTCGCAAGGCGAGCGAGCTCGGCGTGGATGCCCAGGTCCTCGAGCCACCCGCGGCGGAGGGCGAGGTTCCCGAGCTGGGCCGCGGGCCAAGGTGCGGAGCGTGCCTCGGCCCGGTACCGCTCCCGCAGCGCCGCGATTTCGCGGGCAAGGCCCCGCTCGCGCAAAAGGTCGGCGAGCTCCTGCGGCGAGAGGTCCAGGTCCTTCGCGACCTTGCGGTCGCCTCCGCGATGGCGGGCGTAGAGCGCGCGCACGAGGTCGCGCTCGCGCTGTCCGAGCTCCCGTTCCAGGCCGGCGGCGCGAAACCGCGCGAGCAGGACCGGCATGGTGAGCGGGCGCCCTCTGGTGCCGAGCTTCTGGGCGAGCGCTCGCCTTCTCGGTCCAACCTCGCCGAGGACCGTGCGCAATCGGGCGGCCTGCGCCGCAACGTCCTCCGTGCGCGAAGCGGGCGCTCCGGCAGCACCGGGAACGGGCTCGGGTGCAGGCGCGGCTTCGGGAGGAGGCTGTGCAGGCGCCGCTTCGGCCGGCTCTGGACGCGGCCCGGGACGGACCCGCCGCCGCACCGGTGGGCCAGACGCGACGCCGGGGAGGGGACTGGCTCTCGGCACCTCGCCAGCGCCGGTCTGGACAAGGCGGAACGCCTTGCGTCGGATGCCGAGCGTGTCGAGCTCCGCCTGGAGCTCGTCGAGCGTCATTCGCAAGGCCCGCGCGACGAGGGGCGCGTCCTTGTGCCAGGCGAACAGGCCGAGAAGCTCCGCCGCCCGTGCTCGCCGCTCCCGCGCCAGGAAGGCGCGGCGGGGTGTCTGCGCGGCATCGGTGTCGGCGGAGGACATGGGGCGCGGAGTTTGTCCGGGCGCCGCGCGAAGTTCAACTCCCTGGACGGAGGGGCGGTCGCGCGTTAGAGACAGCCCCGTGGGCGAGGCGCTGGAAGAGGTCCCCGATCCGCGCCGGCTGCGCACTCGCGTCGGCCTGGCATTCGTTCGCATCCTGCGCCCCGCGCTCTACGCCCTCCTGGTCGCGAGCGCGCTCCTCACCTTCTGGGCCGGCGGCAGCATCGGCGGCCGCCAGCTCCCGCCTGGCCAGGCGCGGGCCGCGCCGATCCTGTTCGGCATCTTCCTGGTCGTCTTCGCCGTCTACCGCCTCGCGCTCGTGCGGGCGAAGAAGTATCCGGCTGCGACCGGCCTCTTCCAGATCGGTCTGGGCGCGCTCGTGTGGGTGCTGCTCCGCCCCGGGCCCCATGACCGACGCGCCGCGGCCCGCGAGCCGGCTCGCGACAACGTAGAGGTCTATCTGTCCTCTCCGCAGGCCCAGTTGCGGGCGCTCGCAGCGGAGCTGGCCGGATACCGGAACGAGCCCGCGCACTACGCAGGCCCGCTCATCGAACGCCTCGCCGATGGAGACCCGCATGTCCGCGAGACCGCGCGTGCCTCTCTCGTGCGGATGGCGGGCGGAGACGCCGCACCCGGCGTTTCCGGACGTTCCGCGCAGGAGCAATGGCGGTCGTTCGCGCGCGATCGCGGCTGGATCCAGTGACCGCTTGACACCACGGCGCGCGGCGCTACAGTTGAATTTGAGAATCAATCTCAGCGTGAATCCGCAGTGAACTGATGCCCCTCCGCCCGCAGGCGCCTTCTCCCAAGCTCCGACTCCGGCCGCCCTCCGAGGCCGCCACGCCCGCGGAGGCGCGCGCCCGGCTGAACGAGTGGATCGCGGAGCGAGGCCTGAAGGCCACCCGGCAGCGCGATCTCATCGTCGACACGTTCTTCAGCTCGACGGGCCACCTGAGCGTCGACGAGCTTCTCAGCAAGGTGCAGGACCGCGACGAGAACATCGGCGCCGCCACCGTCTATCGGACGATGAAGATCCTGGCCGACTCCGGGCTCGCGAGTCCCCGGCACTTCGAGGACGGGCAAACCCGCTATGAGGCGGCCATCGGCCGCCACCACCACGATCATCTCATCTGCACGAGCTGCCACGCGATCATCGAGTTCGAGAACGAGCGGATCGAGGAGCTGCAGGACATGGTCGCCCGGCAGCACGGGTTCGTCGTCACGCGGCACAAGCTCGAGCTGTACGGGCTCTGCAAGGCGTGCCAGGCGCGGCAGCAGAAGCGCTGACGGGCTCCTCCGACTGTTCCGCACCTGACGGTCCATTTCTTGCGTCGCGGGCGCTCGAGAGTACGGTCGGCCCGCATGCGCCCTCGAACGCTCGTCGCCTGCGCGGCCGTCCTCTCGGCCGTCGTCGCCGCAGCGGCCCTCTGGGACCCGCGCGGACTGCGCCTGTTACGCAGGCTCTCGGCCGACGCGCTCCGGCAGGAGTCGGCCAACGCCGCGCTGCGGGAGGAGAACACCCGGCTCTCGCGACGGGCCAGGCGGCTCTCCGGTCCGGGCGAATCGGAAGCGCTGGAGAGGGCGGCCCGCGAACGACTCGGCTACCTGCGGGCCGACGAAGTCCTCTTCAAGTTCGAATAGGGCGCACGGCTCCTCGACGAAGGAGCGAGGCGGGCAGGATCCGCTTCGCTTCCGGCGGGGTCCGATCTACGATCCGGGAAGTCGAGGCGACGCCCGGGGACGTCGAAGCCTCCGCTGCGGGAGCTCCCTCGTTGCGCAAGAACTACGTACTCGACACGAACGTCCTGCTGCACGACCCGAGCGCCCTTTTCAAGTTCAAGGAAAACAACGTCATCGTCCCGATCTACGTGGTCGAGGAGATCGACAAGTTCAAGCGCGATCTCTCCGAGCTGGGGCGCAACGCGCGGCAGGTCTCCCGCGATCTCGACTCGTTCCGCAGCGAGGGTGGCTCCCTGACCGAGGGCGTGCCGCTCGAGGGCGGCGGGACGCTGCGCGTGCTGTTCACCCACAAAGACCTGCCGCAGATGCTGTTGAACGGCCACATGGCCGACAACCGGATCCTCGCGCTCGCCCACGATCTGAAGGACCGGGAACCGAATCTGCGCTGCGTCTTCGTCTCGAAGGACGTGAACCTGCGCATCCGCGCCGACGCCCTCGGGCTGCCGAGCGAGGACTACCGCAACGACAAGATCGAGAGCCCCGAGGTGTACCTCGGCGTCCGCGAGGTGGAGGTGAGCCGCGCGGACATCGACGGGTTCTACTCGCACGGTGAGCTTCTGGTGCCCGCCGACATGGCGACCGACGTTGCCCCGAACGAGTTCGCGCTGCTCAAGGATCGCGAGGCGCCGAACCACACCGCGCTCGCCAAGTACAACGCTTCGCGCGGCAAGTTCGTGCCGCTGATGAAATCGCTGAAGGAGGGCGCCTGGGGGCTACGGCCGCGCAACAAGGAGCAGAGCTTCGCGCTCGATCTGCTGCTCAACGACGAGATCAAGCTCGTCACCATCGTCGGCAAGGCGGGCACGGGGAAGACGCTTCTCGCCATCGCGGCGGGGCTGCAGAAGACGATGGAAGAGCAGGTCTTCCAGAAGATGCTCGTCTCCCGTCCCGTCTTCCCGCTGGGGAAGGACATCGGCTACCTGCCGGGCACGGTGGAGGAGAAGCTCAATCCCTGGATGCAGCCCATCTACGACAACGTCGAGTTCTTGATGGGCTTGTCGAAAGCCGATCGCAAGGCGGGGCGCAGCTACCGGGAGCTCATCGATCTCGGTCTCGTCGCCATCGAGCCGCTCACGTACATCCGCGGCCGGAGCATCCCGAACCAGTTCATCATCGTGGACGAGGCGCAGAACCTCACGCCCCACGAGGTGAAGACGATCATCACCCGGGTGGGCGACAACACCAAGATCGTCCTCACCGGTGACCCGTACCAGATCGACAATCCCTACGTGGACTCCACCAACAACGGGCTCATCCACGTGGTGAACAAGTTCAAGAACGAGAAGCTCGCGGGGCACATCACGCTCACCAAAGGAGAGCGGAGCGCGCTCGCGGAGCTGGCGAGCAACGTGCTCTGAACTGCCCTGCTAGTGCAGGTCATTCGGGCTCGGGAGCACGCCTTCGGTTTTCAGGCGGTGGCGAACGGGCGGTGCGCCTGCAGCAGAGGACCGCAGTTGAAATCGAGCAGCTCGAGAGGCTGATCGCACATGGAGAGCTCGAGCTCCTTGCGATACCCCTCCGCGTCCCCGCCGATTTGAAACGGCATCTCGCGATCGAACTTGACGTGCACGCGATCGCAGAGGAAGTCGGCAACGCCCTTGCGGGGGGTGATCCCCTTCCAGATGCGAGGAGCCTGCGCGAGCGTCTGCGCCAGGCTCATCGAGGAGAGCCGGAGCTGGAACTGCCCGGGCGAGCGCAGGGCGAAGGGGAAGATGCGGAAGCCGAATCCGTAGCAGGGGACGGTGCCCGCGGCGGCGATGCGGCAGGGCCCCCGGTAGAGCAGCTCTCCGCGGCGGATCTCGCGGCCCACCGGCCGGCCGTTCCAGTCGAGCTTGCGCGCGGCGGAGCCCACGTTCACGACTTCGACCATCGGAACGGTGCGCTCGGCGAGCACGGCGGGGATGGTGCGGGTCGCGACGGCCCAGAAATAGCCGGCCTTGCCGATGCCCGCGGCGCCCTTCTTCACGGCGACGTAGTCGTTGAGGATCCGGGCGTCGAGGCCGAGACCGGCGAAGGGAGCGCGCTTTCCTTCGCAGTGCAGGAGGTGGAGGGCGCGAGCGCGGGAGACCTCGCCGGAGCGCGTGCGGAGGATGTCTTCCACGACGCCGAGACGTCGCGCCGAGGCTCCCGCGAATTCGGCCAATGCGTTGCCCGTCCCGAGGCGCAGGACGCCGAAACGGGGCATACGGAAGGTGTGGCGAGGGGCGACGGCGGCGGCGCTGCCCCCGCTCGCGCGGACGAACAGGTGCGGCTGCTCGCGCGCCACCTCGTCGAAGAGGCAGTTGACGTAGCCGACGAACGTGCCGTCTCCGCCACCGGTCAGCACCGTGGGGTACCCGCGGTCGAGCACCGTCCGCGCGATGCTGCGGGCGTCCTCGAAGGTGCGAGAGAAGAAGAGATCCTCCGGCGGGACGAACTGCTCGAGCTCGCGCCGAAGCTGCTCGGTGACGGCCCGGGCGTTCCCGTTGAGGAGGACTGCGACCTTCTTCTGAGGGATCGGAAGGCGCTCGACGTTGCCGTGCATTAGGTGGCTGACTCCTGCTTGGCGTTCCTGAACTGTCACTGCCCTGTAGCAAACACGAGACCGATCCACGTCGGCCTGCGTTAGACATCCGAAGCTCCCAACAGTTCGACTACTTACGGCATTTCCGGGTAGACATGACACCTACATTGCCTCACCATTTTGCCGCGAAGCGGCGGTGGCGGTGCGTAGGCGGTTATGCAGGCGTCCGTCCGGCCGAAGGACGACCTCGACTCGATCCACTTGGCGGAAACGCTCGCGGGGCGTAGAGAGGCCCGATCCGTGATGGAGGGCATCCCTAGATGAAGGTGTTCGTCACCGGTGGGACGGGATACGTGGGAAGCGCCGTCGCCCTGCGCCTGAAGAAGGCCGGGCACGACGTCTCCGCGCTCGTACGCAGCAAGGAAAAAGGGGGGAAGCTGCAGGCAGCCGGCATCAAGCTCGTCGTCGGCGACCTGGGAAATCCCGCCGGGTATGCGGCCACCGCGTACGGGGCGCAGGCCTTCGTACACGTCGCCCAGGACCACGGGCCCGCGATGGTCGACCTCGACCGCAAGGCCATTTCCACGGCGCGTGAACTATTGCGCGGCAGCGTCGGTGGGACCTTCATCTACACGAGCGGCGTGTGGGTCCTCGGCGACACGGGTGACGAGCCCGTCGACGAGAAGCATCCACCGAAGCCCCCGGCCGCCGTTGCGTGGCGACCGGCGCACGAGCAGGCCGCGCTCGAACTGGCGAAGGACGGGATCCGCGCCGTCGTGGTGCGTCCGGGCATCGTCTATGGCGGACCGGGCGGCGGCATCCCGGCGATGCTGTTCGGGACGGCGTCGAAGCACGGCGCCACGCAGATCCCCGGCGAAGGCAACAATCACTGGACGATGGTCCACCGCGACGATCTTGCCGAGCTGTACGTGCGCCTCGTCGAGCGCGCCCCCGCAGGATCGATCTTCCACGGGAACGATGCCTCGACCCACACGCTGCGCGACATCGCGAAGGCGTGCAGCAAGGTTGCGGGCAAGGGAGAGGTGTCCGTGCTCCCGCTGGACAAGGCACGGGCGCAGATGGGACCGCTCGCCGACGCGTTCGCCCTCGACCAGAAGGTCTCGAGCGAGAAGGCTCGTACCGAGCTCGACTGGCGCCCGCGCCACGAGGACTTCATCGCGGAGGCGGACAAGGTCTACTCGGACTGGCACGCGGCGCAGTAGGGCCGCTCCGAGCCGCGGCTCTTCGTGAACCTGCACGTGAACGACTCCGTTGCCGTTCAGGTTCAGGTTCACGTTCACGTGAACCACCTTGGAGAGGCTAGCTCACCCCTCCTGCTTCGCGAGCGCCGGCGCGATGGTGTCGAGCAGCGCGCGGTCGCCCTGCAGCGCCACCCGCTGTGAGTAGAGCTGCATCCCGCGCGTCCCGCCCAGCTCCTCGCCGCCGCCCGCGTGACCCGGCCCCCCGTGCACGAGCTGCGGGAGGACCGTCCCCGGGCCGAAGGTTTGACCTGCAACCTTCTCGCTCCCCAGGTAGATGCGGCCGTGATAGGGCGCGACGGCGAGGACGAGCTTGCGCAGGAACTCGCGGTCGTCGCTGAAGACCGAGCAGACGAGTCCGCCCCCACCGCGGCGGACGAGGTCGGCGACCTTATCGGGCTCAGCGATACAAAGCGTCGCGACCGGTCCGAAGACCTCGTCTTCGTGGATTGCGCGCGCCGCCTGCGCGTCGCGGGCGAGGAGCAGGGTCGGTGCGACGAAGTAGCCCTTGCCCTCCGGAGCGAGCGCCTTGGGCGCTGCCTCGCCGCCCGTCACCACTTCCGCTTCCTTGGCGAGGCGGGCGATTCCGGCGCGGACGTCGCGGAGTTGGTCCGCGGTGGAAACCGGCCCCATCGTGACCTCGCCGCGGGCCGGATCGCCGACGCGCACCGCCGAGAGCCGCTCGACGAGAGCGTCCCGCACCTCCTGGCGGAGATCGGGGGTCGCGAAGATGCGGCGCACCGCCGTGCACTTCTGCCCCGTCTTCTGCGTCATGTCCCGGACGACGTCCGCGACGAACAGGTCCCAGGTCGCGCTTCCGGGATGCACGTCGGGTCCGAGGACGGCGGCGTTGAGCGAGTCGGCCTCGACGTTGAGGCGGGCGCCGCGCCGGGAAAGCTGCTCGCGGAGCTTGTTCGCCGTCTGGGACGAACCGGTGAAGGCGACCACGTCCTGCGGACCGAGCCGGTCGAGCAGGTCTCCCGTCGATCCGGCGAGGAAGCCGAACGATCCGTTCGGCAGGAGCGGAATGCCGATCTCCGCCGCGCGGTGCGCGACGAGCGCGGTGCTGGTCGCGGGCTTGCTCAGGATTGGCATGCCGGCGAGAAGCGCCGTGGCGGCTTTCTCGCACGTGCCCCAGGCGGGGAAGTTGAAGGCGTTGATGTGCAGCGCGACGCCGTCGCGCGGGACCCATGCGTGCATGCCTACGTAGCGCGCGGTCCTCCCGATCTGGACCGGTTCGCCGTCGCGGAGCGCGTGGAGCGATCCGAGCTGCCCGCCCAG
>JBJMQD010000291.1:0-9940 GCA_045802855.1 Myxococcales bacterium | reverse complement strand
TCATCACCGGCGCTTCGCTCACCGATGCGGATCCCGCTCCCGGATACGAGAAGGGCAAGGAACCGTTCATCGCGATCGAGGGTCCGATCCCCGAAGACGTCATCCTCACCGCCAGGGCCGAACCGTGGCGCACCTGGTGGGAGAAGCATGGCAAGAATGCTCGCCCCGGGACGCGGTACCGCTTCGGGCATGTCTGGAGCCTCGCCGACGATCTCCGCCAGATCGAGGCCCGCCTCGCCACGCGTACCCACCGATGGCCGGCCTACCTCGAGCTGTGCGCCCGCTCTGGCGCAAACCTTCCCTTCGACCCGGACGCCTTCGTGACCCACCAGCGGCGTCAGATCTGCGACTGGTCCGCGCAGCTCGCCCCGCGGCGCGGGGCACCGGGCAACTGGCCGGTCCACCTCGAGCGATCATGATCCCGCCGCCCCTCTCCAAGGCCACCGAGGCCACCGTCGAGCTGCTCCCGCAGATGACCGCGACCGGCGAAGGCGTCGTCATCACCGTCGTGAAGCAGCGCTTTCAGATCACCCCGAAAGGGACGACGACCCGAGCGCCAGGCGCCAAGGTGAACGTCACGGACGTCCCCTGGGACGAGGACAAACCCGAGACGAGCAGCCTGAAACTCCCTTCCGACCTCTGCGTTCACAAACCGGGGACCGACGTGATCGTGGCGGCGTCCGCGATGGCCAAGGGCCGCGCGAAAGTGCGGCAGCTCGACGTCGGCTTGCGGATAGGCTCCCTCCAGAAGGTGCTGCGCGTCTTCGGATTGCGCGTCTGGTACCGCGGACTCACCGGGATCGTCCTCTCCGATCCCCAGGTGTTCGAGGAGGTGCCGCTCCGCTGGGAGTACGCCTGGGGCGGCCGCGACGACAGCGACCCGAAGAAGCCTCTCGAGGAGCCGCGCAATCCGGCCGGCCGCGGCGTGACCCGGGAACCGGCGAGCCTCCTCGGCAACCCGGGGCCCGCCATCGAGGACGTCGCGCACCTCGTGTCGACGTGCAAGTCGTCGCCGCCGCCGATGGGCGTCGGCCCGATCGGGCGCCACTGGATGCCGCGCCGCAAGTACGCCGGGACGTACGACGAAACGTGGAAGAAGACGCGGATGCCTCTCCCGCCCGACGATTTCGATCCGCGATTCGATCAGGCCGCTCCGCCCGATCAGATCGCAAACGGCTATTTGCGAGGCGGCGAGCAGGTCGGTTTGCACAACCTCTGCGCCGACGGCCCACTCGTCTTCGAGCTTCCGCGCCTGGCGTTCTTCGTCGGCAGTCGCCTCGACGGCAAGCTGGTCGAGCATCGGACCGCGATGGACACCGTCGTGCTCCTCCCGAACGAGCGCGCTTTCGAGATGACCTGGCGCGCGGTGGTCCCGGTGCCGCGCAAGACGTATCGGCTCGAAGGAATCCAGGTCCACGAGAAGAGGATCTCGTGAACACGCCCGCCGAGGTCACCACTTGGACCGACCCGTCGGGGCAATCCGCCCTGGTTTGCGGGACGACGGCGTGGAACGGTCTCGGGTTCTCGCCGCACCAGATCTGGGCCTTCCGCCGAGCCGAGATCGCCGCGCACGCAGAGACGCCCTTCCGCCTCACCGAGGGCCAGCGGGCGACGATGCTGCAGATCCGCACGCTCCCTCCGCGCAGCCAAGGCATCGATCGCCTCGTCCCGGTCCTGCGCCGGCTCGTCGCGCCTCTTCTCGCCCGCGCCGCGGCCCTCGACCGTCCGCGGGTGCTCGTCGTCCTCGCGGTCGCCGAACGACTCGCGCCCGGCGGTCCCTCGGCCAGCGAAGCGCGCAAGCTCGAGGCGGCGGTCGCGGCGGAATCCAAGGGACTCGATCTCACCTTCCAAATCGTGCCGCGAGGCCATGCGGCGCTCGCGTTCGCGCTTCCGGCAATCTGCTCCGCGCTCGCCTCCGGACGGTTCGATGCCGCGATCGCCGGCGGCGTGGACACCGCCTACGACGCGGACGTCGTCGACGATCTCGTCGCGCAGCGGCGGCTGTTCGACGGCAAGAACCTGGAAGGCTTCATCCCCGGCGAAGGCGGCGCGTTCCTGCTGCTCGCCCGCGCTGACGTCGCGAAGCGGGCGGGCTGGGACTCGCACGCGCGCATCGAGGCCGTCGCTACCGCGGACGAGCCTGCCGCCGTCGACCCGGAATTGCCCGTGACCGCGGCTGCGCTGACGCGCGCGCTGCGCATCATTTGCGATCGTCTCCAGGCATCGCGGCGCACGGTGGACTACTGGCTCTCCGATCTGACGCACGAACCCGATCGCGTCCGTGAGTTCCTGCTCGCCTTCCCGCGCGCGACCGCCGACGTGAGTAATCCCGACACCACGGTGGAATTGCTTTCGCCCTTCCTCGGCGACCTCGGCGCGGCGACCCTTCCCACCGCTCTCGTCCTCGGTGTCGAGGCATTCCTGCGCGGAGATCCGCCCGGGCGGACTTGCCTCGCGTCCGCGAGCAGCCCGGGTCCAACCCGGGGCGCGGTCCTTTTGTCGAAAACGCGGTGATATGGCCACTTCTCCGGAGACGAGCTTGTTCATCTGCGACCGCTGCAAGCGGGAAGTGACTACCGCAGGCCACTTCTGTCCCTTCTGCGGCGCCGTCGCTCCGCAGGAAAACGAGACGCGCGATCCGTACATCGGCCAGACGGTCGCGCAGAAATACTTCATCCACCAGCTGCTCGGCGGCGGGGGAATGGGCCAGGTCTACAAGGCCACCCACCTCACCCTCGAGCGGCCCATCGCGCTCAAGATCCTCAAGCGCTCGCTGCTCGCAGACGAGTCGATCGTCCAGCGCTTCCACCGCGAGGCCCGCCTCGCCTCCCGTCTCAACCACCCGAACTCGATCAGCCTCATCGACTTCGGGCAGACCGAGGACGGCACGCTCTTCATCGCCATGGAGTATCTCGGCGGGCGCAACCTCCTGAAGCTCATCTCCGACGAATTCCCGCTCGACCTGCGGCGGGTGGTGAAGATCCTCTCGCAGGTGCTGGCGGCGCTCACCGAGGCGCACGCCCTCGGCATCCTCCATCGCGACCTCAAGCCCGAGAACGTGATGGTCGAGTCGCGCCACGACGAGACCGACTTCGTCAAGGTGCTCGACTTCGGGATTGCGAAGATCCGCGACTCGGACGATCCGGGCGCAGCGCGGCTGACGCAGGCAGGGATGGTCTGCGGCACTCCGGGTTACATGAGCCCGGAGCAGACCCGCGGCGACGAGCTCGACGCCCGGAGCGATCTCTATTCGGTCGGAGTCATCCTCTACGAGCTCCTCACCGGCAAGCTCCCCTTCGAGGCGAAGACGCCGCAGACGCTGGCGACGAAAGTGCTCTTCGAGGTTCCCATCCGCGCGAGCGAGCGCAGGCCCGACCTCGCGCTTCCCGCCGATCTCGAAGCGCTCGCGATGCGCGCGCTGTCGACCGATCCGGAAGGCCGGCCCGCGACGGCCGAGGAGTTCCGCCGCGAGCTCCTCGCCTGCGCGCCTCGCGAGCCGGTGACGCCGGCCTTCGCTCACACGACGGTGCTCCTCGACAGAACCAAGAAGCTGACCCCGCGGCCCTCCCCTCCCTCGCCGGAGGCAGCGATCCGGGCGGTGTCTCCGGCTGGGCCCGGCCTCACGCAGGAGATCTCGCGCGCGAGCGAGCGCCTCGAGGCGTCGCCGACGCCGCGTCCGCTCACCCCGAGCGCCGAGCGCCGTTTCACGCCGAAGCCCGTCCCGGTGTCGGCACGGTCGAACGAGGTCGAGGACGAGACCGAAATTGCCGACCAAAGCGCCGCGAGCAAAAGCCAGTCGGAATCGCAGCGCCGGGCGGCCCGCTCCCATCTCCCGCTCGTCATCGGCTCCGCGGTCGGCGTCGCCCTGCTCGTCGTGCTGGTCATCATCGGACTGAGGCCGAAGCCACAACCCCGTCCCGAGCCGACATCTCCTATCTCGCAGAGCGATCCTCGAGCGTCGAAGCCTTTCGCCGATCCTCAGCCGCCGCCCGATCCCAAGCCGGAAGTTGCTTCCCTGGTCGGTTCGCAAGACCAACGCGCCGAGCCTGAGCGGCCCGCTCCGGAAGAGTCTCGGCCGCCTCCGAGCAGACCGAAAAACGCGATTCGTGCGATTACCAGCTCGCTGAAGTCGCTGCGCGTGCCCGAGGCCTCGAGCGACGAAGGCATCCTGTCCATCGAAGTGACGCCCTGGGCGGACGTCTCGATCGACGGGAAACCCATCGGCGACACCCCGAAAGAGGTCCGCATCGCGGCGGGCAAACACAAGATCCGTCTCAGCCATCCCGACTTCCCACCGATCGACGAGATCGTCGCGGTCACTGCCGGGAAGCGGAACTGGTTGCGGACGAATCTACAGCGGTAGAACAGCGTCCGTGGCCTACCCGACCGATCTCTACGCGCCGCCGCTCGGACTCCTCACCGACCTGTACCAGCTGACGATGGCCTTCGCCGCCTTCAAGGCGGGCATCGCGGACCGGCAGGCGGAGTTCCACCTCACCTTCCGCAAGAACCCGTTCGAAGGCGGCTTCACCGTCGTGTGCGGGCTCGAATCCGCCGCCGAATATCTCGAGCACCACCGCTTCGCCGAGGACGATCTCGCCTACCTCCGGTCGCTGCGGGGAAGGCGCGGCCCGCTCTTCGACGATCCGTTCCTCGACTGGCTGCGGGCGTTGCACGTCGCCCTCGACGTCGACGCGATGCCGGAGGGCACCGTCGCCTTTCCCCACGAGCCCATCCTGCGCGTGCGCGGACCCGCCGTCGCCGCGATGCTGGTCGAGACGCCGCTCCTCACGCTGCTCAATTTCCAGACCCTGGTCGCCACCAAGGCCGCCCGGGTCTGCCTCGCCGCCAACGGTCGCCCCGTGATCGAGTTCGGGCTGCGCCGCGCGCAAGGGCCCGACGGCGGGGTGTCGGCAGCCCGGGCAGCGTACGTGGGCGGCTGCGAGGCGACCTCGAACCTCCTCGCCGGCAAGCTCTTCGGCATCCCGGTGCGGGGCACCCACGCGCACAGCTGGATCATGCTCCACGACGACGAGCGGCAAGCGTTCCACGAGTACGCCGAGGCGATGCCCGACGACTGCGTGTTCCTCGTCGACACGTACGATTCGCTGTCAGGCGTCGGCCACGCGATCGAGGAAGCTCGCGCGCTCCGGGCCAAGGGGCACGAGCTTCTCGGCATCCGCCTCGACTCGGGCGACCTCGCCTGGCTTTCGCAAGAGGCCCGCCGGCGGCTCGACGAGGCGGGGTTCGACGGCGTCCGCATCCTCGCCAGCAACGATCTGGACGAGAACGTCATCAACAGCCTGCTCAAGGAGCAAGGCGCGAAGATCGACTCCTTCGGGGTGGGAACGAGCCTCGTCGCGGCCCGCCCCGACGCAGCGCTCGGCGGAGTGTACAAGCTCTCCGCCGTCCGCGAGGGCGACGGCTGGACGCCGCGGCTCAAGCTGAGCGAGCAGCAGGCGAAGATCACCACGCCGGGCGTGCTCTGCGTGCGGCGCTATCGCGGACCTTCCGGTCTCCTCGGCGATCTCCTCTACGACGAGGACCTCGGGATCTCGGAGCGCACCCTGATCGATCCCACCGACCCGACCCGCCGCAAGTCGATCCCGAAGGACGCCGCCCACGAGGATCTACTGGTCCCCATCTTTCGCGCCGGGCGCCGCGTCTACCAGATGCCGCCCCTTCCGGAGACGCGCGCCCGCGCCGCCGCCAACGTCGCCGCTCTCGATCCCGCCATCGTGCGCTTCGTGAACCCGCACCTCTATCCGGTCGGTCTGGAGCCGCGCCTGCACGAGCGCCGCATGCGGCTCATCCTGGAGGCGCGGACCCGGGCGCGCTGAGATTTGCAACCAATCGCAGTCTGGTACATCGCACCCGGATGGGCACCGACGGCGCCATGAGCAGCGCGCTCCCCGCGCACGCGACCGAGACGACGCGGCTGCGCAGGCTCGGAAACGAGCTGCGCGAGCTGATGCGCCTCGCCGTCCCCATCGCCATCGCGCAAGCGGGCCTTGCCTTGATGGGGGTCGTCGACACCGCCGTGGTGGGGCGCCTCGGCGCGGGCGCGCTCGGCGCCGTCGGCCTGGCGAACGGCATCTTCTTCGCCGTCGCCATCATCGGGATCGGCACCGTGATGGGGCTCGATCCGCTGGTCGCCCAGGCCTTCGGCGCCCGCGACCGCAAGCGCGCCCGGGAGCTGCTCTGGCAGGGAGCGTGGCTCGCCCTCTTCACCTCGCTCGTCCTCGCGGTCCCGCTCTCGTTCGCTCCCTTGCTGATCGACGCGGCCGGGATCGATCCCGAAGTCAGCAGCGGCGGGAAGGCATTCCTCTGGATGCGGCTTCCGGGGCTCTTTCCCATGCTGCTGTTCGTGGCGTTCCGCTCCTATCTGCAAGCGGCGCACAAGGTGATTCCGCTCGTCATATCGACGGTAATCGCCAACGTTTGCAATCTGCTTCTCGACATCCTCCTGGTATTCGGGGGCGCGGACCTCCCTTCCTGGACGGGACCGCTCCGCCTCGTGCCTGCGATGGGCGCCGCCGGGTCCGGCCTATCGACAAGCCTTTGCAGCGTCATCCAGGCGCTCACCCTGGTCGTCCCGGCCGCCGCGCTGCGCGAGCCCGAGCGCACGCGGCGCGCGCCGTTGCTCCACGATCTGCGCGCCGCCCTGCGGGTCGGCGCCCCGGTGGGATTGCAGATGGGCGCGGAGGTCTCGATCTTCGCGCTGGTCGGGATCCTCGCCGGCCGCATCAGCCAGCTCGCCATCGCGGCGCACCAGGTGGCCATCTCGTTCGCCAGCTTCAGCTTCTGCTTCGCGGTCGGGATCGGGAACGCCGGATCGGTGCGGGTCGGATGGGCCATCGGGGCGCGGAATACCGCCGCCGCGCGCCGCTCCGGAGTGGTCGCTTTCGGTGCCGGCGCGAGCATCATGACCCTGTTCGCGTTGCTCTTCTGGCTCTTCCCCGGCCCGGTCGCATCCCTCCTCACCGATCGCCCGGACGTCCTCGCCGCCTCGACGCCCGTGCTCGCCGTCGCCGCCTTCTTCCAGATCTCGGACGGGATCCAGGGCGTGGGCGCGGGGGTCTTGCGCGGCGCGGGCGATACCCGCTTCGCCTTCCTCGCCAACCTCTTCGGCCACTACGCGGTGGGCCTCCCGGTGGCGGTCTTCCTCGGGCTCTTCGTGCAGCGATCCGTGATCGGGCTCTGGTGGGGGCTCTGCGCCGGGCTCACCGCGGTGGCGGCGGCGCTGCTCTCGCGGTTCCTGCGGCTCTCCTCGCGCGAGATCGTGCCGCTGGAGCCGCACCCGGCGCGCTGATCAGCGGCTTCTGCGTTCGAAACCGGAGGCGCGTCACCCGCGCCGAGGGCCGGCGCGAGGACGACGGATGCGCCGAGGCAGAAGACGACGAGGATTGCGCCGAAGACGGCCAGGGCCCTTCTCGCGGAGAGCGCCGCGAGCACGAGTCTGTCGACGAAGAGGGGCGCTGGCTTCACTACATCGATGTGCGCGTTCATGGTCGGGCTGCACTTCAACCGGCGTGCCACCTGCGCGCACGGGTAGCGCCTGCCCGCGCCCCGGCAGCGCTCTCTTGTTTGCAGAGCGACTTTCTATAGAATGTAGATCGTGCACCCCTGGGCGCGGCGCCTGCGCCACGACATCGTCAAGCGCGCGGTCTGGACCGCGCGGGACCTCCGCTCGCTCGAAGGACCGCCTGCGCCCGCCGACGTGGCGGCGCTGCGGCGCGGCCTCTACGACCTTCGCGACGAGGAGGGCGCGCCCGCCACGGCGCGCTCGCTCTGGGAGCGGATGCGCGCGGAGGCGCCTCGCAGCATCGCGGAACTAGACCGCTTTTCGGAAGCACTGGAGCAGGCCCACAAGGCGGTGGACGCTCTCCCCGGCGGATTTGCGGAAGCAATCCTCGCCCTTCTACAGATCGAAGAGCGGTTCGAAGAGTTGGCACGAAGTCTGGATCGACAAACCTGAGGGAGGCATCCGTGCCGAAGCTCTTCGTCATCGACGACCGCGACCAGACGGTGGAGATGGTCCACCGACATCTCCCCCAGTTCGAGACGGTCACCCGCTGCGACCGCAGCATCCCCTGTCAGGTGTGCGAGGAGCGCGACCGCGGGTGTCCGCTCAAGTGCGCCCACGACTACCGCGAGGCCGCCGAGGCGCTGTCGCGGCAGAAGCAGTTGCCCGACCTCGTCGTCCTCGACCTCCACTTCGCCCTTCCCGAGGATCGCCTCCTGCCCGAGGACAAGTCGGGGATCGAAGGGAAGCGCGGTCTGGAGGAGATCCGCAGGACGCAGGGCCTCCTGATTCTCGAAAAGCTCCGCCGCGATTATCCGAACCTGCCCGTCGTCTTGCTGACGACTACCGATGCGGAATTCGATCGACCGCGCGATCCCTTGATCTACTTCTGCGAAAACGAGGTGGTCGACAGCCGCACGCTCGCGGCCGAGATCACCCGCGCCCTCGAGTTGCAAAGCGCGGCGCAAGAAGGCCCCGTCTTCTGGGGCAAGACCCCGGCAATGGCGGCCTTGCGCCGGCAGATCGGGGTGCTCTCGCGCTCGCCGCTTCCCGTCCTCATCGAGGGCGAGACCGGCACCGGCAAGAGTTTCCTCGCCGAGCAGGTCCTCCATCCGCGCTCCGGCGCGAAGGGGCCGCTGGTGGTCACCGACCTCTCCACCATCCCGACCACCCTGCTCCCGGCTCATCTCTTCGGGACGCGGCGCGGTTCGTACACCGGATCGGTCGAGGACCAGTCCGGCGTCTTCGAGCAGGCGCACAACGGCACCCTCTTTCTCGACGAGATCGGCAACCTCGACGCCGACCTGCAGCGGCAACTCCTCCTCGTCCTCGAGCGCGGCACCGTCACCCGCCTCGGCGACGTGCGCGCCCGCCCGGCGGCTCCGCGGCTCGTCGCGGCCACGAACCTCGATCTCGAGGCGCTCGTTCGCGAGGGCCGCTTCCGCCAGGACCTCTACATGCGCCTGAACCCGGCGACGCGGCTGCGGGTGCCGCCGCTCCGCGAGCGTCGCGAGGACCTGCCCGACCTGGTCCGCTTCGCCTTCCTCGAGGCGCTCCGTGCCGAGCAGCTTCGCCCGCTCGTACGCGCCTACCTGGCCCGTTTTCCCACTCCCGACGATTTCGTCGAGGAGAACGACGCGGTCGTCTTCGGCAAGCCGCAGGCCTCGCGCGCCCGGCGCGACGCTTTCACCGTCTTCCTCTCCAAGGTGGCGCTGCGCAGGCTGGTCGAGCACCCTTGGCCCGGCAACCACCGCGAGCTGAAGCTCCTCGCCGTGAGCGCCCTCGTCCACGCCCTCGCGCAGCACCTGGACGCCGAATCGGCCCCGCGCGAGCGAGCGCCGGCCGTGCTTTCGATCCCCGATGCCGTCGTCGAGTCGCTGCTCGGAAACGCGGAGCCCAGGTCGCAGCCCAGGCCGCTCGCCGCCGCCGTGACCGAGCTCGGACGCCGCGTGGAAGTGACCTTGAAGTCGGGCCACTCGAGCTTCGCGGACATCTCCGCCGACGTGGAGCGCCAGTACCTGGTCGCGCTGTTCGAGGCGATGGAAGGCGACCTCGACCGGATGGCGGCGGAGCTGTTCGGAGACGGCGCCTCCCGCCGCAGGGTGCACCTGCGCATGAACCAGCTCGGGCTGCGGCTGCGCGAGCTGCGCGGAGCGCAGGCGTGATCCTTCTCGTCGCCCTCCTGTTGGCTGCGCCCGGACCGTATTCCCAGGCGCAGCGCCTCCTCCGGCAGGATCGTCCGCAGGAGGCGCTCGTCCTCCTCCAGGCCGCTCGCGCCAAGGAGCCGCGCAGCGCCACGGTCGCAACCGATCTGGGCTCGACGCTGCTCCGACTGGGAAGTCGCGACGAGGCGGAGGCCGCCTTCCGCTCGGCCATCGCGCTCGATCCACGCCGCGATTCCGCGTACGTCCAGCT
>JBJMQD010000054.1:0-3894 GCA_045802855.1 Myxococcales bacterium | reverse complement strand
GGGATTCACCTGTCCCGGGACGGGTAGGGGGGATTCACCTGTCCTGGGACGGGCAGGGGGGGATTCACCTGTCCCGGGACGGGTTGGGGGGGATTCACCTGTCCCCGGACGGGTACGTTACTTCTGCGCCTTCTCCGCCTTCTTCTCTGCCTTCTTGTTCTTGTGATGCTGCCAGAGCGCGCCGCCCGCCGCGCCCGCCGCGGCGCCCTTCTTCCCGCCAACCACGGCACCGCCGGCGCCGCCGACCAGCGCTCCCTTGGCCTTGCTGTGGTGCTTCTCCGCCGGCTGGGTCTGGGTCGAACCCTGCGCGGCGCTGTTGTCCTGCTGCGCGAATGCGCTCGTCGTGAGGAGGAAGGCGGCAGCGGTGGCAATGGCGACGGACAGCTTCTTTCGAGACGGGCGATTCATGTGTGGGCCTCTCTGGAAAGGGGGTGACCAAGGAGGACCGTGGTCATCCAATCGGCGGGTTGCAATCGAGTGCAAGCGGCTGCACGGATGCTTCCGACGCTCGTCGCGGCACCCGACCGGGGTACCGGACGCCACCCCGACGGCTCAGCCCGGAAGAACGCCGACGCCCGCAGCGCCACTCAAGCCCGCAACAGCGCCAGATTCTCCTCGCCGCGGGCGAGAAAGTCGGCCCGGGTGCCGGCGAACACGATTCTTCCCTTCACCATCACCAGGTGCCGGTCGCCGATTTCGAGCAGCCGTCGCACTTCCTTGTCGACCACCAGCGAGGCGGTACCTTCGGAACGCAGCACGGCGAGCGCCGCCCAGATCTCCGCGCGCACGAGCGGAGCGAGGCCTTCCGTCGCGCCGTCGAGGATGACCAGCGCCGGATTGGTGAGGAGCGCCCGCGCGATGGCCAGCATCTGCTGCTCGCCGCCCGAGATCTGCCACCCGAGGTGATCGAGACGCGCGCGCAGCCGGGGAAAGAGCGCCAGCGCGCGATCGGACGTCCAGGGCCCTGGCCGCGCGGCGACGACGAGGTTCTCCCGCACGGTGAGCGTCGGGAAGATGCCCCTGCCTTCCGGTACGAGCCCGATCCCGAGCCTCGCGATCCGATGCGCCGGCCAGCCGACGACGTCCTCGCCCCGGACGAGCACCCGCCCCGACCGCGGCGGCAAGATGCCGAGCAGCGCGCGGATGGTGGTCGTCTTGCCCATCCCGTTGCGGCCCATCAGCGTCACCGTCTCGCCCGGCCCGATCGACAGATCGACCCCGTGCAGCACGTGGCTCTGCCCGTAGAAGGCATGCACGCCTCGCGCTTCGAGGATCGGCGCCGCCACGGCTACTCCTCCTCGCCGAGGTAGGCGTCGCGCACGCGCGGGCTGGCCCGGATCGCGGCGGGCGAGCCGGTCTCGAGCACGCGGCCGTCGACGAGCACCGTGACCACGTCCGCGATGGAGAACACCGCGTCCATGTCGTGCTCGACGAGCACCAGCGTCCGGTCCCGGGCCACCTCGCGCAGCAATTCGACGACGGTGCGCGCCTCGTCGTGTCCGAGGCCCGCGAGCGGCTCGTCGACGAGGAGGAGGGAGGGTTCGGTGGCGAGCATCATCGCGATCTCGAGCTGGCGCTGCTCGCCGTAGCTCAGCTTGCCCGCGGCGACGTTCGCGCGGTCGAGAAGCCCGCAGGCGGCAAGCGCGCGGCGGCCGCGCTCCGCCGTTCGGGCCTGGCCGCCGCTCCGCGAGTGCGCCGCGAGCCAGACGCATTCGTCGGCGGGGAGCTCGGGGAAGACATTCGCGGTCTGGTAGCTGCGCCCGATGCCGAGACGCGAGAGCCGATCGGGCGGCGCGCGGGTGACGTCCTCGCCCCGGAACGCGATGTTCCCCGAGGTGGCCCGCAGCTCCCCCGACAGCAGGTTCAGGAAGGTCGATTTGCCGGCGCCGTTCGGACCGATGATCGCGTGGATCGAGCCGGCTTCGATCCGCACCGAGACGCAGTCGACCGCGGCGAGGGCGCCGAAGCGGCGGGTGAGCCCTTCCGTCGCGAGAACGGCCTCAGGCACGCGATCCCCGCAGAAGCGTCGCAAGTCCGCCCGGCAGCGCGAGCACGGTGGCGATGGCCAGCGCTCCGACGAGCGCGTTCCAGTACACCGTCCAGCGCTCGGCGAAGTGCTCGACGACGATCAAGAGGATGGCGCCGAGCGCCGGGCCGTACAGCGTTCCCTTGCCTCCGAGCAGGACCGTCACGAGCACGAACCCCGCCTTCTGCCATCCGAACAGGGCGGGGTTCACGAATCCGTACAGGGTCGCGTCGAGGACTCCCGCGAGCCCGGCCAGGCACCCGGCAGCCACGAAGGCGGCAATCTTGTAGCGGCGCGTCCGGTACCCGAGCGTCCGCATGCGACCCTCGTTGATGCGGATCCCGCCGAGCACCCGGCCGAACGGCGCGCGCACCGCGCGAGCGAGCAGCAGGTAGATGGCGACGAGCGCCGCCCAGATGACGAAGTACGCTGTGAGTCCGTCGCCCAGATCCAGGACGGTCCGGCCGAGGATCGCGAGGCGCGGCCGCTGCGAAACGTACACTCCGTCGGATCCCCCGAGCGCGGCCGACTCGCCGAACAGGTAGTAAAGCATCTGCGTGAACGCGAGCGTGACCATGACGAGGTACACGCCGCTCGTGCGCACGGTGAGAAAGCCGATGACGAGAGCCGCAAGGCCCGTCCCTGCGAGCGCGATGGGGAAGGTGGCGAGAGGGTTGACGAGCCCCGCGCCGTTGGTGAGACCCGCCAGCAGATATGCGCCGAGGCCGTAGAAGGCGGCATGGCCGAGGCTGACGATCCCCGCGTAGCCGACGAGCAGGTCGAGGCTCATGGCGAAGATGCAGCTGATCATCGCCGCTGCCGTGAACTGCACCGCGAACCGATCCCCCGACAGCGGAACGAGCGCGAGCGCCACCGCGCAGGCGACGAGCGCGATCCGGATCCTTCCGTTGCCGGTCACCGCGCGAGGGCCGGTTGGCCGAGGAGACCGCGCGGCCGCAGGAGCAGCACGGCAGCCATCACCGCGTACACGATGGCGCTGGAGACACCCGGCAAGAGCACCTTGCCGAAGGTGTCCGCGATGCCCACCAGCATCGCGCCGGCGAAGGCCCCCTTGATGGAGCCGATCCCGCCAATCACTACGACCACGAAGGAAACGACCAGGATGCCCTCGCCCATGCCGGGATAGACGGTGGTGAGCGGCGCCGCGAGCATCCCCGAGAGCGCCGCCAGCGCCGCCCCTGCGGTGAAGAGCCCGGTGAACAGCCTGCGGATGTCGATGCCGAGCGCCTCGACCATCTCCGCGTTCGACGCTCCGGCCCGTACCCGCATCCCGAACCGGGTATGCAGGATGATCTGGCGGAGCCCCGCCGCGACGCAGAGGCACGCGGCCGAGGTGAAGATCCGGTACACGGGCCACGACTGCATTTCCCCGAGCGGCACGCTCCCCGCGAGCGCGCGCGGCATCGGCACGCCGTGCACCTCGCTCCCGAATAGCGCGCGTTGCAGATCGTTGAACACGAGAACGAGGCCATAGGTGAGCAGCACCTGGGAGAGGTGATCGCGGGCGTAGAGGCGCGAGATGGCGAGACGCTCGACGATCCAGCCGACGGCCACCATCGCGGGAAGTCCGAGCAGCACCGCGTACACGAGGCTCCCGGTCCGCTCGCCAACGAAGTACGCGAGGTACGCGCCGAGCATGTAGAACGACCCGTGCGCGAAATTGAGGACGCCCAGCACCCCGAAGACGAGCGTGAGGCCGCTCGCGACCAGGAAGAGGAGCAACCCGTACTCGACGCCGTTCAGGAGCTGCAGAGCGAACAGCGAGAGGGTCATGTCGCCATCTGGCAACCGAACGCCGGATCGTCGGCGTCCTTCTGCGCGATGCCGAGCACGGCCTCCTTGCCGCC
>JBJMQD010000399.1:0-9303 GCA_045802855.1 Myxococcales bacterium | reverse complement strand
CGCCGCGCTGCTCGGCGCCATGCTCTTTGCCGCGCCCGCCGCTAGAGCCGAGGCCCCCGGAGACTGGCTGGGGCAAAACCGTCCGAACCGGTTCCTGTTAGTCGGATTCAAGGTGGACCGGTACGCTCCGGGGATCGATGCCGAGAAGGGCCTCGCCGGGCAGCCCTACCACGACATCTTCCAAAAGGCTCCGCTCCGCTATCAACTCGAGGTGGACTGGGAAGTCGCCCATCCGTACGGAGCGATCCTCGTCGGCGGCACCGTCGGGTTCTGGCAGAACTACGGAAAGGGTCTGACCGCCGACGCCGTGACCCATGTCGTCGGACCTTCCTCGGATACGACGCACCTCAACATCGCGCCGTTCTTCGCGGTCGTGACGTACAGGTTCGACGTGCTCGCGGATCGGTTTCGGTACCTGCCGGTCATCCCCTACGTCCAGGCAGGACTGGGCGCGGGCCTGTGGACCTCTTACAACGGCCGCGGCGAGGTCTCCACCCGGACTGGCGCTGGCGGCGGGCGCGGCTCGGGATGGACTCGCGGCTACTGCACCGCAGTAGGCGTTGCGGTCAGCCTCGACGCGATCGATCCCCAGCTCTCCCGCGAAGCCTTCATGGATGCGGGCGTCCAGCGCACGGCGCTGTTCGCCGAATACGGCTGGACGCGCCTCGACGGATTCCGCAAGAGCGGGGTGATGATCCTGAACGACCGGGCCTGGCGGTTCGGCATCTCCGTAGAGTTCTGATCACCCCCGCCTCCGTCCCGACGCGAACCGCACGAGCGGCGCCAGGTCGACTCGTCCCTGCTGCACGATGGCGGTGAGGAGCCCGCGGCCGACGCGGGCGAGGTCGCGCAGCTTCCCGATCCGATCGACGAGCCGCGCGATCCGTGCTTGCTCGCCGGGCGCGACGGAGTGCGAGAGCCTCTCCCGGGCCCGGTCGAAGACCTCCAGGGCGCGCTCGATATATTGAAGCTCCCTCTCGCGCAGGACCCGCGAGACCATCTTCCAAACGTCCGTCTCGGCCTCGAAGTACTCCCGCCGGTCGCCCGGCCTGCGCGAGCGGGCGACGACGCCCCAGCGCTCGAGCTCGTTCAGCGTCATCGACGCGGCGCCGCTCGAGATCGCGAGCCTGTCGCAGAGCTGGGCCGCGGAAAGCGGATCCTCGGAGAGGTACAGCGTCGTCCAGATCCGGCCCATGGTCCGCTTGAAGCCCCAGAACTCCATCAGGCCCCCGACCGCGTCCGCCACCTCGTGCAGGAGCTCCTCTTCCTGCGGGCGGCGCTCGTCGGTGGACGTCCCCGGGCCCATCAGTGCGTCCGCGACAGGAGCAGATGAGCGACCTGCGCGAGCAGATCCTTCGTCGGGCTCGGTGGAAGTGGTTCGAGGGCGAGAAGGGCCGCGTCGCGCTCTTTCTCGGCGATCCGCCGCGCGGCTCCGAGAGCGCCGGTCCGGCCCAGCCGGGTCGCGAAGGCGCGGACGCGTCCGGGAAGCGTGTCGTCCGCGCCGTTCGCGCTCGCGACCAGAAGCTGCGCGAGCTCGTCGCGGAGCGGAGGAAGGCGCTTCAGCGCGATCGCGAGCGGCAGGCTCGGCTTTCCCTCGACGACGTCGGCGAGCACGGCCTTGCCGAGCGTCGCCGCGTCCGCCTCGAAATCGAGCAGGTCGTCGGTAATCTGGAAGGCGCACCCGGCGCGCTGGCCGAATTCGCGCAGCGCCCGGGCCACGGCTTCCGGAGCGCCCGCGGCGAGCGCTCCTGCCTCGCCGCAGAAGGCGAAGAGCGATCCCGTCTTCTTGGCCGCGACGAAGACCGCGTCCTCGGCGGAGAAGTCGGTCCGGCCCCGGAGCGCGAGCTGGCGCCCCTCGCCTTCCACGAGCGTCCGCAGCGTTCGCACGAGAGCCGGCATCGCCAGGGGGACGCGGGAGCGCAGCGTCAGATCGAGGGACGCGGCGAGGAGCCAGTCCCCGGACAGGACCGAGACGGCGTTGCCGTACGCGACCCTGGGGGCCGGCTGACCGCGCCGGGTGAGCCCGTCGTCGATCACGTCGTCGTGGAGGAGGGTGGCCGAGTGCACGAGCTCGGCGACGAGAGCGAGGGCGACCCGGCCCCGCGCTCTCCTTCCCGGGGCCGCGGCCCGCGCCGCGAGCAGGGTGAGCAGAGGGCGGACCCGCTTTCCGCCCGCGCGCAGGAGCATCGCGGCGGCGGGCGTCAATTCGCGGGGTCCGGCCTCCGCCGCGGACAGCAGGGCCCGCTCGAAGTGGCGCAGCCCCTCGGCCGCGGCGGTCGTCGGCAGCAGCTGCGCGGCGGACGGCCGCGCAGCGGGGCTCGCGGCGGCGTCGATGAGATCGACCAGCCCTGGCGAATGGAGCGCCATGCGGGTTGCGCCTCCCTGGCGGCACGAACTTTCAGAAACTTTTGAAAGAACTAACGGGAAGGGCGCGCGCTGTCAACGACCGTGACGTTCCCGCTCACGGTGTCGACGGCGATCTCCGGTCCGGACTTGCCGAACGAGTGCGCCCCGCGCTCGCCATTCAGCCGCCCGCTCATCGTCGAGAACGAGACCCGCGCCGGAGCGGAAAGAGCGAGCGAGATGTCGCCGGACACGCTGTGGATCCGGCCCGCGGCGGCAGAGCGGGGCTGTAGCGACATCTTCCCGGAGACCGTGCTCAGCATAACCCGGCCCGCGCTTCCTTCCACATCGACGTCGCCGGACACCGTGGTGATGCGCTGCGCTCCGAGGACTCCCGCGACGGATACGTTCGTCGACACCCCTTCCAGCTCGAGGCGGGCATCCTCGGGCACCTTGAGCGTGAGATCGAACCGCACCCGGTCGTGACACGATTTCCCGTCGCTGCCGCACCTTCCGCAGCAGACTCGCACCGTCACCTGCGACTGCGACCCGCGGACCTCGACGTTCCAGCGCGCCTGCTCCTCTTCGCTGCCGCCGCTCGGCTCGGCGGTGACCCCGACTCCCCTGGCCTGGATGGCCTCCACCCGGATCGACCCGGCCACGTTCGATACCTTGACGAGCGGAGCCGTCCCGACGTCGAAGCTCCACTTGTCGGCAGCTGCGAGGAGCAGGAGCAGGGCGAGGGGCACGGCTGCAAGCCTCCGTGGAAGGCGGGAACCTGCGCCGGATCCATTCCAGCGGCCTGCCGGAGCGTATGGTAAAGGGGCGCGATGCGCATCCGGCTCACCTGCGCCGCGGCGCTAGTGTGCGTGGCCTGCGTCAAGCGGGTCGCTCCCTCGGCCGTCGAAGACCGCACCGTCGTCTCCGGCGTTCCCACCTCGTTCGGCTCCCCGGCCGATCTCCCCGCGGGGGTGAAGATCACCTGGGATTTCGGCGACGGCACACCCCAGGTGTCCGGACCCGCGGCGACGCACGCGTTCCCGCGCGCGGGCGCGTTCACGCTCACCGAGACGGTCGATCAGGGCGGCGAGAAGCAGAGCGTCACCGCGAAGGTGACGGTGCTCCGCCGGGCAGTCGCTTCCGCGGTTCCCGGAGACGCCCGAGCGGCGCTCATCCAGGAAATGCCCTGGCACCGCATGGCTCTCCACCGGGAGACCGCCACCCGCCTCGGCATGCGCGACGTGTTCGACGACACCGCGCGCACGCTCTCGGACGCGCTCGGATTCGACGCGACGAGCGAGCAGGCGGCGGCCGACAACGGCTTCGATCCGGACGAGGGCCTCGCGCTCTATACGGTCCCGGACGACGCCGAGGCGCTCGTCGCGACCGTCGGCACGAGCGACGACGCGAAGGCCCTCGCCGCCCTGAAGAGGCTCCTCGCGCACGCAGGAGGCACGGGGCGCTTCTCGGGCGGCCCCTTCCAGCTCACCGAGAGCGCGCTCGACGGCGCCCCGGTCCTCCTCGGCACGGGACGCGGCGGCGAGAAGGTCGGCGCGCTGCAGCGCCTCGGATACCTCTACGTGCGCCTCCCCGGCATGACCGATCCCACTCCGGCGCTGCGCGGCGCGCTCAAGGTGCAGCCGAACGGCGGCCTCTTCGCCGACGGGACGTTCCAGTCCGCGATCCGCCACGTCGGCAGCGGCGACATGGTCTTCTTTTCCCGCGGCACCGGCGACTCGCAGGGACGGCTCGCCGCCACCTTCGGCCCCTCGGCGTTCACGGTGATCGACCGCAAGGACCTGCTCGAGATGCGGATCTTCGCCCAGCCTCGCGATCTCACCGGCGAGAAACTGCAGAAGACCTTCACTCCCCTCAAGCCTCCGCCCGATCTGGCGGCGAAGCTGCCTCGCGGCCCCGCCGCGTACCTGAAGCTCTCCGGCGAGCCCGCGGCGATGTGGCGCGAGCTTCTGCGCATGAGCTCCGCCGACGCGGACCGTACCAAGGAGCGGGTGAAGGATCTGACCGGTCTCGATCTGGAAAAGGACCTCTTGCCTTCGTTCACCGGGAACGTCGGAGTGGGGGTGTATCTCGATTCCTTCGCCCTCCTCGACGCCATCCTCGGCGAGCAGGTTGCGTCGCTCGATCGCTCCGGCATCCTCGCGGTCGCCGAGCTGCAGCCCGGAAAGGCGCAGCCGCTCGCTTCCGCCATCGATTCCCGGGTCCGCCCCGAACGGCGCGTCCGGATCGCGTCGGGCGCGACAGTCTGGAAGCTCGGTGACAACGGAGCGGAGGCGGCCATCCAGGGCGATTTCCTCTATCTCTCGCTCGGCGGCGAGCAGTCGCCGCAGGGCCCTCCAGCGCCGAAGGAGAAGGCGCCTCCGCCGCCTCGCCGGGGGAAGGGCGGAAAGCAGAAGCTTCCTCCTCCCGCGCCGGAGCCGCAGCAGGATCTCGGCCGGCTCGGGGCGCTGCTTGCGAAGACCGGCGGACACACCCTCGGAGACGATCTCAAGGCCGATGGCGTGCGCGGGTTCGACATCGCGACCGACCAGATCGCCTGGCTCGACGTTCGCGGGCTCGTGCGCTCCATCCAGGCCGCGGCGCAGGAGCACGGCGGCGTTCTCGGCGCGGGAACCCGTCTCGTCGCCGAGCGCTTCGGCAGCGTCCGCGACGTGCTGCTCGAGGCCCGGCCGGCGCCCGACGGCGTCCAGGCGCAGCTCTACGTCCGTTTCGGAGGAGGGGGTCGATCCGGCGGCCGCGGCTCGAGCCAGGGGCATTGATGCGGGATCACGCCTACGACCAGGTGCCGTATCGCGCCTCCGAGATTGCCCATCGGTACGGCGGGCACGTCCACATCCTCGCCGAGCCGCTCGCCCTCAGCCAGCTCGCGAGGCTGTGCGCGAAGGGAACGTACCAGCCCGACATCAACTGGCTCGTGGGGGAGCTGTACCGGGGACTCCTCCGCGTCATCGTCAACGCCGAGTTTCCCCGCCGGGCCACGGCGACAGAGACCCGGATGATCGACTCGACGCCGCACGGCGTATTCCACGGGGAGACCATCGATCCCGACGTCCGCGCCGTCAGCGTCAACATCGCCCGGGCGGGAACGCTCCCGTCGCAGATCACGTACGACTTCCTCAACACGCTCCTCGACGCCCGCCTCGTCCGGCAGGACCACTTCGTCATGGCCCGGGTGCTCGACGACGCCTCGAAGGTGATCGGAGCACGCATCCACGGGAGCAAGATCGGCGGCGACGTGGACGATGCGATCCTCCTCTTCCCGGACCCGATGGGTGCGACCGGCGGCAGCCTCTGCACCGCTCTCGACTCGTACAAGCAGGAGCGGATGGGCACTCCTCGCAAGATCATCGCCGCCCACCTCATCGTCACGCCGGAGTACATCCGGCGGGTCTCGACGCAGCATCCCGGGACGATCGTCTATGCCCTGCGCGTCGACCGCGGGTTATCCCCTCCGGACGTGTTCGACACCGTCCCGGGGACGCTCTGGGACAAGGAGCGCGGGCTCGACGACCACCAGTACATCGTCCCCGGCGGCGGCGGGTTCGGCGAGCTGATGAACAATGCTTATGTGTGAGGCGCGATGAAGCTGGCCGCGGAGCTCGATGTCCTGTTCTCGGAGCAGCAGATCGCCGCCCGCGTCGGAGAGCTGGCGGCGCAGATCGAGGCCGACCACCGGGGCAAGGACCTGGTCCTGGTCGGCGTCCTGAAGGGAGCCTTCGTCTTCATCAGCGACCTGGCGCGAAAGATCGACCTGCCCCTGGCCGTAGACTTCATCGCCCTGTCGAGCTACGGCGAGGCCACCGAGAGCTCCGGAATCGTGAAGATCACGTCCGACCTGACCCGGCCCATCGAGGGAAAGCACGTCATCGTGGTCGAGGACATCATCGATACCGGGCTCACCATGCGCTACCTCCTCGACAACCTCGCGACCCGCCATCCCGCGTCGGTGAAGATCTGTTCCCTGCTGAGCAAGCCGTCGCGGGCGCGCACCCGGATCCCGGTGCGGTATCTCGGATTCGAGGTCCCCGATCAGTTCGTGGTCGGCTACGGCCTCGACGCGGGCGAGAAGTTCCGCAACGTCCCTTTCGTCGGGGTAGTCAAGGCGGTCGGCGATTCCTGAAGAGGAGAACGCGATGGCGCAGGAACCCGATCAGCGCAGCGGAGGCGGCTTGAAGCGCTTTGCGGTCACCGTCCTCGTGCTCGGCCTTCTCGGGGCAGTGCTCTGGCTCGCGTCCGAGCGCAACCAGCGGCACTATTCGTGGACCGTCGAAAACGGAAAGCTGGTCATCTCGAAAGGCCGCTTCTTCCCCACCGGCCAATCGCCGATCACCGCCGAAGATCCGCAGCAGGGCTCCGTGTACGGACCGATTCCGGTCCCGCAGGGCGCGAAGGTCACGGAGCAGGAGTTCGAAGACCAGACCGCTCTCGACCGGGCCCTGTTCGACCTCGTCCTTCCCTGGGCGAAGGCCGACGTGCAGAAGGGCGACGAGCCGGCGATGGTGGAAGCGAACTCGCTCGCCGATCGGGTCGGCGCCCTTCCTGGGCTCACGCCCGATCAGTTCCGCGCGCTCTCCGGGGTCCGCAGCGAGCTGTCCTATGCGTCGGCCCGGGGCGAGCTTGCACAGGCGGCGAAGCTCGTCCTCTCGGCCCGCCGCAAGCTCGAGGCGGTGAACCAGAGCGGCAGCGAGCGCGCGCTCGAAGCGGGCCCGGTCGCGCGCGAGCTGGCCGGGGTGCAGGAGGCGCTCGAGCAGGCCGCCCAGGGCCGTGCGGCGAACATCTTCGGATCCAAGCAGGCATCGTCGAGCGCGCCGCCGCCGCCCGCGCAAGCGCAGCCTCCCGCGGCGACTTCGCAAGGCGCCACGCCGCCGGCGCCCGGACCTCCGCCCGGCATCAACAAATCGAATCCGCCGACTTCGGCGAAGCAGCCCCAGCGTTAATCGGGGAATTCCCCCCGGTAGACGAGCTGCGCGGGACCGCGCATCCGTATCTGGCCAGTCCGCTCGTCGCGCCAGATGGCGAGAGAGCCTCCGGGAAGCTCGACGGCGATCTCCCGGCCGGGCTCGACTTCGCCCCGGTGCAGGGCGGCTGCCGCCACCGCGCAGGCACCCGTCCCGCACGCCTGGGTGAGCCCGGCGCCGCGCTCCCAGACGGCGACGAGGTACCGCGCCTCTCCGTCGCGGGCCACGAATTCGACGTTCGCGTCCTCCGCGCGGCACAATCCCGGACCGGCGGTCCGCGCAAGCTCGGTGAGCCGCTCGCGCGGTCCGTCGGTGAAGATCACGCGGTGCGGGTTCCCCGTCGAGACGGGGACGGCAGTGAATCCGCCGGGCAGCGCGCGGGGGGCTGCCACCTCTGCGACCCCCATCTCCACCTCCACGAAGCCGCTGCCGGACGCCTCCGCTTGCACGACGCACGGCCGCGGCCCGGCATCCGTCCGCAGCACGACCTCCGCCGGTGCAGGCGAGGGCCGCGTGCACCGATCCGTCGCGATCCACAACGCGGCGCAGCGGGCGCCGTTCCCGCACATCTCCGGAACCGATCCGTCGGCGTTGTGGATGATCAGCCGGTTCTCGTCGAGGAGCGTGAGGATCCCGTCCGCTCCGATGCCGAGGTGCCGGTCGCAGAGGGCGAGCGCTCGCTCGGGTGATGGAGGCCGTGCCCCGGCGGTTCCGCGCAGATCGAGGAGGACGAAGTCGTTTCCCAGGCCATGCAGTTTCGCGAAACGCATGCAATCGGAAGTCTAACCGAGGAACGGAGTTGCTGCCTTGACACGCCACGGGGCTCAAGATTCAACTTCCAGGGCTTGTCGCGGACCTGTCCCGACTGCTCAACGCAGTACGACGACGAGGTAGCGCGCTGTCCGGAAGACGGACGCGCGCTGCTCTCGAGCCCGGGAGATCCGCTCCTCGGCCGCGTCGTGGGCTCGTACCGGATCGAACGCCTTCTCGGAAAGGGCGGAATGGGCTCCGTCTACCTGGCGGAGCACCCCGTCATCCACTCTCGCGTCGCGGTGAAGTTCCTCCATCCGCGGTACGCGCGGGACGGCGCGATCGTGGAGCGTTTCTTCAACGAGGCGCGCGCCGTCAACCTCATCGGCCACGACAACATCGTGAAGATCCTCGACCTCGATGTCACCGAGGAGGGGCGCCACTACTTCGTGATGGAGTACCTGCAGGGTCGATCGCTTCAGCACCTGGTCGCTTCCGGGAACCCGGTTCCGCTGGCGGTCGCCGGACCGATCCTGTTGCAATGCTGCGAGGCGTTGCAGGCGGCGCACGAGCGCGGGATCGTCCATCGCGACCTGAAGCCCGAGAACGTCCACCTCTCCGTCCACAAGGGCCTCGAGAACTTCGTCAAGCTGCTCGATTTCGGCATCGCCAAGCTGCTCGACGGCACGGGACAGTCGACCGGGCAGACCCGCACCGGAATGGTGGTCGGTACTCCCGGGTACATGTCCCCCGAGCAGGCCTCGGGCAGGACCAGCGCGGTCGACGCCCGTAGCGACGTGTATTCGCTCGGCGTGATGATGTTCCAGATGGCCACGGGGCGTCTTCCATTCCCGGGCCACGGCTTCCCCGCCGAGGAGGACGAGGCACGCTGGGAGCCGCCGTCGCCCCGCGGCCTCGTTCCGGAGATCCCGGACGACTACGAGAAGATCGTCCTGCGCTGCCTCGCCGAGGAGCAGGACGCGCGCTTCGCGTCGATGCGCGAGCTTCACGATGCCATCGAAGGATGCCTTCTGCGGTCCGGCCTCCCGACGGGGTTGCCGCGCGCGGAGCCGTCGCCAGCCTGCGATGTGGCGCTCCGCCCCGCGGCCCCTCTCCGCCGCACGGCGCTGACCGATCCCTCCTGGACTTCCCCCGGACACTCTCCGCGGCGCCGCGACGTTCCCGTTCCGAAGAGCTCGCGTCCTTCTGTCATCGCCGTTGCCCTCGCCGGTCT